>JABZGY010000002.1:0-82550 GCA_015259155.1 Atopobium sp. | reverse complement strand
TACCAGTACCACCCTTGCCGCCGCCACCATTTCCAGATGAGCTGCCGCCATTTCCAGATGAGCTGCCGCCATTTCCAGAACCAGAAGAAGTAGGTGTTACCAGCGTATAGCCGCCCTTACCATCTGGCTGCCAAGGGAACTCAGCCTTTGGTGGATACTCATATTTAGCCCAATTATCCTCGCGGTGATTAATGAGGGCAAACTTGAGAGTATATCCAGGGGTATCAATGCTAAGGAGTTTCTTATCCTCCGCAGTAGTGTACAGAACAGACTTAGCTATCTGTCCGTCTTTTGAAAAGCCCTGAGCAAGAATAGGGAAAGAAAGACCATCTGCCGAAGGCTCCTCTGCAACAATCTGAATAGGGGCAACACTACCGTCTGGATAGAACAGTGCAGCATTTCCTTCCTTATGAGCAGAGAAGGTATACGCTGCACCCGAACCCTTATTCATAGACTCAATCTGTTCACTAGTTAAATCTTCTTTAGAGCCATCTGCATAGTGCAGACCGAAGAGATAGTACGTACCTGGAATGGTGGCAGCAAAATTGACTACCTGACCATCAATATAAGCAATCTGTGAAGTATCGTCAGGATTATCTGAAAGCTTTTTGAAATTAAACGTAATCTCACTTTTGGCATCACTGTACTTCAGATAGTTGTTATCGTCCTTATCAAAAAGCATTGGCACACTATCACCATCATCATACGTACACTGAATGGCAACAGTTCCTTTTGCTTCCCACTTACCGTCATTCTTCACGCCTTTAAAATTGTGCATGAAGAAAGTACCGTCTTCTTTGAAAGAATAGTAAAGAACGGTTCCATCGTTATAGCCCTGATTAAGCATGCCGCCATGGTCAAAGGTTTTGCCTTCCTTTGATCCACCCTTAGTTCCAACACCATTGTCAACACACCAAACACCAGTAACAATCTTGGAAAGATCTCCGGTTAGTGTTGGATTATCTGGAGTCTCCTCAAGCTTAACCAGATTTGACTGAGAAGTCGCATCGCCAGTACCGCCCTGATCGCCATTCTGAGGATCTTGACCAGCTCCACCAAGAACGGAATCAGGATTCAAAATTGCCTGAAGGGCATCACTATTACAAGCGGCAAGCGTGCTAGCAGCACCACCTGCAGCCAATCCCGCAAAAGCGCGACGAGTAATCATCTCTTTGTTCATACGTTCCTCCTATAAGCGTATGGGAGTCCCAACTTTTTATATTCTACTTGAAACGAGTCAAATGTTACAAATTAAGCTGCATTCGACTTATGTATCATCCTACTTTGTGTGAGGAAGATGAGAGGTAATCAATGTCATAGTGCCCGTAAAGCGCAGGCTACCAGAAGATGCGGGTGCAATAAAATGTGAGCCCTTGCAAATCCTATGCTCTACTCCGTTGCCGCCGTCAGCGCAAACCGTACCTTCTCCCTCAATGACACTTACGCACATAAACGGCCATGGCTGAGCAATAGTTTTTGACTCATGAATCTCATATTTTTCTACCGAGAAATACTTGCAACTCATAAGCTCAGTTTTGCCGTCAATTTCTGGAGCTGTGATTTCTCCAGATGTTGGAGCTTCCTGTGCATAATCGATGACTTCAAGACTCTGTGCTAGATGCAAGTCACGAGGTTTACCGTCATCACCTAAACGGTCATAGTCGTAGACGCGATACGTAACATCGGAGCTCTGCTGAGTTTCAAGAATAAGCGTGCCCGTTCTAATGGCGTGAACGGTTCCAGGATCAATCCTAAAGAAATCTCCAGCCTTGATAGGAACGTAATTGAGCAGTTCAGTCCACTTTCCCTGCTCAACCATGGCTGCAAACTCTTCTTTTGAGGAGGCATTTTGTCCTACAACAATATCGCCATTCTCTTTTGCATCAAGAATATACCAGCACTCAGACTTTCCCAGAGAACCATTCTCGTGTTCTGCTGCGTACATATCATCTGGATGAACCTGAACAGAGAGATCATCTTTTGCATCAAGAATTTTAATAAGAAGCGGAAAACGGTCTCCTCCTGCATTACCAAAAAGCTCTCGATGCGTTGACCAAAGCTCCGAAAGAGTTTTGCCAGCATATGTACCAGAGGCAACTTCACAGTCTCCGCTAGGATGTGCACTGATCGCCCAGCACTCTCCTACTGAGCCTTCGGGGATATCATAGCCATACTCTTCAGCAAGTCTTCTTCCGCCCCAAATCTTATTGTGAAAAAGAGGCTTTAAAAAGATAAGGTCGTTATATGACTTGTCTGTGTTTTTATCTAAATCTAGCATCGTAGCTCCTTATATGCAGTGCATACATGCTTTTCTAATAGCTAACAACTCTATAGTCTAACGGATTCTAATAACCTCAACACTAACTCATTTAGCTGCTTTTGACGGGGTTTCTCGCTAACAAAAAAGGCTCAGCTAAAAGCTGAGCCTTTGCAGTCAACGAACTAAGTGAACTTAGAACATAACGCTGAAGGAATCCATGCTGTAGTCAGAACCATAAAGAGCAAGGATGGTACCACGAACAGTTGCGGATGCGTCCATCTTTACACCTGGGTCAAAGAATGCAAAGCCCTTGGTAGTTGCGTTAGGAGCTGCGTTAACAAACAAGCTCAGCTCATCCTTGCCAATAGCGGTGTCGGTGGTCTGAATGAAGATGTTGGTATCGGTCTTGTTAACAACCTCAACCAGATAGCCGTTGGAGTTCTCAAAGTCAACACCAATGCCGGTAACGGTAACGGTAATCTTATCGGTGTCGATAAGAACCTCAGTCTTATCGCCAGTCTTCTTAATATCATCAACGTACTTCTGAACGTTGGTAACCTGCTCTGAAGTGTTGTGCTTATCCATCAGAGTTTGATAGAGCTGCTGAGAGTCAGAGTCACCAGCACGAGTATCTGAAGGCTTAGTTGCGGTATTTGCATCAGGTGCAGTCTGCTGCTGTTGCTGCTGCTGACCACCGCCAGTAGTGGTTCCTGGATCAGCAAGATTTGGAATAAGATTGCAGCCAGCAAGTGCAAGAACGGCAGAAGCGGATGCTGCTACGAGGCCGAGCTTATTAAACTTCATAAAGGTCTCCTTTGGGTGATTTATACCTTTTAAGAGAATAACGGAAATAAGTTGATTTTGTCAATTTTTATGCACAGATGAGCATCTAATGTTCTTCAACTAAGGCTTTAATGCCACCTTGCGTAAACATTACTGCTGAATTTATGTGACCGTCAGCCTCTTCACGAGTCTCATCATTTTTAAGAATGTTGACAATGGTGGTCATTTCAGTTTGAGCAAGCCAGGTAATAATAAACTCATCATAGGGTTTAACCTGCGCAACGTTAGGATAAAGAATGGCTCTGATGGTTGCAGAGATAACCTCAGTCAATTCTTCAAAGAAATGGACAACATGCGGGTTTTCTCGGTTATTCACAAGAATCTGCACCACGTACCTATTGCCGTACAGAAGGTCTAAGAATTTCTCGAGCGTTTCTTTATTACCCAAAGGAGTGTCTTCAAGATCTCGTTCCTCAGAGACCAGCAGATGATCTTTGTAGTCTTCAAGAATCTGAATTGCGCCTTCAGTGACAGGGGTCAAAACATTCTTAAAAAGGTCCTCTTTGTTATCGAAGAAGAAATACAGAGCGCCCGTGGTAACGCCTGCATGTGCACAAATCTGTCTCAGTGAAGCTTTATCGTATCCCTGTAAAGCAAACTCTTGCTCTGCGGATTTAAGAAGTCTGTGACGAGTGTCACAACTTTCTGTTTGTGGTCGCCTCGACATTGCTGTCGCTCCTTTATAAATGTTTTAAATCCCCTTGTAATAAGGAGATTCCCCCAAATCAATACTACCTGTTTTAAGGGGAACATATAACAGAAAGTTAACTAATTATGCAGAAATCTATAAGCGTTACATAACAACTATTGTGATATTTACTTAATTCTTTGATATCAATAGACGAGAAACACGTCAGAGGCATAATAAAACCCTGCTATGTTACATAACAGGGTTTTAAGACATACCGTTAACCCAAATTATCCTTGCGCTTAATAAATTCTCCGCAGATATATGACTTTCTCAGATACTCGCGATTAAACGGATCTTTGACGGGAACAAAATCCTCTGGAGACTTAGCAAAGTGCATGGCAAAAAGCTCATGGATATGTGGATCAGCCAGCAAATAGCCGCGCGAGCAGTACGCCTGATACATCTGGGCGTCCTCGTTAAATTTGAACGAGCTAAAAGCGCAGTCTGAACAGTGTAGTCCAGCCATCTTGCACATCTCCTACTCTTCAGATAGCCCCATGCAATCTGAACAACGCTGAATCATACGCGTATACAGCAAGTATGGCATTGTAAACAATAAAAATAGTCAAAAATACTTATTCGACGCCAAGAATTTCCGGGAGCGTGTAATCTGAGCCGTTCCCCGAGGAAACAACAGGTTGGAGGTATTCTCTATTGTCATTTCCGTCATGCATAACAGTAGGATTTGGAAGATTAACGCCATCAGCTAAATTCTTCTTCTGCGTCTCTGTAAGCTCCACGCCAGCATCAACAAGATCTTTAAGATGCTCAACCCAAAGTTGATCAAGACTTAAGGAGAAGAAGTCAGCGATAACCTTTGCTTTATCAAATGAAGGCCACTTACGACGCTCAGTGCAAATGTAAGAGACATACGCACGTGACCAATGTGAGAATTCGCACAGGTCTACCTGGCGCTTGCCACTTTCTTGTAACAACCTTGCTACTGTCCTACCCAAACCTGGGTCGGTCTTTTTGGTAACACCTGCCTTAGCCATCTCACAGCCCCATCTGCTCAAACGATGCCTTAAAAACATGCGTATGTTTTATGCATAGTCCCGTGTTGTTACCGTATCATACTACACTAAAATATCTTCAGATACAATTTGTTATGTTGTTTTACAAGCGGAAATTTGAAGAAGATTGCATACCTGTTACGTAAATAAATCATAAGTAGCCCTGCCGCTTGGAATTAATTGGCTATACAAAAGATATGCAAAAATCAATTGAACTATGCAAAATAATGTATCAGCGATTTTATGCAATAACAAAGAGCCTCTACGCCATCTGTCTTCAAGATTTTGAATGATCCATGCAGCTGGTTTCTGACACGTATAAAACCGCAGGAAAATAGCCTAGTAGCTGTATTTTTACTTTTAAATACTTGAAATAATGGGTATATCAAAGATAGAGCAAATAGCTCTAAAGGGATTGCCATGAGGCAGGGCGACATGTGTGCGACCACGTTAATAGTCGTCCTGCCTCCATGGCATACGTTGCCTCGCAAATCGAGAAAACTAAATGGTCGGGGCCATTTAGCGATGAAATTGAGTGTTGGGGGAACTCAATCTCTCAACGCAACGTGTAAACTATTGATAGCAGAAAAAACTTTTTATATATTCGGGAATTAGAAGAATTTTTAAATTTATATAACACTTCCCGATTTTAGCGTAAAAATAGCGCAAGTGCCACACCAAATCCAAGAAATGGTGCAAAAGGAAATGTATACATAAATATACTATCTGAACTGGTAATTTCTTTTTTATTTCTGTCTTCTCTCTTTAAAAATTTACGCCAAATAAAGAACAGAAAAGAAAACATAACACCTAAAATATTTGCTAAAAATAAAAAGACAAATGTCTCTTTTATTTCAAGATAAAGGCATGTTGAGAGAATAAGTTTAATATCTCCCCCTCCCAGAGAAGACATATGACCCATAAATTTTGTAACTATACCTACGGTAATCAGTACACATATAACAAAGAGCTCACTCCATAATGCATTCATCAGTAACTCAGTGTGCTTTTCATTTGCCACAAGCCAAATAAGCCATAAAAAAGCGAGCAAAAGAGGGATTCTATTTGGAATAGTGCGATTTCGCATATCCGATATTGAAGCCCAGATATACATGACAAAAATAACCAACTCTCTCATAGACACCTCCTCAGTCAACCTTAGCAGCATGGACAAGAATCAACTTTCCACACAGGTGCCGTTATTTAACTTATTGATGTAACAAACTGAACATTCAACGTTCTTCTCGCCGCTCTTAGTTTTGGAGAGCCTTTTTGATGCCTCGGGATTTTCTTGCGACAAAAATCGGAAAGCCGTGAATGGTACACTTAGCACTCAGTTTCTAGAAAGGTTTTTCATGCCAAGCTCTTCGTATAAATCAAAACAAATGATTGTTATTCGTCGCGATCTTAAGATGCGAAAAGGGAAAATTGCTGCTCAGGCAAGTCATGCGTGTGTTGAAGCCACGCTTATGGCACTTGCAAAAGAGCGTCGACTTGATCAGGTTCGTGTTACCGATGATCAGAATTGGGTCTATTTGGACCATGCTGACGAAGATACCTCAGCAATCACTAACTGGTTTGATGCTGGCGTTGCAAAGGTATGCGTCTACGTTGATTCTGAAGAAGCGTTGCTTGAGCTTGCTGTCGAGGGAAAAGCTCGTGGTTTTGTCGTGGCCCTTATTAGGGACGCGGGCTTTACCGAGTTCCATGGAGAACCAACATTTACCTGTCTGGCGTTTGAGCCACTGGCCGCAGAAGATATTGATCCGTTAACGGGCGAGCTGCCTCTGTACTAGCGAGGATGCCTACATCAAGAAGGTGTGGCTCATAACCTCATCAAAGATAGTGGTAACTACAAACATACCAATTGAGGCATAAAGGATTGCTGCCTGCCAAGAAAGGTGATTGGTCTCGATTTTTGAAATACGAGGATCAAGCTTTCCTTCTTTAAGGCTGATGGGGTCATCAATATCGCGCGTAAAGCCCATCTGACGGTCCTCGTACTCTTTTCCACTAAAGAGCAGGCCAACGCCGCAAGCAATAATTCCCAAAGAAGAAATGACGTACATAACACGGCGCACCCAGTCGATGCCCGTAAACATATCCATACCACTGGTAAAGTACGCAAATGCAAAGATAACAGCACTCATTCCAGCTGCTGTAAGACAACCATAACCAAATGCACGCAAGGCACTCAGTGCCAGCTCTTTGAACTTCTCGCCACGAGAAAGTGTTTGTGAAAACTTGCTATCCATACACAACTCCTTGGTTGTTTATTTGTTTTCTGTATAGCTTATAGCGTATAGGAAGTCTTTGCTTGATGATACAATTTCTACAGTAAATCTTGGCAGGAGGACGCATGCGTATCGGCTTTGATAACGAGAAGTACATCACTATGCAGGCGGATCGAATCCACCAGCGTATCAGTGAATTTGGCGGCAAGCTCTACCTTGAGTTTGGCGGTAAACTGCTCGACGACAACCACGCTTCTCGCATCCTCCCTGGATTTGCTCCAGATGCAAAAGCTCAGATGCTTCAGCAGCTTGCTCACGAGGCAGAAGTGGTTTTTGCCATCAACGCAAACGACATTGAAAACGGTAAGCGTAGAAGCGATATTGGCGTTACCTATGCCGATGACGTGCTGAGGCTTATGGACATCTTCCGTGCTCGCGGCCTTGCTATTGGCGGCGTTGTCATTACGCAGTACTCTGGTCAGCCAAAGGCAAAGGCCTATCGTGCGCGCCTAGAAAACATGGGCATTGCCGTGTACCGCCACTACCCCATTGAGGGCTACCCTTCCAACATTGACCTGATTGTCTCTGCGGAGGGCTATGGTAAAAACGAGTACGTCAAGACTACGCATCCTCTGGTGGTTGTAACAGCACCTGGTCCTGGCTCTGGCAAGCTTGCTGTCTGCCTTTCACAGCTCTACAACGAGAATGCCCGTGGAGTCCGTGCAGGCTACGCTAAGTTTGAGACCTTCCCTGTCTGGAACCTCCCGCTCAAGCACCCCGTAAACGTTGCCTACGAGGCAGCTACGGCAGATTTGGGCGACAACAACATCATCGATCCATATCACCTTGAGGCTCACGGCAAAGTTACCGTTAACTACAACCGCGACGTTGAGGCTTTTCCTGTGCTCAAGGCCATGATGGAGAAAATCGCAGGTACCAGCCCGTATCAGTCTCCAACCGATATGGGTGTCAATATGGTTGGCAACTGCATTATTGATGATGAGGTGTGCCAGGAAGCTTCCAAGGCAGAGATTGTACGCAGGTGGTTTAGGGCTGCCGAGAAACTCGAGCGTACTGGTATGGGTGAGCGTGAACTCACAAAGATTAATCTCTTGATGAAAGACGTTAACGTTGACCAGAACTTCTCGCCAGCTCATGCAGCTTGTTTGCATAAAGCAGAAGAGACAGGAAAGCTTGCGGGCGCTATGGTTATGCCTGACGGCACCATTATTACCGGCAAAACTTCGGAGCTTTTAGGGGCGCCAGCGTCGCTTTTGCTCAACGCCCTCAAATACGTAGTTGGTATTGAGAAGAAGACGTTTATTGTTTCGGATGAGGTCCTAAGGCCTATTTGCGCACTAAAAGAGGACAACTTTAAGCTGGCTCGCACCAGCCTCTGCGCTGATGAGATGCTCATTGCGCTCTCTATCAGCTCAATTACCAACCCATTGGCCGGAAAAGCCGTTGATGCCACGCAACTACTCCGTGGATGCGACGCGTATTTCTCGTCAATTATTCCAAGCGATGACGAGTCCATCTATCACAAGCTGGGCATTAACGTGTGTTGCGAGCCAATTTTTGAACAAGGACATTTCTTTCACCAGTGATTTTTAAGAGCTCACATAAAAGCAAGAAAACGAGAAACTCTACGACTCGTTCTAAAACTAAACATACACCTGCTTCTGCAAACGCTTCAAAACGTAAGCAGCGGGCGATGCATACACTCGAGCAAAATTCCCAGAACAATCCTGTTGTTACATGGGGACTCATTACGCTGGCCATTGTATTTGTGCTGGCATTGTTGCAATCGTGCCAGGGACTTTTCTCACTCTCTTTTGACAACAATCTGATCATCAAAAACGAGGTCCCCTATGAGTGGGAAAACCTCACCTATGATGCAACGGGGCGTGCGCATTATGTGGTGGACGGAGAAGAGCTCACGCGTACGGGCGTTGACGTCTCTTCTCACCAGGGGTTTATTGACTGGGAGGCCGTTGCTGCCGATGACATTCAGTTTGCCATGCTTCGCATTGGCTACCGCGGCTCCACCGAGGGTGGCATTCGCGCGGATGAACTGTTTGAGACCAACCTAAAGGGTGCGCAAAGCGCTGGTCTTGATGTAGGCGTGTACTTCTTCTCGCAGGCTATTAACGTGGAAGAAGCTCGCGAGGAGGCTGCTTTTGTTCTGCAGCAGTTACGGGAAGCGGGAGTTACAAAGCTTGCTCTCCCTGTTGCGTTTGACCTGGAACCTTCTCCCGATTACAGCGGCCGCGCCGACAACCTTTCCCCCGCAGAAACTAACGCAATTGCGCGCGCGTTTTGCACCACCATTCAAGAAGCAGGATACCGCGTTATTGTGTATGGCAACAAAGTTGATCTAAATCGCTTTGACCTGGTCTCGCTTGACGAGCCTATTTGGCTGGCACAATACGTTGATCAGCCAGACGTAAACTTTAACTTTTTGATATGGCAATACACTTCAACAGGACAAGTTGACGGTATTACCGGTTCAGTTGATTTAAATTTGGACTTCTCACGCGTCTCTACAAGTAAGAGCCCAAAGTAGAGCTTCCACGCCCGTAGCCGCTAGTCGCGTCCGCAGGAAATTGCGCAGGCACGTTCGCTGGAGTCTCCGCAGCCCGTAAGGCTATCCGACCTTAACAGAGCCAGTCAGGGTAACGGTAGGATCAAGCGCCTGGGCATGCGCAAAAGCGCCTCCTGGGCTACATGAACTTACCAGCGTAAACACTACCCACAAGATGATGGCTGCAAGCAATACCGCCAGCGCCACACGACCCAGTCTCATGCGAGAAGAACGACGTCTTCTAGCCGCGTATGCTACCTGAGCTTCATCTCTGGGGTTGAGCGTACCATAGTGATTGCCGTAAGCAGTTCTTGCTCGACCACGTGCACGGGCGGCATCTGCACGGGCATGGTTAACGGGATTTGTTGGGCGATCTTGCGTCATCCTACGCTGCGCCTGTGCACGGCTTCCAACAGCTGCGTGACGACCTCGTACCTCACGTGGAGAGGTAGAAGACTCCCCATTACGGGAGACAGTAGGTGGAACTTGAGCTGGACGCTTTTTCTTACCAAAACCAAAGAGGTTGTTCTCTGCCATCAACAATCCTTGCTAAAAGATTCGTTTACCGAAAAAAGAATACACCGACTTTGCTTTTCTCGCCTTGAAAAGCATCTATCCCGTTACAATAAAGCGCTATACAGACTGATTTTCTGTAAAGTCTGCACAATTGGAGTTCATGGGGGACGTGTGAAGAAACTTTTACTGATGGCAACAGGAGGAACTATTGCTTCTGTTTCCACTGAATCGGGCTTGGCTCCCTCACTTTCAGGAGAAGAGCTTTTAGCCAACGTCCCTCTTGTTCATGACCTCTGCGAATTTGATTTCAAACAAGTCATGAATATCGACAGCACCAATATGCGCCCTCAAAACTGGCTCCAGATCAGAGACGCCATTATTGAGCCGTACGATGCCTACGACGGCTTTATTATCCTTCACGGCACCGATACCATGGCATATACTGCCGCTGCCCTCTCCTACCTCATCCAAAATAGCGAGAAACCCATTGTGCTCACAGGCTCTCAGCAGCCAATGGCAAATCCGTTTACCGACGCCAAACTCAACCTCTACCACTCCGTTCTCTACGCGCTCGACGACAGAAGCGCCGGAGTCGTGGTGGTTTTTGGCAACGAAGTTATTGCCGGCACCCGCGCTCATAAACAGCGCACACTGAGCTTCAATGCATTTACGAGCATGAATTATCCACCGCTTGCCCACATCCGTGGCAACAAGATTATTCGTAGTGCTCCAAATCAAGAGCAGGTAGATGGAGGTCTTACAACCTATGAAACGCTCAATACACGTGTCATTGTGCTTAAACTGACCCCCGAGCTTAATCCATCTATCTTCTACCTTCTGAAGAATGACTACGACGCCATTGTGCTTGAAACCTTTGGTATTGGCGGCATCCCCTCATACGACGGCTCTTTTGAGGAAGCTATCACCGATTGGATTGCTTCTGGCCGTACCGTAGTTATTACCACACAAGTTCCTGAAGAGGGTCTTGACCTGGGTGTATATGAGGTCGGTAGAACCTATCAAGATATGCCCGGCGTTCTCTCTGGAGACGATATGACTACCGAAGCTCTGGTTGCAAAAACTATGTGGATGCTTGGTCAGACCTCCGATCAACGAGAGCAAGAAAAACTGTTCTACCAGGTAATTTGTAACGACAGAATTCCACAATCCGTGGATACAGAAATTTGCGAGTAGCCGATGAGAGACGCCACATTTAAACCTACCGTGCTCTACCTAATTGCGCTTATCATCTGCGGTTCTAACGGAATCGTTGCAAGCTTTATCAATCTTCCTAGCTATCAAATTGTCTTCTTCCGTATGCTTTTGGGCACGCTCTTTTTGCTCGCGGTTAAGCTTGTACAAAAAGAGGCTTTTACCATTCAAAACTACCCCAAGGACTTCCAGGCGCTCGTTGGATCAGGCATTGCCTTGGGTCTTCAGTGGACCTTCCTTTTTGAGGCGTATCGCCTGGTAGGCGTTGGTATTGCAACGCTTGAGTACTACTGCGGACCCGTTATTGTAATGGCGCTCTCTCCCCTTTTATTTGGCGAGAAACTCACTGCTAAAAAGATACTAGGATTTCTTGTAGTTGTTATTGGAGCTGCCCTTATTATTGGCTATGGAGTTGGACTGAACCTCTCGCCAGTTGGCCTTCTTCTAGGCGCTCTCTCTGCTGTTCTTTATGCCGTCATGGTTATTTGTAACAGGCAACTCAAAGATGTTTCTGGTATTGAAGGTACCAGCATTCAGCTGGGCATTGGCTGCGCTATTGTTGCTCTGGTTACTGTTGTATTCCATGGCATTGAGCTGCCCGCGGATCCAGCATCGGTAAATTGGCTTGCCGTTTTGACCATCGGCCTCTTTAACACAGGCCTTGGATCATTTTTGTATTTCCCGCAACTTACCAAGATTCCAGTTCAGCGTGTGGCAGTCTTTGGCTACCTTGAGCCACTATCTGCAGTTATTTTCTCGGCACTTATCCTTGGCGAGCCTTTTGGTCTTCTCAAAATAATAGGCACCGCCTGCATCATAGGCGGTGCCATCTTTGCTGAGCTTTCAGGTTCCTCTTCAAACAAATCAGAGGCTATTGAAACTCCGCTTTAGCGTCTAAGAAGCTGCGCAGCCGCGTGCGAGTCACGTTTAAGCTGCTGCCACGAACGAGCTGCGCTTAAGCCGCTACTTACATTGGCATAGTTGGTGCGACAAAGACGCGAGCGGCGTTCTCGCGGTCAAGGTCATACAGGTTCTTTGGATCTCCACCAAAGATCTCTACTGCCTTGAGAAGATCGGAAGCATTTGCCTCTTCCTCACCCTGCTCCTTAACGTACCAGTCAAGCAGCTGCATAGTGCGGAAATCGTTTGCCTTCTGAGCAACGGCATAGCACTCGTTAATGCTTGCAGTAATGAACTGCTCATGCTCGTACGCTGCCTTGATTGGCTCAACTACCTTGGAGAAGGTAAGGTCTGGCTTTGCGATTGCCTCCATGGTTGGAGTCCAATCGTTATCAAGCAGGTAGCGACGAAGAATACGTGCGTGAGCAAGCTCTTCCTGAGACTGAATAACATACCAGTTTGCAAAGCCCTTCAGGCCCTGCTCCTCATAGAAATCTGCAAAGGTCAGATAGAGATATGCGGAATAAAACTCTTTGTTGATTTGCTGAGTAAGGATGTTACCAACGTTTGTGTCAAGTGCCATGTTCTTCTCTTTCCTCATAACAATGTTTTCTCATAAAAAATGAGAAGCTCTTTGGCTTCTCATTTTTAATACCCAGTTGTTAGTCTCTTAAACAGATTGCACAAAATCTTACCGATAAAAATAGTTACTATTTTTATCTTCTGTTTGAACTTGCTACGCTTGCGCCACCTATACGTTAGTCGCGGGTGAGCTTGCGGTGAATGCGATGAGGACGAGCAGCCTCCTGACCAAGTCTTTCGATACGATTGGCCTGGTAAGCCTCAAAGTTGCCTTCAAACCAGAACCACTTGCCTGGGTTCTCATCGTCGCCCTCCCACGCAAGGATGTGCGTAGCAATACGATCCAAGAACCAACGGTCATGGCTGGTAACCACCGAGCATCCTGGGAAGCGCTCAAGTGCATCCTCAAGACTTTCCAGCGTCTCAATATCGAGGTCGTTGGTAGGCTCGTCCAGAAGCAGGAGGTTTCCGCCCTGCTTGAGCGTAAGAGCAAGGTTTAGACGGTTCCTCTCGCCACCAGAAAGGACGCCAGCGCGTTTCTGCTGGTCAGGTCCTTTGAAGCCGAAGCTGGCCACATAAGCGCGACTTGGAATCTCGGTGTCTCCCACCTTGATGAAATCATTGCCGTCGGAGACAACCTCCCAGATAGTTTTGTCTGGATCGATTCCCTGCCTGAGCTGGTCAACGTAAGAAATTTGAACCGTCTCGCCAATCTCAAGCGTGCCGGAAGTGAGCTCCTCCTGGCCAACAATAGCCTTGAACAGCGTTGACTTACCAACACCGTTAGGGCCAATCACGCCAACAATACCGTTTCTTGGCAGGCTAAACGAGAGGTCGTCGATAAGAACGCGGTCGCCGAAGGCCTTGTGGATGTGATCGGCCTCCAGGACCTTCTGGCCCAGACGCGGGCCCACAGGAATCTGGATCTCGGTGAAGTCGAGCTTCTTGGATGCACGAGCTTCTGCTTCCATCTGCTCATAGCGATCAAGACGCGCGCGGTTCTTAGCTTGGCGAGCCTTAGGAGACGAACGAACCCACTCCAGCTCAGCGCGCATTTTCTTTGCGCGCTTGGCGTCCTGCTGGTTCTGAGCTTCAAGGCGCGCAGCCTTGTTCTCCAGGTAGGTTGAGTAGTTGCCCTCGTAAGGATAGAGCTGTCCGCGGTCAACCTCGCAGATCCACTCAGCGACGTCGTCGAGGAAGTAGCGGTCGTGCGTGACGGCCATGACAGCACCGGGGTAATCATGCAGGAACTTCTCAAGCCAGAGCACCGACTCCGCGTCAAGGTGGTTGGTGGGCTCGTCAAGAAGCAGCAGGTCAGGAGCCTCGAGAAGGAGACGACACAGGGCTACACGGCGTTTCTCGCCACCCGAAAGGTGGGTGACGGGAGAGTCTGGATCAGGGCACTGGAGCGCATCCATTGCCTGAGAGAGCTGGCTGTCCAGGTCCCAGCCGTTAGCTGCGTCGATCTCGGTCTGGAGCTGGCCCATCTCTGCCATGAGCGCGTCAAAATCGGCGTCAGGATTGCCCATCTCGACGCCAATCTCGTTGAAGCGCGCAATCTTGGCAAGCAGGTCACCGAAGGCAAGCTCGATGTTCTCCTTGACCGTTTTGGTCTCATCTAGCGGCGGCTCCTGCTGGAGCAGGCCAACGGTGTAACCTGGGGTGAGCTTTGCCTCGCCGTTAGAGACGTCCTCCATGCCGGCAATAACCTTGAGCAGGGTGGACTTTCCCATGCCGTTTGGACCCACAACGCCGATCTTTGCGCCAGGGTACACGCCGACGGTGACGTCATCAAGGATGACCTTCTCGCCGACAGCTTTGCGGGCCTTGTACATCTGATAGACAAACTCTGCCATGTGCTCCTCCTTAAGGGGCTGTCAGATGAAATATTCACATAGTCCATTCTAATGAAATATTGAAAGGACTCCACCGCAGAAGGAGCAGGAAAAGAGGGCGCGCGGGTGCGCTGCGGGGTGCGCGAGCGCGTCACGAGGCGCGCGGGTGCGAGACACGGATGCGAAAACACACCTATGGCAGATAATCTGCTCAAAAAGCGTATACATTGCACCCAAAACCTCTATATCTTGCAGATTATTTGACTTAGGTGTGTTTTTCGCCCCGGATTTAGCAGATTATCTGACATAGGTGTGTTGTTGAAGGCTTGAAAATAGCAGTAGTTAAATTATTTATATGATGATATTCATAATTCCGTATATTAGACCATGTTTATACGCAGAAATGAATCATCCCATAAATCGTTGATCATAGCTTGTGTCAGATGCCTCATACCAGACGACTTGCGCCGAACAACTCACCGCAAAGGGTCCAAATCTCCTAGATATCCAGCGTAATCACGCCATATGTCACCAGCAAGAACACCGTCACGACCAGACCGGGGAAATAACGGCGCAGCTAGGTGCATCTGGACGCAACTAAGCGCAGGTAGACCCGGATAAACGCAGCTGAATTATGGTTTTACGTGGCCCTGGTTTGCTTTATCTACGGCGTCTTTGACCATCTGCGCGTACAGGGTACCGCCTCGATTAATGGAATCTGAATCAGAGCCAAAGTGAACGTAATCAGTACCTGCCCAAATGTCAGGATTATCCTGAGCAATCTGTGCCCAATCCGCAATGGTAATGAAGTCGTACTGCTGAGCAAGCTCAAGCTCATGAGCACGGATGGCATTTGCACCAGCATTTGGATCAGAGTTTCTGCCGTCGTATGGGGTCACAAAGATCAAGCGATGGCCGCGTGGCAGCATGTCTACAATCTTGTCGACTGCATCGGAACCACCAACAGGATTGGTACCCAAGGCTACAACAACGTCCTGGTAGAGCGTATTGTTGTCGATTGCAGACTGTAGCAAATCTACGCCCATTGCCACGTTTCTACTAACCGAAGCGTCGATTTGAGCATCGGGCAGAGCATCCTGCAGGTAAGAACGGGCACGAAGCGAAACAGAGTCGCCGATATACGTGACGCCTTCAACAACGTTGTAATTACTTGCCTGCGAGGTGTCCGCGTGCTTGCGGGTCATGGTCATAGCACTCTGCTCCTGCAACGAAGCGTTGAGCAGCAGGTCGTTCTGGAAATCGCTGAGTTGTGGAGCGGTCAGTGCGATAAAGGCAACAGCCGCAGCAAATGGAATGAGTGTAAGGCCAGTACCTCGCAAAACCTTCTGACCATCAAGCTTAATGCGCGAGAAAATCTCTGGAGACTTCCCTGCCAACGCAGGCTCAAGCACATAGAACGAGCAGCTTGCAAACACAAACGAAAGCACCAAGGTTAAGAGTGCAGCTAGGACGGGATTGGTCTTCTCGGCAAAAATAATGTACAAAGGCCAGTGGAACAGGTACACGCCGTAGCTGGTATCTGCCACAAAAGAAACAATTCCGGGCTCTTGGACGCCCTCGGTTTTTTGATGCAACATGCGAGCAAAGAAGATCATTGTGGCAGCTGCGAGCGAGGCAAAAAGGAAACCAAAGGTGTACGTAAAGAGGTCCTCGAAGTGCATGAAGACGCTCAGGAAGACAAGAACGCCGCAGCATGCCACAAGGCCCACAAGCGTTAGCTGAGTAGAAAGCTTCTGCTCAAGCTGGTCAAAGAGCTCGCCTGTCTGGGCAATTCCTGCAACACACGATAAAAGCGCGCCGATAAAGAAGGGGAACACGTGCGTTTGCGTCGAGAAATATTGAATAGAAAGATTCGTGGAGTTTTGGGCGCCGGTGGCCATTGCCAAATAGGTAGCAACCAGCAGTACCAGAGAAGCTCCGGCAATCTTTACCTTATAGCTTCTGATTGTTTTGCTGAGGCACGCAAGCAGCCAAGCGCACAGGCCCCAAAGCACATAAAAGTGCATCTCAACAGCAAGACTCCAGGTGTGCAGATACACATGAGGAGCAAATTGGTTCTCGTAGCTGTTGCCCAGAACAATCTCGAAGTAGTTAGTTACAAAGCCAAGAGCTGCGGCAATCTGATACTTAATGCCGGCAATAAACTCGGTTCGCACAAGTAAAAGAAACGGCGTGCACACGAGCACCATAAACACAAGCGGCGGCACAATTCTGTAGAAACGCCTGCGTAGGAACCCAATGACGTCAATGGATCTAAAGCGAGCAAACTCGTCAATCAAAAGAGCCGTGATGAGATAGCCCGAGAACGTAAAGAATACGTCGACGCCAATGAAGCCACCTGGAAGTGCTTCCTTAAAAAAGTGATATATAAGGACCAGAACAAGTCCTGTTATACGTACAAGCGAAAACCATTTAATTCGCACTTTGATAAATCCCTTGCTTAAAAGTTCCTTCGTACACAATGTTATCTTGCGTAGTGAGCTTTCCTTGGCCATCTGCCTGGCCTTTTACAAATTGACCTTCGTACGTCCAGCCGTCTTTTGAGGTGTACGTTCCGGTTCCTTGGAAATACCCGTCGACAAATTCTCCCTCATAGGTATCGCCGTTTTCAAAGGTCATCTTGCCTTGTCCATTCATCTTTCCCTGAATGGTGGTGCCGGTATACGTCACCTGATTGTCGCCAAATACCAGCGTTTTTGTGCTTGGTCGGTTAACCAAAACAATCGAGAGGACCGCGAGCACCAAAATAGCAACAACACTTACCAGCTCCAGCCTTTTTCTACTCGCACTCACGGGGCGAGAAGGACGCTGTTCTGGCTCAGGATCTGCTTGATTGCGATGGCGCTTCTCCACACGAATGTTTTTACGTGAAGATAGAGGCGTTTTCTGTCGTCTCTTTTTTTCTGGCGCAACCTTAGATCGCATGTTGTCTGCAGGCTGTGTTGCAGGCTTTACTGCAGGCTTTTCCGCAGGCTGTGCAGCAGGCTTTTCCGCAGGCTGAGCTGCAGGCTGTGCAGCAGGTTTGCGCTGCGTAAATGACGCAAAAGCAGATGAAAGCTGCTCAGAAGCGATCTGCAGAGAGGCTACTGGGCTTGCCGTAGTATCAGCCTTCTCTACGGGAGCCTGAGGTGCTTCTACAGGTGCAACTTCCCTTGCCTCAGATGAAGGCTCAGGGACGTGCGCTGCTTTAACCATATGACGAGCGTTTCTTTTTTTAGCAGAAAAACGCGTAGGAGAACTCACTAGGTATTCCAATTCAATCGATTTGTTAACTATTTCATTGTACTAATTTCCTTCAACTTTTGAATTGTCATTTGTCCTATACACATTTACCAGATTCACAGGTACGCCCGCTGTTTTTCTGCGATTTTCTGTTCTAAGTAAAAAGAGAGAGGGGTACACTACAGGGTGGTATTAAAAAAGAAACAAAATGTGCTTACTAAAGTGTGTTCTAATTAGAAAGTTACATCATCGACATTACCAGGGAGGCGAAGATGGCAGAAGCAATTCGTAAAGTAAATATCATTGGCCATTTGAACCCAGATACAGACAGCATTTGTGCTGCAATTTCTTATACGTATCTCAAAAATCAGATTGACAACCCTATCTATGAAGCTCGTCGCGCTGGCTCACTCAACCGTGAGACCGCCTTTGTTTTAAATCACTTTGGCTTTGAAGAGCCGCAGCTTATTACTACGGTTACTCCTCAGATCAAAGATGCAGAGATTCAGGCTCAGCCAAAAGTTGATGCTGGAATGAGCCTCTATGCTGCTTGGCAGCTTATGCAGGACGTTAAGCTTGATACACTCTGCGTTACTGATGAGGAAGAAGAGCTTACCGGCCTGATTGCCGTTAAAGATATTGCAAATGCAAACATGAGTCTTTCCGAGCCAAACCTGCTCTCTAAGGCTAAGACAAGCTATGAAAATATCGTTTCTACGCTTGGCGGCACCATGGTTCTTGGTGATCCTCAGGGCGTTGTTAAGCAGGGCAATATTCGCGTTGGTACCAGCGCTTCCGCCCTTTCAGAGATTGTTGATGCTGGCGATATCATTGTTGTTGCTGGCAACCATGAAAACCAGACTATCGCAGTTGAGCACGGTGCTTCCTGCCTTATTGTCTCTTGTGATGCTCCAATTGCTCAGGACGTTATTGACCTGGCTAAAAAGCGTAATTGCGCTATTATCAGCACTCCTCGCGATACCTTTGAGGTAGCTCGTCTGCTTATCATGTCTATGCCTGTACGTGAGAAGATGCTCACTGACGACATCCTTAAGTTCAGCGTCAACACCGCAATTGATGATGCTCGTAAGGAAATGACCAACTCAAGGCACCGCTTCTTCCCTGTTATCAACGAGAACGGCACCTTTGCAGGTCTTATCAGCGGTCCTGGTCTTTTGAACCCTCGCAAGAAGCATGTCATTCTTGTTGACCACAACGAGCGCACTCAGGCAGTTGATGGTCTTGAGCAGGCAGAGATCATGGAGATTGTTGATCACCACCGCATCGGCTCCATTGAGACTTCTAACCCAATTACCTTTAGAAACGTCCCTGTTGGCTGCACCTGCACCATCATCTATGGCCTCTACCACGAGTACGGCATCGAGATTCCAAAGAATATTGCTGGCCTCATGCTCTCTGCAATTCTTTCCGACACCCTTGCATTCCGCTCCCCTACCTGCACCGAGCGCGACATTGTTGCTGGTAAAAAGCTTGCAGAGATTTGCGGAGAAGACATTGACGCTTACTCTGAGCAAATGTTTGACGCTGGCGCAGACCTCACTGGTCGTACTGCAGAAGAAGTCTTCCACGGTGACTACAAGGTATTCAGCCGTGGCGGCGTAAAGTTTGGCGTTGGCCAGGGATCCTTCATGACCGAGTCCAGTCGCAAGGCTGCAGAGGAACTTGTTGGACCATTCTTGGAGACCGCTGCTAAGTCCGAAGAGCTCCCAATGGTCTTCTACATGTTCACCGACGTAAAGAGCCAGGTCACCGAGATGCTCTTCTACGGCGCAAATGCTGCCAATGTTATCGAGCGCGCCTTTAACGTAAAGGTTGATGGCAACATTGCTGTTCTTCCAGGTGTTGTCAGCCGTAAGAAGCAGGTTGTTCCATCTCTCATGGCAACGCTTCAGACGCTCGCCGAGGAAGCCAACTAATTCACGGGGTTCTCGGGTTTCTCGCGCATCGTGTGATTCTCGCCATTGATTGAAATGATAACGCCTACCTGCGCTTTCGCGGGTAGGCGTTTTTCTACAGGAGCTGTTCTATGACGGCGCCAATTCTGTCTCTGATCACCAGATTGGCGCGACCATCGTACGGCGTAGGTTGGTCGTTGATAATGGCCATTTTGTTGCCCTCGTAATAATCGAGAAGACCGGCGGCAGGCTGTACTACCAGCGAACTCCCTGCAACTACAAGGACCTCCGCTTGAGAGATAGCATTCAGCGCGCCGTAGACCGTGTCCATATCAAGGCCCTCTCCGTAAAAGACGATATCAGGCCTAATAACTGCGCCGCATTGACAGAGCGGCACCACAGACGACTGCTCTTCAATCTGATCAAGCGTGTAGGTGTGGCCGCACTCGGGACAATAAAAACGCGTCTCGTTGCCGTGGAGCTCAAACACACGCTTGCTACCAGCAGCTTGATGTAGTCCGTCGATGTTTTGCGTCACCACCGCGCGCAACTTTCCCGCAGCTTCCAAGTCTGCCAGCCACTTGTGAGCAATGTTTGGCTGAGCCTCCCCCAAATGATGAGAGTTTCTAAAATACGTGTAATACGCTGCGGGGTAATCTAAAAACACATCAAGCGAGAAGATCTCTTCAAGCGTAAAGTCTGGCGCCTTGCTGTAGGCAAAAGACTCTTCGTTATCGGGGTCAACCGTTACGCCATTTCCCAGGTCGTAGGCTTCTTTTCCCATGTCATAGCCATCTTGGCCCAAACCTATGGTCATGTTTTCTACTTTGATACCGCCCTGGCGATACAGACCGTTGGTACCCCTAAAATCAGGAATACCGCTTTCTGTTGACACACCTGCGCCACCAAAGAAAACAATGTTATCTGACGACTGAATCCAGTCTTTAAGCTGCTCAATCTTGGTCATTAGGCACCTCTAACCTAAAAAAGGGACCCGGATAAACTGGGTCCCTCGTCTCAAGCGCCGGAGCTCTTGGCGCTGAAAACGCTAGTAATCAAACTCGTCTGGAACATACTCGGTAAGGCATGCATCCAGACCGGCTTCAATTTCCTCATGGTTCATATGACGGCCAATGAAGCACAGCTTTGTTTGACGATCGCCCAGTTCATCATCCCATTCTGTACGTAGCTCGGGTTTCTCGTCAAGAAGGGTTTCTCGCTCATCCTCTGGCAGCGATGCGTAGAACATGCCATTCTCGTAGAACTGGACCTGCTTGCCGGCCTGCTCAAATACGTAGCTCATCTCAGGGTCTTGCGAAGTCCAGATGCTACCCTTGACGCGGATGATATTCTTTGGCCAGCTAGCCACAAACTGGTTAAGTTTGTCCAGGTCAAATGGCTGACGGCGGCGATACACAAAGGTGGTAATCTCGTACTCCAAAACCTCTGGGTCCTCGTGCTCCTCAGGGTGCTCCATTGCATCCATCCATGCAGCGGAGGCGTAGGCTTTGTCAAAGTCAAAACGGCCCGTATTGATAAGCTCGCTCATTGGAATGTCACCGTTGACCGCCTCAACAATAACGGCGTCTTTCTGCAGGCCGCGAACAAGCGCCTTAAGCTCGTGGAGCTGCTCTGGAGTAACCAGATCGGTCTTGTTGAGCACCAGCGTAGAGCAGAACTCAATCTGCTGAATAAGCAGGTTCTCGATGTCGTCCTCTTCAATATCTGGGTCGAGAAGATCGGCGCCGTTGTGGAACTCCTCAAACATGCGAGCACAGTCAACAACTGCGACGATGTTATCAAGGTTGAGGTGAGAGTGATTAGTTGCATGCTGGCTCTGATTGCAGAATGCAGAAATGTTATAGGTAATGGGGATTGGCTCGCAGATGCCCGAAGCCTCAATAATGATGTAGTCAAACTCCTCGGTATCGGCCAAATCACCCAACTGAAGTGCCAAGTCATTAGAAAGGGTGCAGCAGAGGCAACCGTTAGTTAGAGGAATAACGTCGCCTTCTTTAGCGTAGCCGCCGTCTTTAATAAGACCAGCATCAACGTTAATCTCGCCAATGTCGTTGACAATGACTGCTGCGTGAATACCTTCAGTGTTAGAGAGAATGTGGTTCAAAATAGTGGTCTTACCTGCGCCTAAATAGCCGGTAAGCAGCACAATTTTCACCTGCTTTGGTTCAGACATAGTGAGCTCCTTCAAATGTCAAACTTTTATATCAAAGAATAAACTTCTTGCCTGTAAAAGTGGGCCCTGACGCTTAAGTGAGTCAGGGCCCAACCTTCGCGTTACAAATTATCGAGCTGGAAGCTTAGAAGCTACCGCGATCAATAATCTTGCCTTCCTTCATGATGACGTCCATGTTCTCAGGCGTGAGGTCGCGGATATTGTTAGCAACGTCGCCCTTGACTACAAGGATATCAGCGGAGAGGCCTTCCTTGACAGCACCAAACTCGTTTTCCTTGCCAAGCATCTTTGCGCCGTTGTAAGTAGCAGCTGCAACAGTATCAAGGATGGAGATGCCAACCTTCTCGACAAAGTCATACATCTCATCGATGGTGACGTAGCCGTAAGGAGTGACAAAGCTGAAGGAGTCAGAGCCGATGGTAATGGTGATACCCATGTCATAAGCCTTACGCAGGTTGGCGTAGGTGCGTGCAAGGCCCTTCTCGACAACAGTCTCGCCTGGGAATGCGTCAAGCTCTGGAGTCCAGTCTGGTGGATAAGTTCCGTACCAAGTTGGCAGGAAGCCGATGGTTGGGGTGAAGTATGTTCCCTGCTCAGCCATAAGCTTCATGGTGCGCTCGTCAAGCTCAAAGCCATGAATGAGCTGCTTGCAGCCAAAGCGGACGCAGTCGTATGCAGCGTCAAAGTTATTGTAGGAGTGAGCGTACAGAGGAATGCCTACCAGTGCGCACTCGTCAGCAATTGCCTTGATCTCCTCGGTGCAGAAGAGCTGCAGACGGTCGGAGTCCCAGCGCCAAATGCCGCCACCGGTTGCCCAGATCTTGATGCCATCAGGCTCTTCACGAAGACGACGGCGGATTGCCTTACGAAGCTCCCATGGACCGTCTACCTGGTCGCCCCAAGGGTGTCCGTCCTTGGAAATCTGCAGTGGCAGGTGGTGAGAGTCACCGTGACCAGCAACGCGGCAAAGGCCAAGACCGGTAGCAAAGATACGAGGACCCTGCATAATGCCCATGTTAACGAGGTCGCGGATAGCAATACCATTGCGGCCAATCTCAACGACAGTGGTGAGGCCGTGGGTAAGAGCGTCATAAGCCTGCTTGACAGCACATGCCTGCTTCTGAGCAACGGACTCGATAACCCAGTCGTTATCGTTGTCGGTCAGGTTGCCGGAGAAGTGCAGGTGTGTATCAACAAGACCAGGCATTACGGTATGACCGGATGCGTCACGGACCTCATATCCCTCTGGGACCTCTTTGCGAGGACCAGCATAGGTAATCTTGTCGTCATCGATAAGGACAAGGGAGTCCTCAACTGGTGCAGCGCCAGTACCGTCAACGAGCTTGCCGCCTACAAAAGCATACTTACTCATGTTTCCCATCCTTCCTTTGTTGTCCGCTCACTTCTTTTAAACGGACGAGGTTTACTTGCATAGTAAGCCCGGGTTAACTCCTTTGGAATAAGTTAGCCATGGTTGCCGGTAAGCGGAGCAAAAATACCCATGAACGGATGTTCAGATATCAATAATTTCATATAAACATCTAAAGTATTTGATTACTTCATATTTGCTATGACTACATTGCATAGTTATGTCAAAACAGTTTTTGTCCGGTATCCGTGGTAAGGTTGAGAAAACAAATTAAGGAGGGGCAATGTCTCAGAATTCTTCGTCGCAGTCCAGCTTTTTTGCACTTATATCTCGCATGCGCTACATTGAGCGCTGGTCGCTTATGCGCAATTCTCGCTCAGAGAGTCTTGCTGAACACGCCCTTGACGTGGCCGTTATTTCTCACTGTCTGGCAACTATTGCAAATGTGCGCTACCACAGAAATCTTGATGCAGATCGTGCAGCTCTTATTGGTATATATCACGATGCATCAGAGATTATCACCGGAGATATGCCCACGCCTGTAAAGTATGCTAATTCAGAGATTAGAGATGCCTATCATCAGGTAGAGGCACGTGCCGAGAAAACCATTCTCTCCACACTGCCAGAAGACCTGCAAGATGCCTATGCTCAGGTGCTTACTCACAGCACTGAGGCTTCAGAGAGTGAAGCTTATCTTAGAAAGCTTATTAAAGCTGCAGATAAGATTGCAGCACTTATTAAGTGTATTGAGGAGGCTCAGTCTGGAAACTCAGAATTTATTACCGCTGAAGCCTCAACTCGTGGAGTTGTTGAAGATTTAGCAGATTCTCTTCCAGAAGTGCGCGATTTTATGACAGAATTCCTACCTTCGTACGGAGAAACGCTTGATCAGCTTCTGTAAAGAAACGCTGATTTTGCCCACTTGTTGAGGAGTTGCTTTGCGCGCACTACATGCACGTTTGCCTAAAAACTTTGTTCTGGAAGAGCGCTTAGAGGCGTATTCCAGCGTCATTGAGCCTCATCCAGAGGCTTTGAGAGGTACGTGGGCTTCTGCGTGTGCGCCAATTACTGCTGAGGGACATGTCCCCTTCTCTGAGGTCCGTGTAGACCTTGGCTGCGGTAAGGGATCTTTTACTGCCACGCAAGCTAAGGCAAATCCTAACGTGCTTTTTGTAGCCATTGATACAGAACCTATCTGTATTTCATATGCTGCTAAAACAATTTATGAAGCAGGAGTGCCTAACGCCATCGTAGTACCTGGTACCGGCATGAAGATTGATGAGTACTTCTCGCCAGAAGAAGTCTCTGTTATTTATCTCAACTTCCCTGCACCATTTCCTCGAATCAGACAGGCAAAGATGCGCCTCACTGATGCTGAGCGTCTTATGCAGTATAGAAATGTTTTGGCTAAAGAGGGTGTTGTTCGTCTTAAAACGGACAGTCAGCCACTTTTTGATTTTTCTCTTGAGCAAGTTGAAGTTGCTGGTTACAACTTTATTTGGAAAACGCGAGATGCACAGACCGATTTTCCTCACGATGTTCCTAGTGAGTACGAACAAAAACTTGGCGCCCAGGGCGCTAAGGTTCATGCCTACCTGATTGCTCCAGGTCCTGTACCAGCAGATTTCACACCCACAGAGCCTGTCAGTCTTGTTGACTACCTTCCAGAAGACTTAGAATCGCTGGCCTACGTTCCTCATGGAATGGAAAGCACGGTCCGCAATCTTGCAAACCGTGCTCGTAGACTTCGTAAGAAGGCTCAGTAATTTGTAATTGGCTCTGTGTAGAAACAGCCGTTTGTGAAAACAACCTTTGTAGGAGCGCTCCTTTGCGAGCGCTCTTTTTTAGGCCAGCAGCCCTGACTCTTTTACTTGATCGACTTTATATTCAAAGCTCTAGTGGAATTAAGAACTGCAAGCACCATAACGCCTATGTCTCCAAAGACCGCTAGCCACATGGGAGCCAAACCAAAGGCTGCAAGGATCAAAACAGCAACCTTAACGCCAATAGCAAACACAATATTTTGCTTTGCAATACCCAGGGTATGACGAGCAATCTTTACGGCCTTTGAGAGCTTAGAAAGCTTGTCGTCCATAAGAACTACGTCGGCGGCCTCAATAGCAGCATCAGACCCCAAACCGCCCATAGCAACGCCTACATCAGCGCGTGCAAGAACGGGTGCATCATTGATGCCGTCACCGACAAAAGCAAGGGACTTACCAGCTGTCTTTTGGGCGAGAAGGCCTTCAACGGCAGAAACCTTATCCTGTGGAAGCAGTTCAGCACGAACCTCAGTAATGCCCATCTGAGCAGCAATCTCTTCTGCAACGTCGCGTTTATCGCCCGTGAGCATAACAACCTTAGAAACACCAACATTTTTGAGGGAAGCGATTGCTGCTGGAGCATCAGCTCGTTCGCGGTCAGAAATAACAATGTGGCCCATGTAGGTCCCATCAACAGCCACGTGAATGATGGTTCCGTGGTTCTCGCACGCTTTCCAAGAAGCTCCTACGCTCTCCATAAGTGCGCAGTTGCCAACAGCAACGCTCTTACCATTCACGTTAGCGCAAATGCCCTGACCAGCAATTTCTTTGATGTCCGTGATAACACAGTCATCGTCCTCACTTGGATAAGCAGCACGAAGAGCTGCAGCAATTGGGTGCGTGGAGTGCATCTCAACGTGAGAAGCTAGGTGCAGAAGGTCCTTCTCGCCAATAGCCTGAGGATGAACAGCAAGAACCTCAAAAACACCCTCGGTCAGCGTACCGGTCTTGTCAAAGGCAACGGTATCAAGGGTAGAAAGCATATCAATGTACGCAGAGCCCTTGATCAGGATGCCCTCCTTCGAAGCAGCGCCAATACCGCCAAAGAAGGCCAGTGGCACGGAAACTACCAGCGCACAAGGACATGAGGCAA
Organism: Atopobium sp.; assembly: GCA_015259155.1. Lineage (GTDB taxonomy): Bacteria > Actinomycetota > Coriobacteriia > Coriobacteriales > Atopobiaceae > Lancefieldella. Next base: position 56,242 of record JABZGY010000002.1, on the reverse strand, counting down.
TAAGGAAGGTCAGTGCTCTTACAATCCAGATTGATGCGTTGCCCACAAAGTCTCCCGAGAGCAGTGGTGGCAAAAATGCCAGCGCAATGGCACTGTAAACAACTGCTGGAGTATACACGCGAGAAAAACGACGAATAAACCTCTCGCTCTTGGACTTGTTTTGGTTTGAGCTCTCTACCAGCTTAATGATGCGGGAAGCAGTAGAGTCTTCAAAGAGGTGGGTAACGCGAGCACGAACCACGCCAGAAAGGTTTACGCAGCCCGAGATAATATTGTCTCCCACCGTTGCGTCACGAGGCACGCTCTCACCAGTAAGAGCAACGGTATCAAGACTGGTAGAACCCTCGACGATCTCTGCGTCAACAGGGACACGGTCGCCGGGTTTGACCACAATAATCTCTCCTAGCCCAACTTCTTCTGGAGAGATAGTAAGCAGCTGTCCGTCACGTTCAACCGTTGCGCTGTCAGGACGGATATCCATAAGCTTGGCAATAGATTTCTTGCTGTTATCGGAAGCAAGGTGTTCAAACACTTCTCCTACCTGGAAGAACAGCATGACAAAGACGGCCTCATCAAACATAGGAGAACCGTTAGGCACAAAGCCAATGAGCAAGGCACCAACAGTAGCAATGGTCATGAGCAAGTCTTCGTTAAAGCACTCACCCTCAGTGATGCTCTCCCATGCTTCTAGAACAACATCGTATCCCGCAACAGCGTAAGGCAACAAGTAAAGCAGCAGTGCCTGCCAGAGCTGCAGGTCAAATGCGTGTTCAACCGCGTAAGCAATACCTAGCAAAACAGCAGAACAGACAATGCGAGCAATTTTCACCTTTGTCTTTGAGCTCATGGCTCCTCCTTGGGTTGTTGTTATGCCTAGTCTACTCCTTAAATTGATATATGTACATATATTCATACAATAATCTTAAGGAACTTTTCACAAGAAACTCCGCGGGCGAGAAACCCGTGGAGTCCCAGATAAACCTATAAATTTTGGCCGTAGTTTAAGCCAAACGTTCTTCTCGCCAATTGGTCTTCTCACCGATTGGAAAGCTAGTTAATCAGCGACGCAGGGGTTGGGATAAATCCCTCAAAGATGACAGGCGCACCTTCAAGCTCGGAGGCAATCATGTCCTCCTCGCTCCTAACGGTCCAGGTAATGAGATGTGCGCCCATGGTATTGCAAGCCAGCTTAACAAAGGGATTCTTGCGATCTTCAAACTTGTAAGAAATGAAGTCTGGACGACCAACAGAATTACCAAAGAGAGCTGTAGCACCAGCTCGTGTAGCAATGTTCATGTGCTTGGTCTGGCGGTCAACCAGGAAATTCTCTGAGAGCTGGCCACGAAGCATCTCAGGACGGTTCTGACGCAGCCACTGCAAAACGCGAGGATCAAAGCTCTCGATGCATGCACGAACGGGACGAAGATCAAGAGCCTGCATAATCTTTTCTGTCAGCTGCTCAGCGTTATTGTTGCGTGTCTTAGCCTCAATAATCAAAGGTGCAGGTAGCTCACCGGAACCACTCCATGCATAGACCTCAAGGACTTCCTCAAACGTTGGAATCTGCTCGTCGGTAGCAAGAAGCCTAAGACCACGAAGTTCCTCCAGCGTGGACTCTTCAACAATCTTCTGTACGCCACAGAGGCGATCAAGTGCTGAATCATGAACAACAACCAGCTTGTTGTCTGCCGTCAGGTGAACATCAACCTCGGAGCCAAAGCCCTTCTCGACAGCTGCACGGAAAGCAAGCAGGGAGTTCTCTGGAATGCCTGCCTCGTTGTTGTAGAGGCCACGGTGAGCATAGCGATGACGAGCAATCTCGTGCCAACGCTCCAGGAGCAGGCGATCATTTTGCTTGCGAGGAGCAATAGAATAAGCACCGTATGCAGCCAAACCAAGAGCAGCACCAGCCACAACGCCACCAGCAATTGCCGCATTTCTAAACGACTTACGCTTCTTGGTAGAGGCTAGCAGAGCGTCGGAATCCTGTCCGCTTTGAGCAGCAATTTCCTCAGCAACATCTGCAACTGCGATATCTGCAGCAGCATCCTGGTGCTCGGCCAGGGTCTCCCCCATCTCTTCAAGCGACTCTGCAGTGCTTGCAAGTTGCTTTGAAAGCTTGTTCTTTGGGCGAGAAAAACGATTTTCTAGATTAGACTGAAGCTGGGTCTGAGCAGCCAAAACTGAAGTCTGAGCCGAACGAAGCGCAGACTGAGCACGAGCGACTGATGACTGAATGGCATCGCCGCTTGGCAGTGCTGGCCTAATATGAGCATTAAACCCAGCGGTAATCTGCTCTTTTGCGATATTGCCAGCTAAGTTGGCAGCTTTAGAAGCCGTTGTAGCAAGCAGCTTTCTTCCAGCCTCGGATTGAAGTGCTGCCTTTGCGGCATACTGAGTAATTGCTAAACCTGCAGCTCTAACTGCAGCTCTCTTAATAAAACGACCAATCATGTAAGCTCCCTTCAATCTAGCTTTATTCTATCAGTCCAGTTCTCGCTTTTTCGCTACGTATTGCGACTTTCTGTGCGTAATCAGTATCTTTGTCTGTTCAAAATCGAGTAGTATGTAGTCCACTAACTACTATCTCAGGAGCATCATGGCTGTTATAAAACAAGAACACGCTCTCTACCTGTATAAACTACTCAAAGCAACCATTGGCGTCTCTAAGCAGACTCCCCTCTCTACCGTTGAGGGCGTGCTCATTGAAGACGACCTTGCACCGCAGGATTTTGGCTTTGACGACATCCGCGCCCTCATGGAGGCGTGCCCCGATTTCATTAAGATCACAGCCTTCAAAAAGGGTTACGTCTACGCAACGCTTTTGACTTTTGACATCTTTGAGGCTGCCCTTGTAGCTGGCGAGAAAAACGTCGAGCCCCAAAGCAACGGTAAACCATGGAAACGCCGCCGTGGAGCAAAGTCCATTCGCGCACTCAAGCCAAAGCACCTAGTAGTTGAAGCGGAACCTGAAGTTGAGGAGCTTCCTGCACAGGAAGAGTTGACGGAGCCAGAGGAGCTACCTGTCACGGAGAGCTCGGAGGAACTGTCAGCTGCAGAAACAGCACTAGTCACAGAGGAATCTGCTGCTGGGACACCTGTTGTAGCAACGCCTTGTGCAGAGGCGCCTGAAGAAGACTTCCAGCAAGAATCTGCCGATGATGTCACTCCAGAGCCCGCTGGAACCGCTGATGACGCATCTCCAGAACCTGACGAGACCGAAACGCCAGCTCCAGAGTCTAAAACTGCTGAGCCGACAGTGCCCGAACCTGTAGTGCCTGAGCCAACCATCTCGCTTACCGTAACCTATAACCCCTACGACGGCTCCGATGAAGAGAAGACGCTTGAAGCTGCTCCTTCAGTATTGCAGCAGGCAATGAGTGCAACAAGTTCTGCCTCTAGCATTACAGCTTCTGAATCCCAAACTTCTACGCAGGTAATCAATCAGAATGAAGCTCCTGCCCCTGCCCCAACATACCCAGCCGATTTTGAGGAAGACCTCCACGTCAACAACGAGCTTCTCGGCATTTTGTATCAGATGGCTCCCGTTGACGCCAACGTCCTCAAGCAGCTGGAGGAAGACTTCAAACTTGCAGTGTCTTCTCGCGCGCTCATTTCCAAGGGCGGCACGTTTACGTTTAACACGCGTTACAAGAAACCGCAGACAGACGAGGTAATTACCGCTACCATCCGCAAGTCAAAACGCGGAGCTCTGCGTCCTTGGACGCTCTTGGAGCTTAGCGTTTCTGCAAGTGAGCTGCAGGATCAGGCAGTTGACGTGCTTCGCGGTCTGCCTAAGTCTGGTATCGCTTCATGGGAGAAGCTGCCCGCCGCAGAAAAGCAGCTGTCCATAAACCCTGTTGACGTGGTCATGAACGAGGCTCCTGTCTCCGATTGGAATGCGCTTAGCACCACCTATCTGAGCGACGCGCCTTCGTTGCAGGCTGCACAGGCTTGTCTTTCCGCAGCGTATGTCTACAGAAAGAACGAGCAGCAGCTCATGCATACTGACGCTGACTTCTCGCTTCCCGTTCCAGGTGTCGCGCCCCTGCTCTTTGATCCCGAGCGCGGATTTGATGACGACTCGCCTCTGGTACAGAATGCCCTGCGAGCTGCCAAGCATGGATGGCGCATGGCCGTTGAGCTCTACAATCCATCCAAGCACTGCGTCTACCTTGCACTTCCTACCTCTGATGGCGAGAAACCCCTTGCGCTGGTATTTGATGCATCAGCAGAGGGCCCTTATCACGTTGTTGCAGCGCTAACCATTGAAGAAGCGTATCCACTTGCACGTATCTTCTCTGACGGCCTTCCTAGCTGGATTTTGCCACAGTAATCCAAGCTCGCAGATGGGCTCGTAACAGAGCTGCTCGTATAACTGGTCACCAAAAAAGCCGTGTCGTTTGGACACGGCTTTTCTTGTAGATGGGTTTCTCGCACCCCGGGTTTCTCGGCAGTGGGCACGCCGGGTTTCTCGCCAGGCGCGTCAAAGCACCCAGCTTAGTCATGCCATGGTTCAACAGGCCATTCGTTGCCCGTGAGACTCCAGTTCTTCATGTCATTGGCGTCGCCGTTAATGACAAACTCCCTGACAAAGATGTCGTGCTTGCCGTTTGAAATGGTCTCAATGTAGTAACGAGGACGTACCTCACCCTCATAAGACTCATCAAGCGGCGTGGTGTAGTTAGAAAGCGTCTGCTGGTCAACGCCCATGTCCTTCAGCGTCTGCGCCAAGATGTCGTAGTGCCAGACAGGCGCGTCAGAAATCTGCATAGGCTGCGCGGCCTCTTCAGGGGTCTGACCAGCTGGTTTATACATAATGACTGGAGCGGAAGGCTGTTGGATGTCGGAATCAGTCAAATACCAGTCACCGTGATCTGCGGTAATAATAAAAGACGTGTTTTCATACACACCAAGACGTTTAAGCTCAGCAATATACTGCGCAACAATCCTATACGCGCCAATAGTCTGCTCTTCAACGTTTTGCTTGCTTGGATCGCTGGTAGGCTCAACGTTACGATCAAGCGTATAAGGTGGGTGTGAACCAAAAAGGTGGATAAAGCGGAACGAGCCCTTCTGGCCAGCGCTGTCGTCAATCGAGAGGCCGTAGTGTTGAAGTTCCTGGTAATACTTGAGGTCATCCTCGGTGAAAGGCTGAGAAGAAAGATCGACCTCGTCCATATTGACTGGTCTGCGCATACGCATATTGAGATCCTCGGTGTAATACCAGAATCGAGGTTTAAATACCCAAGGCATGTCCCTACAGAATGCCGTCTTGTAGAGAATGCGCAGCGCACCTAGCACGTCTAGCTGGTTATCTATACCACGACCACGAGGCTCATGGTAGTTGATGGAATACTTCTGCGCAGTGTCTCTGTAGTGAGAGTAGTTCAACTGATCCGTATACAAACCTGCTTGATATCCAGCATTCTGAATATCCTTGAGGTACTGATCACTTTGTGCCCAGTTGTAGACAAAATCGTTGAAATTCTCGCCAGGCTGAGGACGAGAGCCAAAGAGCAGCGATGGAACACCGTAGCGCGTTGGAATCATGGAACCTACGGAATTTCTGTACCAGGTAAAGCCGGTAAGAGGCGCAAATGTCTCTGGATACTCATCGTAAAGCTTCTGGACAAAGGCAGTATCGGTAGTGTCCAGGACAAACACCACGACGTTCTTCTTGGAGGAAACGCTGTAGAGGCCCTCGCGCGTTGCGATAACCTGCTGGTGTTCGGCATGAGCATCTATCGACGCTGCAATTGCTGGTCCCCACAGACTTGCAACGCCCACTGTCTGGACAATGATAAGAGCGGTTGCGGTTACCAAAAGGCCCGTTCGGAGCTGACGTGCTTTTAGGAGCGAGAAGGTCACTGCAGCTGCAATGATTGCCAGCCAAATGAGGCCGGAGACAATCATTTGAGTTGTGAAGTTGGACCAAATAACCTCATGACCATCAGCAAGTGGCATACCACCGTTCAAGAATACAGCCTGAACGTACGACGCCACACCGATGGCCCCCACAAACGCAATGGCAACGTTAAACACGCGCTTACGCAGGAGCGATAGAAACACTGTAAGAATGATCGTAATAATAAGGCCTGCAATAATAACGGGACCTGCAACATCATTGAGGTTGAAAGAAAGGTCTCGCGCATTGCTTGCTACCAGCTCAAGTGGGGCTACAACCAAGATAGTAAAGACAGTAAAGAAAGAGACAAGAAATGCGACACCAATGCGACCCTTAGGTTTGAGGGTTCCCTCTTTTTGTTCCTTGAGACGGACGGCCTCTGCTGCAAGGATTTCTTTCATCTGAGTATTTGCAGCTTCTGCACCTTTGGCGTCAATCTTGTGAACTTTGCCTTCGACAATCTTATTGGCGTTCTCATCAATCTTAAGCAGACGGAAGAGCACCTTACGAGAACGCCTAAACGCAACGCCAAGGACCGCAGAGAGCGCAACTACAACTGCTGCCAATGCCTGGATGGTGTAGGTCATAACTGACGGGTCAACGTAAGCCTGAGCTGTTGCTGGTAGAAGTGCCCACCATACAAATGTCAGTACTGCGACAAAAAACGCTCCATGAAGGAAGGACGCGCTGCTTTGAATAGCGGCGCTGCAAGAGTTTCTCATGGTAGAAGTTGTTGTTTTAGTCACGAGAAACACCGTCCTCATCAGTTGTCTTTGTGGCGTCTTTAGTGGAGCTGACGGCGTCGCTTTTCTCGTCATCGTCTGCAGCGTCCGCAGCAGCGTTCTTCTTGGTAGTAGCGTTGTCTGCAACCTCAGCGGCAGCCTCTTCCTGGTGCGCCAAAACGCGCTCGAGGATGAACTTACCTGCGGCTTCTCCACCGTGGCCGAGATTAAAGATCATGTTGTTACGAATCTCTTCAATCTTGTGCGACCAGCTATCGGTCTCTTCAAGCATCTGCGCAACCGCGTCGCCAAGGCCCGAAAGGTCCTTAGGATCAAAGCTGCGGCCAATCTCATTCCTGAGCGTAATGTCACATGGATCCGAATGAATCTTGCTCCAGTCGGGGTTATTCTCCTTCATCGCGGTATCAATGAAGACCGACGGCTTGAGCGTGGTAAATGAGAACTCCTCAGCAACACTCGACCAGTCAGTAAACAGCAGATCAGCCGAGAGAACCGAAGTGTTGGAGCTGAAGTCAGTCTCAAAGGAGAGCTCCTCTGGGTCCGCGTCAGCGTAGCGAGCAAGAATCTCCTCCATGCGGGCAGGATAGCGCTTCAAATACTCTGGGTGTGGGCGGACCACAATGCGCCAGCCGCGGCCCATGAGCTGCTCAAGCAGGCCGTCAAGGCAGCTATCCATCAAGTTGTCGTACTGCCACGAAGGACCAATCAGCAACAGGGGTTTCTCGCCAGGTTTACGCTGGCCCAGATTCTGCTTCTGGTAGTTCTTGATTGACCTGTCGAGAAGATCGTAGCCAATAGCAGGCTTTCTCTTAGATGGCGTGCCGTAGTACTTCTCGACCAGCTCAAGATCGTGCTGCTGGTGAGGACCAACACAGAGGACGTCGTCGTAGTAGGTGTACTCGTTGCGCGTTGAGGTGACCGTCATGGAGGTCATATGGTGACACATATACATGTATTCAGCGTCTTTGCGCACGTAGGAGCGCTTCATGTAGGAGCTCTCCAGGTCGCCGAGGGAAGTTACCACAACATCAGCGTCGAGCTTCATGAAAAGCGTGATAAGGCGACGCTGACCCAAGTAATACGGAATCAGGCGAGGCTGCTGTTTTGCCAGTTCAAAGACCTGGTCGTTAGGGTCAGAGGTGACATAGTGGATACGAATGTCAGAGTTTGCCAGCAGCCACTCGATGGCGCCCTGGAAGTACTTGTAGAAACCGCTTGATTCGGAGTAAAAGACCAGGTGCTTGCCGATGGTGTCAAAGAAGCGCTTGTAGTCCTCTTTTTCGCGAGCGGCATGAGGATCGCGCTGGAACCACTTGTGAGTGGACTTGGTTGCTGCGTCCATTGCCTCAAACTCGTCGCGAGCAGCATTGAGATCGTCGTAATCAACCTGCTTACGAGGGTCGATGATGATGTTGCAGACAATTTGGACCAGGATTGAGAGAAGGTTTGAGCAAACCCAATAGAATGCCATGCCACAGACAACGTAGACTGCAAGTACCAGCGACATTGCAATAGAAAGGCCGTTTGTGGTGTTCTTCTCTGCACGAGACTGCTCGCGCTGAAGCGGATTCAGCTTGTTGGAAGCAAGACCAAGAGCAACCGAGGACAAAGCTGCTGCCAGTGGCATAATCCAGGTGATACCGCCATCGATGATTGGGGTCATGCCCAAAAACTCTGTGCCAGGCGCACCAGAATCGGTGATGCCATGGATAACGTCAACTAGGCCGAACAGGATGACTACCTGGATTGCCAGAGGAATAAGACTCAATAGCGGGTGATAGCCTGCCTTTTTGTTGAGCTCGTTGGAGCGCTCCTCGATGGTCTCCCTGTCGCCGAAGTAGCGAGTCTTTAAGCGGAAGGTCTCGGGCATAAGGCGCACCATAACAATAGAATTTTGTTGCGTCCAAAGTGCCAGGGGCATCAGGATGATTTTAGTCGCAAGAGTAAAAAGGAAGATTGCCGCCCACCAACTGCCGGTCAAGTCGTATGCGGGCTGAACGATAAGTGAAAAAACGTGTGCAAGCTGCTCCATATACAAACCTTCTACGAGAAACCTCTACAGAAGCCAACAAAACCTAAACCTAAAACCAATGGAATTCATGGCAAACTAAAAGAAAGCTACGACATCTCAATGAAGTTTGCAGTATCTAAAGTTAACCTGAAGAAACCATTTGTGCATAACTAATTCATGGTATCAAAAAACGCTATTTATCGGCAGTTTAAAGCGAACAATCAAAATGTAAAATCTTTAATTTAAATGGACAAAATTTATTCATAAATTGTTCTTTTTAAAATCATTCTATAAAAGTTACGTAGGCAATTGTCTTTCTCGTTAATCAAAAATTAACCCCTGAAATGGTATTTTTTCTTTTATTTTGGGTTGCAATCGCTGCTCTGCTGACTAAAATACTCTCCATGTCATTTTTTATATTCAGTATGGTAGGACGCTTGTGAAATGAGGAGATTCTATGCAGGCTAATCTGCAAGAACTAAAAAAGACCTATTCGCGGCAGACGTATAGTGTGTTTTCAATCAACCGCCAACAGAAGATTGCTGACTCCCAAGTTACCTTTTCGCTTGCTCATTCTGTTTTCATCATTCCTGTTTTTGGAGCTGCCGAAATTACTATTGGTGGAAATGAATTTGTCTGTGAAGGAACCACGGTTGTACATGTTCCTGCAGGTCAGACCGTAACGTATCGAACCCTTTACGGACGTTCGTTTGACCATGTAAACATCTACTATGATGGCATTCAGGGCGATGTCACCAGCCCAATCTTCAATGCCTATGCATTTGATCCTCAGGGATTCGACCGCATTCTTGATAAGGTGCTTGACCTGGAAAAACTTAACACCACCCCATCGCTGGACAATCGTGTTGCTCAGATTGTCAATGGCACCGAGCTCATCAAGTCTATGTTTCTACTCACCAACAGCCAAAAGGTTCAGGAGAGCATGGCCGAGGCTCGCACGTATATTGAGCTCCACTTTGCAGATCCAATTACCATCCCTGGCCTGGCTAAACGTTGCGGAATGAGCACTCAACGTTTCTCCAACAATTTTGTCCAAACATTTGGCGTTCGCCCAATGACATTCATTATTGCAAAGCGTCTTGATCATGCTCAACAGCTACTTCAATCTGGTCTTTCTGTGCGAGAGACTTCCGAGGCGGTTGGCTATAGCGATCCGTTCTATTTCAGCAGACTATATAAGAAGCACATGGGCGTCACGCCTCAGGATGTTCATGACAGCTATGAAGGAAACGTCCTGATTAAGTAGGTGTCGTTTACAAAACAGCAAACTGCAGTCTTTTTAGTCACAAAGCAAAGGGTCAGAACGTTCCGTTCTGACCCTTTTTGCATAATCAGGTTGTTATATTCAATTCTATGAATACGTAATTTTTGCCCTCAAAATTATGTGCCGAAAAAGGTAAAAAACCCGTTTAGTTGGGGATGAAAACTTAAAATTGGCCGATTTATCCCCAACTAAGACGATTTTTTACCGCGCAAAAAACTTTTATCTGGGCAAACGTTGTATGCAGAAAAATGAAAACCCCAACTAAACGCATTTTTTACCACTTGAAGACTTATTTGAGCGGTTTGCGAAGAATCTGAGGCATCCGCTGCTCCCTCATCAGCCGCCTATCGATATGCTTCGAGCGTCTCTACAAGAAATCAACGGCGCGTGAGCCACAAAAAATCCCAGCACCCGAAGGTGCTGGGATTTTGCACTTGAAACTTTAAGGGCGATTAAGCAGCCTCGACAACTTCCTCGGAAGCGTTGTCTTTCTTAGCAAAGTGCTCAGCAACGTAACCAGTGATCAAAGGAGTCAGGATTGCAGTAACAATAACTGCAGCTGCAACCTGTGCGTTTGCTGTTGCAAGAGCAGCTCCACCATACAGAGCTGGGTTAGCCTCTGCCATAGCAGCAGGTGTAAGTGCATTTGCACCTGCGCAGGAAGAAATAGCAACACCAGCGATACCAGTTCCGCCAGTTGCACGATCAACAAAGTAGTTGATAAAGCCACCGCAAACGGAGCAGATAACGCCAAGCAGAATACCTGCAGGACCAGCCATGATGAGGGAATCAAACTTCATAGTAGTTCCCATAGCAAAGAAGGTCATAACAATAATTGCTGGCAGAGCACTGGTCAGCATCTTCTTCATGGATGGGAAGAAGTTGCCAAGCAGAATACCAATAATAATTGGCAGAACTGCACCAAGCAAAGACCAGTTGATTGGTGACTGACCAGTTGCACCAAGAGCAAGCATGGTAACTGGAGGGCCAACAACCAGCGTAGTAATTGCAACTGCACCCTGCTCATACTCGTTACCGTAGTCGGCCATCAGACCTGCGTACATGGAGTTGTTTGCACCAGAGCAAGCAGCAAGGATAACCATAGAAGAAAGACCAAGCAGGTTGTCGTTCAGGAAGAACAGAACAGCAAGGCCAAGAGCAACGCAGAACACAACCTTAGAAATGATGATGATCGCGCCGCGAAGTGCAGCCTTTGGTGCGCTCTTGAACGAAATAGTTGCGCCAACGCAAAGCATGAAAGCGCCAACCAGAGCAGCAGTACCCTTAACGGTCATTGCTGCGGTAAAGCTACCGAGCGTTGGGAATACCTCTGGGAAAAATGTGTTCATAAAAACACCAAGTAGCAGAGGAATCAGAATGTTTGCACCTGGGATGCGGCCCAATGCCTTAAATGGGTGCTGAAGAGAAATTGGTTCTTTTGTAGCCATCAACAATCACCTAGTCCATTACGATGCCGCCGTCGCAGTCGCCAACCTCACCGTTGACGAAGCTTGCAGCGTCGGAAGCAAAGAACAGTACCATCTGTGCAGGCTCAGATGCCTGTGCAGGACGGCCAAGAGGAATAATGCCTACGACCTTCTTGTACTTCTCCTCATCATTGGAGAGTGCAGTGGTCATATCTGTAATGGTGAAGGATGGGCAAACAGCGTTACAAGAAATGCCGTACTTGCCGCCCTCTTTAGCGATAGCCTTGGTAAAGCCGTTCATACCAGCCTTAGAAGATGCGTAAGCAACAGTACCAAGGAGGCCGCCGCCAATCTTGCCTGCAACGGAAGAAACGTTGACAATGCGAGCGCCACCACGATCAATGAAGTGCTGCCAGAGAGCGTGAGTTACGTTGTAGGTACCGGTGAGGTTGGTGTTGATAGTGTTGTTCCACTCTTTGTCGTCAACCTCGGTGAAAGGAACGGAGCTGATGCGACCAGCGCAGTTGATAAGAACGTTGACGTCGCCGCACTCCTCAAGAATCTGAGCAACGGTCTTCTTGACGCCCTCGGCATCTGCAATGTCCATTGTGTAGAAGAAGTTACCCTCGCCGAGCTCCTCGACAAACTTGCGGCCAGTGTCCTCGTGACGAGAGCAAACGATTACATGTCCACCTCCAGCAACAATACCCTTGGAGATCTCAGCGCCAATACCAGCGCTTCCGCCTGTAACCAGAACCAGCTTACCTGTAAAATCGAATGCCATGCTCTCTCCTTTTTTAACGAGCACAAACCATTAGGAAACAAAATAAATTCTAGCCATATTCACATAATTTGCTATAGAAAAATTATTTTTGTTTCACAAATCCTATGGTAAATAAGCCAAAGGAAAATAATTTGCTTAAAATGCGACATAAATGACACATTAAATTTCATGTTCAATCTTTTGGACATTTGTCTGCAAATCTAACCATTTTTCTTTCCTCGTAAATTTCAAAAGTTAGACAAAGCTAACTTTTAGGAATACAATAGGGAGAGAAACCAGTTGAGCTCGTAGCTCCAAACTCCTAACTCTTGGCTTCACGCTATCAGTTTCTTGCTTTCAGTCCCGTAGCTACCTGCTCTCAACTCTTTGAAGGAAGTCGCTATGAAACATCGCTGCACGCATATCTCGACAGTCGCAAACCCACAATCGCGCCTCACCTGCAACCCTCTCCTATCCCGCAGGTCAGCACTCACCTTGATTGGCGCAAGCTCTGCGGCAGCAATCGCTTTTCTCGCCGCATGTAGTCCACGCGATTCTGCAGCCAACTCAAGCTCCGCGCAAAACCAAAACTCCTCGGCTCCCCTCGTCTTGACCACCTTCACCGTGATCCAGGACATGGCTTCTCGCGTTGCAGGCGAGTTTTGCCAGGTAGAGTCCATCACCAAGGCTGGTGCCGAAATCCACGACTACGAGCCCACGCCCGACGACCTCAAGCGCGCGCAAAAAGCCCAGCTCATCCTCAACAACGGACTGGGGCTTGAGCGCTGGTTTGAGCGCTTCGTCGATGACTCGCCTGCTCAACGCGCCGACCTCAGCGAAGGCATCACCGCCATCCCCATCGCCGAGGGTGACTACCAGGGTCAGGCCAATCCGCATGCGTGGATGTCGCCCGCAAACGGCAAGATCTATGTCGAGAATATCGTCCGCGCGCTCAGCAACCTTGTCCCTGACCACGCCAAAGACTTCGAAGCCAACGGCGACGCATACAAAAAGGAGCTCGACAACATCTCCTCTCACCTGATTGAGGAGCTTAGCACCCTGCCGGAGAGCCAGCGCACGCTTGTGACCTGCGAGGGAGCGTTCTCGTACCTGTGCCGCGACACCAACATGAAGGAACTCTACCTTTGGGCCGTTAACGCCGCTGATGAAGGCACTCCGCAGCAGATTGCCAAGGTTGTCGAAACTGTAAAAGCCCAGCAAATCCCCGCAGTATTCTGCGAATCCACGGTAAGCCCCAAGGCAATGCAGCAGGTAGCTGACGAGACGGGCGCTGTCCTCAAAACTGACGAGAAGAACATCTTGTACGTAGACTCCCTCTCGGAAGCCGACGGCCCCGTGCCCACCTATCTTGACCTGCTACAACACGACACGGACGCAATCGTATCTGGTCTTATGGGAAGGTAGCGTTCTCAATGAATCTTTGCGTTTCACAACTTTGCGCCTGGTACGAGAAAAAAGACCGCGAGAAACCCATCATTCACGACGTGAATTTCTCGCTTTCAACAGGAGATCTTTGCGCACTTGTAGGCGTAAATGGTGCCGGCAAGTCTACGCTCTTCAAGGCCCTGATGGACACCATCGAATGCGAGGGTTCCATCACTTGGGGTCAGCAACCTCTTTCGCAAGCACGTAAGCAGGGCAAAATCGCGTACGTCCCTCAAACTGAAACGATTGACGCAACGTTTCCGCTGCTTGTAAAAGACGTTGTTATGCAGGGTAGATACGTCCATCAGGGTTGGATGCGCATACCATCCGCTCAGGACAAAGAGCTGGTTGCCCAAGCACTCGAACGCGTCAACTTGGCCGACCTTGCAGATCGACCACTTGCCCAACTCTCGGGCGGACAAAGAAAGCGTGTTTTTGTAGCACGCGGAATTGCACAAGCCGCTGAACTGATGTTTCTTGACGAACCGTTTGCGGGAGTAGACGCTCGCTCTGAGGCCATCATTACCGAACAGCTCAATAACCTCAGTAAAGAAGGCAAAACATTGCTTGTTTCAATTCACGATATCAACCTAGCTCAGCAAAAATTCCCGCTTTGCCTGGTCATCAATAAAACCATCACCGCGCAGGGTCCCTCAAAAGAAATTCTTTCTGGAGATGCCCTCCTGCAGAACCTTGGAATTTCTGAAGATACCCACATTGAGGAGGTGCTCCATGCCTGAGGTGGATATTCTCCAATACGCATTCATGCAGCGAGCCCTCATCACCGGAATTGCAACCGCCATAGTCTGCGGGCTTTTGAGCTGTTGGATCACTCATATGGGATGGTCGCTCATGGGCGACGCCATCTCCCACTCTATTCTTCCGGGCGTAGTTATCGCTCACCTACTGGGACTTCCCTATCTGGTGGGAGCGCTGGTGTTTGCCCTTATTACCGTGGTGTTGGTCGGACAAGTCAAAAAGAGCCAAATTGTGCGACCTGATACTGCTATTGGCATTGTATTTACAACGTTTTTTGCACTTGGAACAGTTCTCATATCAAAAGTTCCAAGCCAGATCAACTTATCGCACATACTTTTTGGCAACCTTTTAGGAGTAACCACTCCCGATATGCTGCAAGTTCTTTGCATTGGTCTGCCTATTGCAATTCTGCTTATCCTTAAAAACAAGGACCTGACCTTGCTTTCATTTGATCCCACGCAGGTCCAGGCAATTGGCCTTTCCACCAAAACTCTCACTTCACTCTTACTTGTTGCCCTAGCCCTCGCGATTGTCATATCACTCCAGGCAGTTGGCGTTATTCTGTCCGTTTCGCTCCTTATTGTTCCAGGCGCCTGCGCGAGACTTCTTACTAATCAGATGCGCCATATGCTCTGGATTTCTCCACTCATTGCTACGGTCAGCGTTTTAATTGGAATAACAGGCAGTTATTACCTAGATGCCTCTTCTGGAGGCATGATTGGACTGACCCTCGGCGTGGTTTTTTGCATCATTTTTATACTAAAGAGTTTGCCTAGGTTTACTTTTGGGCATATACTAGACAAGAACTAAGAAAGGAGGACCAATGCATACACTTAACACCTCAAAAGCCCAACTTACTCACACAACTCGTGCGCAAAAGCTCTTGCACAGGCAAGCATCCGCGGCATTAAGAACATCCATTGGTCTTATGATCGGAGCTCTTCTTATTGCAATTGTCCATTAAGGCTTCATCTCATAAATCACCCAGATTTGGCGAGAAACTCCCTCCTATTCAAAGGGTTTCTCGCTAAATTTTTATATAAGTGTTTGAACGAGAATACCCACAGACACCGATGCAAGGTTAGACAAGATTGAAAGTGTCCATGGAGCGTCGCTTACTCTTTTTACCTTGTAAATGAGACCTTCAACAGCAATAACGGCCAGCTCAACCGCTATGACGCACGCCCAATATTGAGCGTCGTTAGCAACCACATTAACAAGGACACTTGTGATAAAAACAGCGATTGGATTGGTAAGCACCTGTGCAGCCACAACAATCAGCAGCGCATGATTGTCTTTAACGCCAAGCGATTTTGCGACAATAAGCTCAACAGTAATAGTAAGAATCAGACAAAACGCAAATATCGGAATAATGGTTATCAAATACGGCAATAAAAATAATTGGTCATCCATGTCATTAGTCTTCTACTTGTTTGTCTTCAGCAACAAGATAGTCTTCAGCAACAAGATAGTCTTTAGCTGCAAGCGCATCTTCAACCGCAAGCTCATCAACCTGATCAGATAGCTCTGCGATTAGATCATCTTCCTCTGCAGTCTCAGCAACCTGTGCTGCTTGAAGCATGCGCTCATGTCCAAATGGCCCTGTAGCCACGGAATCTTTGACTAACGTAAGACCTACGCCCAACGCAAGTGCCGAGACCAAACTGATACCAGAGAGCATTGCAGGATGTTCAATACGGAATCCTGCGAGCGCAGGCAACGCACCTACAGCTAGTGAGAAACTGGCCAGTCCAAATGCGGTGCCTTTTGCGTTAGGCAAGATATTTGCCAGAGATGCCAACGTAATGGACATAGTAAAGTTGAAGAAAAGTACACCCAGAAGGCCCATAACCGGTATCTCCCATGAGGGCACAAACAAGGTGGCTGCAACAATGAGCGAAAAGATAGCTGTAGTCCTGAAGCCAATACGATCAGCAACCACTCCACCAAGCGCTTTACCTGCAAATACACCAAGGATGCTTAATGCCAGTAAGAGCATCTCGCTCTTCCAAGGAAATGCCATAACCATGCCGACATAGCTTCTCAGCGCCACCACAAGGCTCAGCAGCGCAATCGCAAGCAATGTATTGGACGAAAACCTAGGAATGTCAAACGAAACGTTATGCACGTTCCAGTACTTCTTGTTAACCTTTTGTACTACAAGCGTGATAAGCGCGCATAAGAACAACAGCACAAGCAGGGAAAACGCAATCTGAAGTCTTCCCATTTGAGCACTTTGTGTACCTAAAAAGACTCCAATTGCACCAGTTGCAATAAAGATTCCCGAAGGTCCTGCATGTTTTTGCGAGATATTAAGGACGCTCAGTCCGCCTGCACTATGGAAGAGTGCGTTTCCAATCGCAAGCAAAAGAATCGCAGGCCACTCGAGAAGGGCTATAGGGACCAGCGAAAGAATAACTCCAGCGCCCACTAAAGCATACGAAAGTAAGGCGGCATATGAGTTCTTATCCAGCTGATCCAGCGCAATGCCTATAGGGAGCTGCAGGGTAAAGGCAACTATGTCATACAGTAAAATACTGAGCGCAACAACTTCCATCGAACCCTGGCCAGACTCGCCCAACACTCGGCTTACGGCACAGAGCATGGTAGATACGCATGCAAAGTCAACTACAAAGTGACAAAGTGCATACGCAAAGGTAGTGACTTCTTTTTTGGGGAGAAGTTCCTGTGTTGTAGGCAAATTATTACCTGTTACGCCTTCTAATCATGATAAATCCGACTACAGCCACAAGAACAATGACTGCAATCAAACTTACATAAGAAGTACTTACATGAGAAGTAGCTGGACCAACTCTTGGCGCATCAATAACATCAGCTTTTGCTATAACAGGAATCACGGTTGCCATTACAAAAGTGCTGATAGCAAGCACAATTTTATGGGCTGATCCTAAACTAGCACGTAGATGACGATACAGTGACATAGTACCTCCTTCATCAACTTTTTAATATTTTACCAGCACACACGCCGCGTTCCAAATGTACTCCCGTAAACGGCATAAAAAAGCGCCTGACGAATGTGAACTGCCTCCCATTTCTTGGACATAAGAAATGGGAGGCAGTTCATATGCGGGTGATTATGATTCTGTAGCGTGTTAGCGTTGGCTTTTAGGCCTGGCGCACAAAATAGCGCAGCTTTGGTAGGTTCTGCCGAAGAATCGACATGTTCTTAATCAAGATAGCCAGGCAGCTAGGCGGTCGCACTACCTGATATGCATCTCTATGCATAAACTTAACTTAATATGCTTGAAAATGAATTGCGAAATATAAAAAATCTAACTATAGGTAAATTCCGCTTCTAGGGAACACACCTATGACAGATATTCTGCACAATTGTGGGCAAATTACACACCTAATGAAGATAATCTGCATGTTTGTGGTAATTTCTGCGTTATGTATACGTCTTTTTGACAGATTATCTGACTTAGGTGTGTTTTGAACTGCCTCCTATTTCTCGTGTCCAAGAAATGGGAGGCAGTTCACGAATGTCAGGCACTTTGCAATCAATTGTGGTTTTCTCCTCAACACACTAGGTTTAACGTTGCAGTTATCGCGGCTTGTAACCTAGCTCGAATTAGTTTTCAGCCTTCTTGATCTTCTCGCCAAGTTTTTTGTCAATGACGACGTAGAGGTAACCCAGGGCAACAAAGACAACAATCAAAATCACAATGGTCAGAGCAACCGTTGGGACTCCCAGCTTGTCAAAGTCCATAAATCCATAAGGCCAGCGAGACTTCTCTTTAATCTGCACGCCAAAGCCCAGGACCAAGACAATGATGTACGCAAAATACGTGAGCGGATATAAAGGCCAGATCAGAGGCTCTTTAAAGCTCATAGTTGGCTTCTCGTCAAAGAGCAGCCAGTCCAAAACGGCGCAAATTGGAGTCACATCGTGCAGGATAAAATTATTGAACTTAAAGACGCCATTTACAAAGACCTCGCCGTGGTCAAGCAGGAAGTAAGCTACCAGGCCGGTTACCGTAATACCCAGCATAAGTGTGTGCTTAACCGTTGGCATCCATGGTTTCTGAGCGGTCTCGGGATGCTTGTAAGCTTGGAACAGCGCGCCCCAGAAATAGGCAACAAGCAGCACGTTAGAAATGTTAGTGAAGTAGTACAAGAAAGAAACGCGGAAGTTCATTCGGAAGACGCCCGCAGAATCACACAGTACAAAGGTGCCAATCACAGCAATAAATAGCTTAAAAATAAATGACGCTTTCTTAGATTTAATCAACGCAGTGCCTCCTTCTGTAAAGCGAGAGGTCACTGTAAACCTAGCGCGCCGCGACAAAAATACGTAATTCTCAGAGTTAACAGTTATGTTTCAAATGAAAAAGATTCAAAAAAAATGCGGTCTTCTCACTTTTGGCGAGAAGACCGTGAAATGGCGAGAAAATCGCAGATGTCAAAGGTGTACCAGATCAACCAGGACTGCGTTACTGAAGCGCGTGCTTAATCACAAGAATTGGGTGGTGCAGCAAAAGACGTGGACCCGAAGATTTCATGACCTCTTTGACTCGAGCTCGCATCTCTTTGTTGTAGCAATGCGATATGCATTTTGAGCAAAACGTCTTTGTCTCAATGTGAGGACAGCGGTCCACACGCGTATGCGCATACTTCTCAAGCTCAGCGCACTCGTCGCACAGAGGTTCATGGGCTTTGGTGCGATGGTACTTCTCGCAATAAAAACGAATCATGAGCGAAATAAGATCTTTTTCTTTTTGACGTTTCTGCGCAATTTCTTCAGGTGTCATCAGCTCACTCGTCCCCCATCAACGGTGTAAACAACATCTGCAATTCCCATGGTAGAAGCCCTATGAGAGACAAGAACCACGGATTTGCGCTCAGTTTCTTTATCAAGCGAGCGCAAGATAATTGCCTCGTTTAGGCTGTCCAGATTGCTGGTTGGCTCGTCAAGCAACATGAGTGGCGCGTCATGCAAGAATGCGCGAGCAAGACCAATACGCTGGCGCTCTCCACCAGAAAGCGAGTCACCAAGCTCTGCAACGGGCGTGTCGTAACCTTGAGGCAGCGTGGAAATGTACTCGTGAATTGAAGCCTTCTTGCACGCCTCAACAATCTCTTCATCCGTTGCATCAAGCTTTGCAATGCGGAGATTGTTCTTAATGGAATCGTGATACAGATGCGTATCCTGCGTCATGTAGCTCTCAAGATCACGCAGGTTAGAGGTATTAATCTGCTCCAAAGGGGTTCCAGAAATCTCAATGGCACCAGGCGTTGCTGGCCAGAAACGCATCAAAAGTTTTAGCAGCGTAGACTTGCCTGAGCCGCTCTTTCCCACAATTCCCACGATCTTATCGGTAGGAATATCCACGGAAATGTTGTCTAGAATCTGCTCGTTATCATACGCAAATGAGAGCTCAGAAACACGCACGCCTTCATAGGAGATGTCTTTTTGACCCACTACATCTTTAACCAGGGGCTGCTCGTCCAAAATATCCAAAACACGGTTGCCTGCAGCAAACGTACTGGTCAGGGTTGTACCAAGTGCTGCCAAAGCCACAACAGGCCCAAACGAACTCATCAATGCAATGGTAACAATGAAAGCTTCATTCATAAGAATCTGCTGGTGATAGGCCAGGTAGAACGAACTAAAGAACATAATAAGGCCAGAGAGCAAAATAACCGTTGAGGTAATCGCATCGTTGACACCAAATGCCTTCTTAACTGCCTGCTGTCTGTCGCTTAACTGATCAGCAAGCTTACTGGAGCTCTCAAGCATTTGAGTGCCCGTGTTGTACTGCAGAATCTCGTCAAGACCACGCAGGTTATCAAGGGTAACCGTAGAAAGGTTACCAGCAAGATCTCTTGCCTCAGCAGAGTCTTGCTCGGAGCGTTTAGACATAGCAAGCGGAATTGCCACGCCAACTACCAGGTAAGAAACAAGTGCAATAACACCCAAAATCCAGTTGGTGCTGCCCGCAATAAACCACACCATTACAATGCAGAACACAACCGCAATGCAGATAGGCGAGATAGTGTGTGCGTAGAACACCTCAAGCAGTTCAATGTCTGAGGTGATAACACTCATCAGGTTGCCCTTATTTTTGACCTCAAGCTTTGCAGGGGCAAGCTTTCTGAGCGCCGTGAACACACGGTCTCTAATAAGCGCAAGCAGTTTAAACGCAATAAAGTGGTTGCATTCCTGCTCGGCATAACGCAGCAGACCGCGGACCAGAGCAAACAAAAGCATGCCACCAAAAAGCAGCGCCATAGGAGAAGATGAAGCAAAGCCCATAGCACTGAGCAGCGCATATGCTCCAAAAATGCTGATGAACGTGGCGGCAAGGTTACCCAAGACTCCCATCAAAATTGCAAGTATCATAAAGCCAGCCAGCGGACGAACCAGCCCCACCAGCCTCAACATAATGGTGAGCGCACTACGGCGAGAAGTACGTGCAGTTGTGGCGCTGTTCTTAACTTCTGTCTTCATTACGCCTCAACTCCTTTCACATAATTCTCAAGCTCGGTCTGGGCCTGCGTCATTCGTTTGTACTCGTCATTTGTTGCAAGCAACTCTTGGTGCGTACCGCTTCCAACAACGCGACCATGCTGCATAACAACAATCTGATCAGCATTTTTAACGTTTACTAAGCGGTGAGAAATTACCAGCACCATCTTTGAGTGAGCAAGCTGGTGAACCTGCTGCATAATAACGTCTTCACTCTCA
Source organism: Atopobium sp. (assembly GCA_015259155.1). Classification (GTDB taxonomy): domain Bacteria; phylum Actinomycetota; class Coriobacteriia; order Coriobacteriales; family Atopobiaceae; genus Lancefieldella. The sequence continues at coordinate 35,191 of JABZGY010000002.1, read as the reverse complement.
ACATCAATATTTGAAGTAGCTTCATCAAAGATGTACATCTGGCTATTGTGAAGCAGAGCTCTGGCCAGTGCTAATCTCTGACGCTGACCACCAGACAAGTTGGAGCCCTTCTCGGCAACTGGTGCGTCAAGTCCACCCAAAGACTTTACGAACTCAGCAAGATTGACCTGTTCAAGGGCGTGCCAGAGCTGTTCTTCAGTTGCCTCTGGATTACCCATGGCAAGGTTAGAGCGAACGCTTCCCATAAAGAGATGTGCTTGATGACCAATATACGTAACGTTTTGAAGCAAATTCTGGTCAGAAATGTCTGACAAACTGGTATTTCCAAACAGAACATCGCCAGAATACGAGCGAAGCTTTCCTGTCAGAAGTGCGGCAATTGTTGATTTGCCACAGCCCGACTCTCCTACCAGGGCATTCAAAGAGTTAGCGCGCATTCCAAAAGAAACATTCACCAAGACGGGTTTCTCGCCGTCGTAAGAGAAAGAGACATTGTGCAGTGTCAAATCGTTGGACTCGGGAACGGTCTTGGTACCCTGCTCTCGAACAGGCATATCAAGCAGGTCAAAGATCTTGTCCGACGCTGCCATACCGTTCATGGCAATGTGGAAATAACTGCCCAAAAGACGCATAGGCAGGAAGAACTCAGCCGAAATCAAAATGACAAAGATGCCTTCCCACATAAAGAGGAACCGGTCATTTACCTGCTGAATTGCAAGAATTGTACCAAGCGCGCTTCCGCCAAATGCAACCACGTCCATCACGGTTATGGAGTTGAGCTGCATGGTTAGAACCTTCATGGTAATACGTCTAAAGTGCTCGGCTTCCTCGTTCATCTGCTTGTGCTTGAAATCGTCAGCCTTGTAAATCTTTGCTGTAGTAAGGCCTTGCAGGTTCTCCAAAAACGTATCGCCAAGCTGCGTATACTGGCCCCAATACTTAGACAAAAGCTTCTTTGCAAACTTCTGGATAAGAACGATGGTCATGGGGATAAGCGGAACAAATACCAGCAAAACAATGCCAACTACCGAACTAATAAGAAGCAAAACAAGAAAAAGTGTGAGTGGAGCTAAAACAGCATAGAAGAACTGTGGTAAATACTGCGCAAAATACGTTTCTAGCTGGTCAACGCCTTCAACTGCCAACTGAACAATCTCACTGGTCGCATATGAATTTTTATACGAGGGACCAAACTCTAAAAGCTTCTGATAGATTTTCTCGCGAAGGGTCTTTTTAACCCTTTTTGCTGCGTAAAAGCTTGTCTTGTGCTGAGCAAGTTTGCAGAAATACCTGATCACAATAGCAATAAGGCAGAATGCAATAAACACCAGCTGTTCTTCAAAGACAAAATAATTCATGAACAAAGCTTCTATCATTCTTGCCAGAGAGTACATAAATACAATATTGGCAAGCAGCGCAAGCCACTGGTAAAGCACGGTCAAGCCAATGTATTTTTTACTCTCCTCAATGAGGGCAATGAGGCGTTTATTAATCATCATATGCAGACTTCTTTCGCTTTTCTTACAAGCAGAATCTTTAATCCACTAACTGTTTTACTTACTTTACATGCAGTTCTGCCGTTACATATATGAGTTTGCCTTATGCAACATTTAAAAACAACACACAAAATAGCAAGAAGAACTGCTATTTTTGAACACGTTCCCAGTCCTCTTTTGTGAGTACTGAGATACCAAACTGCTCTTCTTTGCCTGTATATTTATTCAAGTCTGTAAAGATTTCTACTTCTGTGAAGCCACACTTTTGAGCCACTGAAGCAGACCTCTTATTACGCTCAAGATATCTAATAATCACCTGGTCAACGCCATGCTCTTCAAATGCATAGGTAGTAAGAGCTTGAGTACCCTCAGATGCCAATCCCTGTCCCCAATAAGGACGGCCAATCCAATAGCCAATTTCTGCCTGATATAACTGCTTTGAGGAATCTTTTGGATCAGGAATTTCTTTAAAGTCCAATGACATCGAGCCAATTACATGACCGGTTTTCATATCCTTTACGGCATAACAGAACTTCTCGGACAATACATTTGCAAGAACCTGCTTGGAATCTTCCAGAGTCTTGTGCGGTTCCCAGCCACAAAGTGGTCCGATCTCTGGATCTTTTGCTAGTTCATAGAGCTCTTCAGCATCAGATGCATGCCATGGAATAAGAAACAATCTCTTAGTGGTAATCATCCAAACTCCTTTTGAAACTCTTTGTCTCTGTCTCTTACTGTTTTGTCTTTCAGCTATTTTTACTGTCCAATCTGTTGGACACTCATTCTTTAACAAATCCATATTCTATTCTCAACATCTTCTAAGGAGGCTCTTATGTACAGTCCTACAAAACTCGTTGATTCCTTTGTTATTTCCGGTCTTCCCTACTACGACGCTCCTCTTGTCTTTGACCAGCTCAAACTTGGCTCAGATCTAACCATTGTTTCTGAACGTGATAACCCTTACGACCCAGAGGCTCTTGCTCTGTACTCTAATGACCACAAGCTGGGCTTTGTTCCTAGAGAAAGCAATTCTCTCTGGAGTACTCTGCTCTTCTACGGACATCAAAACATTATTACCTGCAAAATTACACAGCTCAGTGATCACCATGGTCATCTTCTAGTTAAAGCAGGCCTTTACGTCATTGATGCTCGTTAATTGGCGCGAGAAAGACTACTTGTTTTGATTTGGTTTAGCTAATCATCTTTCTGTGATTGGTAGCTCTGAAGAATCCCGCTCAGATACTCTTGGTATTTCTGTCTGGTCTTCTTTGGAGCTACTAACTCTATATCTGTTCCAAAGGTTGCAAGCCAGCCGTAAAACGTTGGTGCTTCCATTACAGAAACATGCACGTCAGCTGTACTTCCATCAGAACTAGGATTGTTCAAAATAATGTTCTTGCCAAAGCGGTCGTACACCGAGCACATCACGCGCTCATTGACGCGAAGCGTGACCTCAACAACCTCGCCCGAGTACATGCCAAAGACACGCTCTTGATACTTGTCTATATCAAACTGCTTGATTTGCTCGTTAACCGTGGCATCAGCATCAGAGACCTCAAGTCTAAACATGCGGTCCACGCGATAATTGACAAAGTTTTGATGCTTATCGTTCCACACAATAAGATAGTAAAAATCGTCAATATACGTGAGTTGAACAGGCGTTTCTTCTCTTACAGGAAGCTCTTCAATAACCTTATCTTTAAAGCCCTTCTTGCGATACTTAAACGAGACCTTTTTCTTCTGCAAGAGTGCTGTCTGAATAGCATTGAGTGCATAAAACACAGACTCATTTTGCGACTTAATACGACCCTCAACATGGATGCGCTTCTTCAGCGTGTCAGAGGTAGACTTTCCACCCAGCTCACCGATAAGACTCACCAGGTTATTTGCCTTGCGCTCTGTCAAAAACTTTGACGACTGCACAGCATCTGCCATCAACATGAGCTCCTCAGCCTGAAACTTCCTGGTAGCCAGGCCGTATTCAACAGGATGACGCTGATAAGACTGGATGTCGTAACCAAAATTCTGCAGCGATTTGATGTCATCGTAAAGTGTTTTACGTTCCACGCTTAGCCCGCGCTCTGCCAGCTTTTCAATAAGCTGAGGCGTGCTCAGACCATGATCGTCATCAGTTTCTTCCTCGAAAATTTTTACGAGGTGCAAGCAGCGGGTCTTCTCGCTTGGCATACTGCCTCCGAAGTCTAGCTCCAATAAAAAACTCCTGTCCATTTTAGTGGACAGGAGTCGAGAAGAACGTATGGTCAGAAACTCTTCGGTAAACGGCATGTAAGTCGCAGACGAACCGTTACCAACTGATATTTAGCCCCAAACCTCTTCGGCAATTTCTTTCACAAGCGCAATCTTTGCCCACTGCTCATCTTCAGTAAGCTTGTTACCAATCTCGCAGCTTGCAAAGCCGCACTGGGGAGAAAGGCAGAGATTCTCCAGAGGTACGTACTGAGCCGCCTCATGAATACGCTCAATAACCTTGGCTTTCTCTTCCAGCTGGGCGTGCTTGGTGGTGATCAGACCAAGCACAACCTTTTTACCAGCTGGAACAGAAACCAGGGGCTCAAAGCCACCGGAGCGATGATCATCAAATTCTAAGAAGAAAGCGTTTACGTGCTCTTGAGCAAGAAGAGCATCGGCCACATCGTCATAGCCGCCCTCGCAAGCCCAGGTACTATGGAAGTTGCCACGACAAACGTGCGTGTTAATAGTCAAGTCAGCTGGAGCAGCATCAAGAACGCGGTTATTAATCTCCAAGAGTAGTGCCTTAATCTTCTTAAGACCTTCCTGGTTAGCACCAAAGAAAAGCTCTGCACGTGGGTCAACCAGCACGCCCCATGAGCAGTCATCAAGCTGAAGATTACGACAGCCTGCAGCATATACCTGCTTAATAAACGCACCGTAGCCAGCAACAATATCTTCAAGAAGGTCCTGGTCGTTGGCATAGTACTTGTTAGTCTGCTCGCGGTTCATAGGCATAATGAACTGCTCAATAAACTGTGCAGGTGCAGGAATAGTAAGCTTAGCAACGGTTGTCTCGTCCTCAAACTGCTGAACAAAGCGGAAGTGCTCTATAAAGGGATGCTCTTTGGTGAGCTCCACTTTTCCTACGAGGAAGGTGTCGTCAATCTCTGCAGTCTCATCATGGAAAGGAAGTCCAGTATTAGTTGGCGCATGGCCAATACCTTCAAACGCCCACATAAAATCAAGGTGCCAGGTTGCACGCCTAAACTCACCGTCAGTGATGACTTTAAGGCCTGCCTGTTTCTCCTTTTGGATAAGCTCTGTAATAGCTTTGTCCTCTACTTGTTTGAGCTCATGCGAATCAATCTGACCTTTTTCAAACTGAATACGAGCCTGCTTAAGTTTCTCTGGACGAAGAAAGCTACCAACAACATCAAAGCGATGTGGAGTAGTTTTATCATTTTTGATTGCCATAATGACCCCTTAGAACTGCTTACGAGAAACCAGTATGACAATCAGCACTTCACTTGTGAAATACAAATACTTAACTAATTCATATAGCTAAAACCTATATCTTAACGTTTACCGTTCCACTCATCTAAGAACTGGTCAACATACTCACGCATGTACTTCTCGCGAGCTTTTCCTAGCTCTTTGCCACTGCGCGTATTCATCATGTCTGTCAGTAAAAAGAGTTTCTCGTAGAAGTGGTTGAACGACGTTGATTTGTGTGAGTGGTACTCCTCGCCGCCCATGTTGAGAGTTGGTGGTTCATCCGGGTCATACATACCGCGGCCATGACTTCCGCCATAGGCAAAGGTACGTGCGATGCCAACAGCACCAAGCGCGTCCAGGCGATCTGCATCTTGAACACACATACCCTCAAGCGTTGAAGGAACTACCGAGTCTGTTCCCGAGAAAGAAACCTCATCGATTGCGGTACAAATTGCCTGGATAGTGACCTCATCGACAGCATACTGGCGCAGAAAACCAACGGCCCTATCCTTATGCTCATGCGTCTCTGGAGAAAGCTTGATGTCATCTACATCGTGCAAAAGCGCAGCAAGGGCAACAATCTCTTGATTTGCCCCTTCCTCTTGCGCAATTCTTACAGCCATTTTGTACACACGCAATGTGTGGAAGTAGTCGTGGCCACTAAAATCTGTGGAGAAAACCTCTTTTACAAAGTTCAAAGCGTCATCGATAATTTTTGAGTCCATAACTCCCCGCTCAACACATTCAAACGTATCTCTCACGCATTATTTGCGCAGATTGTGCATCCTCTTAACTGCCTTTTTCTTAGTGTACACAGTCCCTCTTGCTTCAGAATTTTGAAGCTCAAATTTCATGAAATTGTTAACTATCCAGCTTCCACTATTCAGTTTCCGCATAACTCACATTTGTCTTAAAATTTAATACATTTCTATTACAATTTTTATCCGTTGCACGTTTATGACAAATGTCGAGAAAATCGTTAAAAATAGAGCAATTTAAATGCTATTTTTCAACGTACCAAATATTTTGATTAAATTATTTATATAACATGAGTTCAAGACGTTTTTTGAAATGTGTTCAAACTATAAAAATCGCTGGTTGAGCTAACAATTTTTACCAAAATAATAGATAATTATCTATACAAAAAATGCTCTGAATATGTGTCATTTGTCTCCATCGTGCTTATCGTGATTTATCACTTTTGGCACAAGCTTTAATTGCAAATTTTGTTGGGGTATTCACTATTTGTTAGGGGTAGGTATGGAAAGAAAAAACAAGAACTTTGCAAGCAAAGGGGCAAAGACAGCTATGTCTTTGGTACTCGCGCTCTCTTTGGTCCCTTCTTCAGCGTTAGCAGAAATTGCTAGCACTCAAGAAGTAACTCAGACGCAAGAAGTTGCAGCAGCTCAAACAAGTGATGCAACTGCCTCAACTTCGGAGGCAACTGCAGAGAGCTCTACTGAGGCTACCACTACCGCAGAGTCTACTTCCAACCAGCAGACTTCTGAGCAGACTACTGCTCCTGCAGATAGATCTTCTCGCCGTGTTACAAGAAGCCTTTCTTACATCTCAACTGAGCTCTGGGTAGACGGAACCAACGGTAGCGATACTAACGAGGGCTCCAGCTCCGATCCTGTTAAATCTCTCGAGAAAGCACTGGAGCTGTGGGGAGAAACTTCTTCAATCTACACCATTCATCTTAAAGGCAACCTCAATCTGACCTCTACGGTTACCATTCCTTCTGGTCTTACACTCAAGATTGAATCTGAGGGCGCAACGCTTACTGGCACTGGAAACAGCATTGACGGTCTGGTTCTATCACCTGGCTCAACGCTGACCGGCACGGGCACTCTTACCATGTCTGGCTTCAAGACAGCACTAACCGCACAGGATGGGTCTACCATCACTGATGGTACTTATGTCTTCAGGAACAACGCAGGTGCAAGCGGCTCGCGCGGTATTTCTCTTGGCGGAACCGTTAGCGGCAGCACCAACAAGAGCAGCGTTACCATCACCGCAGACGATAAGAGCAATACAAACTTCTTTGAGTCTGGTGTCACCTTTGAAAACGCTACTATCAAAGTAACTTCACAGGCTCGTACCTGGAATGACGCTCGCAACCTCAACCTTAGGAACACAGACCTTGCCGTTGAAGGCTTTGGTCAGACTTTCTACGTCAACCAGCTCAACATGAATGACTCCACCCTAACCATTAACCCATCTTTCTGGGGCCAGACGGGCATGACCATCCAGGGAACTTCCAATATTGTTAACTCCACCATCAACGCAAATGCTGGCTCAACTTCTGGCATTTCTGTTGGTGTAGCTGGTGGAACAGTAAACGTTACTAACTCAACCCTTAACTTCACTAACGGTGGAACTGGCGGCCTTAACGTCAACACTGGTGACGTCATCATTAACAATTCCACGATTAAGGGAGATGGTCGTAACTCTGGCGCCCTCTTTGGAGCCCAGACCAACGGTTCCATCCAATTCACCGGAAACAGCCTGGTAGAAACCCCTGCTACCAAGAACTCTGATAACGGTGCTGGCCAGACTCGTCAGAACTACAACGTTGTTGGCGGCTCTTACTTGCTCAAATACGCACCAAGTTACAACAGTGGCTTTGGTAGCACTATCCCTACAAACGGTGCAGCTAACGGCAATGAGGTTCTCTCGCTCTTTACCCTTGCTGACCCATCAACTAACTCTCTGAGCCTCATTAATGCTAACGGAGCAACCTATACCTACCCAGTTGCTAACGCTTCAAGCGATGGCCAGAAGCACGTTTGGGCACCTGCTGCAACCGTTACTTTTGACCTCAATACTCCAGGTGTTACCGGCGTCAACCCAACATTTGCTGACGGCACTACTGCTAACAAGACTGCTCTTGCTATGCGCGGTAACTCTCTTGCAACTGCTTCTTCTGTAGCAGAAGGCTCCACTACCCTACCTGCAGATCCTTATGCAAGTGGTCAGGAGTTTGACGGCTGGTACTACACCGACGCTGCTGGTACCGAGCACCAGTTCACCGCTGATACCCAGGTCACCTCTGACATGACAGTCTATCCACATTGGAAGGCCAACACTGCTTGGCTCTATGTCAGGTATCACAACGGCAACGGCGTTACCGTTATTGAACGCGTTGCTACAAACGCTGGTCGCACCGTTAACGTTCTTTCTAACACTGACGTTAACAATCGCGACAGCAACTTCAACATTGCAGGTAAAACCTTCAAGCGCTGGACCACTCAGGCAAACGGCGCTGGCGATGAGGTAGCGGCTAATTCCAGCCTTGCTGTTCCTGCAGGTACTGATACTGTTGATCTGTATGCAGAGTGGGAAGAGCAGCACCTTACCGTGTCCTTCTCGGCAAATGGTGGTACTTTCTCGGCAAACAGCGTCTTTAAGCAGAATCCAAATGTCTTTGACATCACCACCGATGCAAACGGCGGAGAAGTTGCAACTATCAAGACTCACCCAACTGTTGCTGAGCAGACCAATATCAATGCACTGCTTCAAAACCTCAGCGGCAACACCCTTAGCACTACAACTGCTGGAATTGCAAGTCCTACCAGCTCTAACACCAATACTGCCTACACAAATATTGCAACTTTTGAGAACCACATTCTGGACAACGCGGATGATCCAATGACCTTCTTTGGCATTGTTATTGGTCACAACTACCACTACTGGTTCACCGACGCTGCAGGTAACTCCCCTGCAACCATCAACGGTGGAGCAACGCTTACCAACGATGTCACCTATTACCTCAAGTGGAAGGAAGATCCTTCCATCCAGAGAGTAGAGCTTACTAGCGATCTTCCTGCTGATATGTGGAGTGACTCTCAGAGCAACACCACTCAGATCAAGGAAGTTTCTAACGATAAGAGCTTTAGCCTTACTGGTGCTATTGACGCTACTTCCGTCATTAATCAGATGAGCGCTTTTGAGAATGGCATTGCTGGCGGCCTCGACGACCTAACCAAGATTACGCTTTCTGGCACAACTTCTACCTTTACTGCAAAGCTCACGCTTCCTGCTGGCGTTGTTGTCCCAGCTAATCCAACAGTAACTACCTCTGGCCTTGGTGATCTCTTTGAGGTTACAAACGTTTCCGTCAACGGTCAGGAAGTTACCGTTACCCTGAAGCTTAAGGGCACTTACACCAACTACAAGCAGCTCAAAGACGCTGTCGAGACAGTTGGCAAAGACGACGCAGCTACCACAGAGATTGCAAGACCTCTTACTGTAACTGTTGATGGTCTCACACTTGACCCAACTCAGGTTACCAATGGTCAGGAGCTCACCGCTACAGGTACTCTTACTGGCACCTTTGAGTCTTTTGCAAAGAACACCGTCACCAACGTCACCAAGAAGTTCGAACTTTCTTGGAACGGCGTTCAGATTGCTGCGAGCAGAGACCCTCGTGGTACCGGCATTCAGCAGACTCTGATTGTGAACAACCCAATTGAGATGAACCTTCCTGCAGATATGCTTGCTGACGAGAATACCGAGCATGACCAGGTCATCACTATGAAGGCAGGTTCTACCTTTAACCTCACCGGTTCAATTCTTGCTTCCTCTATCCAGGAGCAGATGAACAACATTGAGCGCGCCTACCCTAATACCAACCATGACACCATTACGCTGAGCAACCTGAAGTTCAAGTTCACAGCAACTCTGACTGTTCCTGAGGGAATGACACTTCCAAGCAACCTTGATGCCAACACCATCCAGGCTTCCAACTTTGGCAGCGGCTTTAAGGTCAGCGATGTTCAGGTCAACGGTCGTACGGTTACCGTCACCTTTGAACTCAGCGATCCTTCCTCCATTAGAACGTACTCTGACCTCGAGCGCATTGTTGATGAGGCAAGTGCAAACGATGGCTGGATGAAGCTCACCATTCCTGGCGTCACCATTGACTCCAATGTTGCTGCAGGCACCCAGCTCACCGCTGTCGGCACCGTTACCGGCTCCTTCAGCGCTATTGCTGATTCCGCAGCTGGCAACCGCAAGGTCTTCTCGTTCACCTGGAATGGTGTTCAGTGGCCAGATGGTAAGGACGCCGTTGCAACTGATAACGACACAATCCAGCTAACCATTACTGTTGCAGAAGATGAGACTCCAGAGACTCCTTCTACTCCAACTAAGCCATCTAAGAAAAAGAAGCAGAAGACTCCATACACCGGAGATGCTTCTGCTGCAGCACCTCTTGCTGCACTTCTCGCTGGTATGACCGCTGTAATGACTTCACTTGGCATTACTAAGCGTCGTAAGAATAAGTAAGAAAGAAAGTGATTGGTTCTGTATCGCTCTAGTTAGGATGTGCTATGAAAAGTAAGGCAAGGATTGTAGCGGGGTTGCTTTTAGCTGCCGTTGCATTCGTCGCAGCATTGCTGCCCAACCTTAGCGTGGCTTACGCAGAAGACACTACAGGTCTTCAAATCAATGCTCTAAGCATTGAAGATGCGTCAACTCACGCCCAAGTTGCTGACCTTCTTGCAGGTCAAACTCCTGCTCTTAAGGCGGGAGTCACCTACGCCTTGAATGTTGGCTACACAATTCCTGCATCGTTGCAGTTCTCTCCAACGTACCTCAACGTGAGGTTTGGAGACGGACTCTATGTCACAGGTCTTCCAGGTGCAACGTTTACCGTTGGTGGCATCTCAAACACCAGCTTCTCTGACCTGGTTACCACACCTACGGGAACGGGAACCCTTCCTTACGGCTATCCTGGCGCAAGTTCCGAGAAGAACCGCAGTGGTGATTTGGTCTACATGACCAATAACGGCCTTACCCAGGTTTCTTCCAGGGGAGAAATTCAGTTCAAGCTTGATGACGCTGTTGAGAACCAGAGCGCAAGCCAGGTTATTGCAAATGCAATTCGTGTTAGCTTGAGCACCGCTGCAACACAAAACATTGATCCACATACCTCATCTGTTACTGCAGCTGATGCCATGACCTACGGCTTCTGGGCTGATCAGTCTACCGAAGTTCTCTCAAAAGGTGGCACCACCTCTACCCTGCAGGTTTCTACCACAGGCTCTAAGGTACTCACCGAGGCAAACAGCAAGACTACGGTTCAGGTTGTCTACCCAAGCGATATGGAGCTAGTTGGTGTCAACGAGACCAGCCTCTACAACACCGCAGGTACCATTGTTTCTACCACCGATGATGGCACTAACAAGACCGCAACGGTTGAGTGGAACGAGCCAGGCTCTTACGCAGGTACCCCAACCTTTAAGCCACAGATTAAGGTTCCTGCATCAAGCACCAGACCTAACAACTCAACCTTTAACGTCACCATTAAGAACCTCACTATGTCCGTTTGGAATGACACTCCAAACGTCAACCGTACCTCTGCAAACGCTTCTTCTACGCTTACGGTTACCGTAATTGACGGCCTTAACCCAGAGCGTCTTACCACACACGCTCTTGTCGACACAGCTCCTAACTGGGCATACAAGAAAAACGATACCTACAACGTTCGTCTTGGTACCTACCTCATCAAGAACGAGCTCTCTACAGACACCGCTCCAAAGACGCTCGAGATGACCATCGATCAGAACCAGACCGCTATCATCCGCGGCGTCACCATCCCTTACAAGGAAGGTATGACCTATGGTCCAATCCACTGGACTGCATCGGACGGTACGAGCGGAACTGCTGATCCAAGCATTCTGCGCAAATCTGGTGTTTCTGCCCTCATCACCAACACTGCTCTTGGTCTTGATATCAATACCTCCATCACTTCCATCAAGGTTGACCTTGGTCCAATTCTTGGCGGATACGATGGCATTAGGCCAATGAGCGATCTTCTCGATACATGGAATCCAAACAACAAGCATGTCACTGACGAGTACTATGGCTGGAGCTACATCTCCAACGGCGTTTACGGCTCTTGGAAGAAGGGCACTAACGCCGACGTTGTCACTAACGTCAAGCTCTACGACACCGGTACCACTCCTGACGCAGGCGTTACATTGACCGCTAAGTCCGGCGCACCTAAGGTTCTTAACGGTGTTGGTAGCATCGATAAGACCCAGATTAACGGCGGCGAGACCTTCAAGATTTCTGGCCGCATTGACGACGCTAACTGGGACTGGAACCCTCTTCAGGAGCCAGTGCTCTACGTCATCATGCCTGAGGGCTTTACCTACAGTAACCTCACCGTTTCTAACGGCACGCTCAGCGCTCCAGAGTTTGTAGGAACGTACGATAAGGACGGCGTGGCTGTTAAGGTTTGGAAGTACACCATTGATGTTGGCGACGAGACTCGCGGCCAGTATCAGCCAGACTTTACCAGCAAGAACATGACTCTGAGCATGGATGTCCACACCACTGATCTTGCAGGCAAGGGTATCTACCACATCAACGATTTTGTTGGCATTACCACCAAAGACTTCAAGGAGATTGGTGCTCAAATTAAGTCTGAGCACTGGGACCGCAGCAACTGGAACACTTCCCAGTACACCAGCCTGTTTGGCAACAGCGTCAACTCTGGCGAGACCATGGTTTCTCTCTCCGAGCGCCCTGGTATCAACATTGCTCAGGCATCTGCCATTGCTGCTGCATCTACCCTTTCTGTAAAGGATGCCGTCTCTGGAACCGTAACTGATTACACGTACGACTCCGCTAATCCAGGCGCAACTACCCCTGTTATGCAGCGCGATGACACCGCAACTGTTCACATTGCTGTCCGCAATAACACGGGTAACACCGCAAATACCACACAGCTGTTTGTTCCACTGCTTTCCAAGTCTGTAAACCGTGGCGCTGGCATCAATCCAGAAGGTGCAACCCAGCTTCCTCTGACACTTGAGGGCGTAAGCTCTTCTTCCAACTTCTCTTACCAGTACATCAAGCTGAACCCTGGTGTTACCTACACTGCAAACCATGCTCCACAGCCTGGCGACTACACCGTAGTCACCAATCCTGCTGAGGCCGACATGGTGCTGTTTACTTCAACGCACGCACTTGCTGCAAATAGCGGCGGCTTTGTTGACGTCACGTACAAGGTTGCCGATAACGTAGATGCTTCCTACGACGGTAAGCGCAGTGTATTCAGCAGCGTTCTTGACTACGACATTGCTGGTAACCACTCCACTCGTACCCTCTCCACTCACGCTCTGAGCTATGCAGGCATTGACCTCAAGATCAATAAGGTCTGGGACGATAACAACAATGCAGCTGGTAAGCGCCCATCCACAGCTGATTTTGGTGCTAACAATCTGGTTCTCTCTAACGATAAGCACCTTGATACCCACACCATTGCGCCTGAGGTTACCGATAATGGCGATAACACCTACACCATCGTCTACAAGGGCCTTCGTAAGTACGTAGACAATACTGCTGCTGATACTGTTTCGTACACCATCACCGAAAACGTTCCTAATTCCTACGTTTCAACTAGAAGTAGTATTTCTGGCGTTGAGCAGTACACCACCACTCAGTCGCTGGTAAATGTCTACAATGTCAGGCCTACCATTGTGACGCCATCCGTTACCAAGATTGTCGAAGGCGATTACCCAGTTGTTCCTATACCTGGAGGGCCTTCACCTGCGTCTCTGGTTGACTCGTTCCTGCATACAAGCTCTGAAAGCGCAGCTAGCGCAGCGGGTACTGCAAGCGCCACAAGCGCCGACGGCATCATAAGTGACAGTCTTGCTGAGAGCCTGATCAACAATTTCTTGGCAAATGGCTCAGAAGACGAGGGCGATGCTCCTAACGTCTTTATCTTTGAGATGACGCGCCTCGACCCATCCAGCCCAATGCCTGAGGGAACCACCGGCAACACCGCTCGTACCCGCAGACTTCTCGGCGGCGACGCTGTATTCCACAACATCACGTTCACTCAGCCTGGCACCTACGTGTACACTATCAAAGAGGTCACCGGCACCCAGAACATCCAGTACGATCAGAGCGTCTACACCGTTACCTACCACGTAACTGACGATGGCACTGGCCAGCTTGAGGCAACGCGCACTATGACCAAGACTGACGAGGACGGAAACGTTACCACCGTTGACCTTGGCGAGTATAACGATGCACCAGGGGCCGTCTTTACTAACGTCTATCCTGATCCACTTCCTGCTAGGGACTATCCAGTTATCCAGAAGGTTGTTACTGGTGATGCTCCAGATACTCCAACCGACTATCCATCAGTCCTTCCTGACGATAACGGTGGCAACCCACGCACTGCAACAACTCAGGATATCTTCAAGTTCACGCTCACCCGCAACGATCCTTCTTACCCAATGCCAAACAACGCAACAACAGATAGCGTTGAGACTTCTGTTGCAGTTTCTGGCGATAATAACTTCGGTGAGCTAGTCTTTACGCAGCCTGGCACCTATGTCTATACCATCAAAGAGGTCACTGGTACCAACCAGAGGGTTACTTACGACAAGTCCGTCTACACCCTCACCTACACTGTCTTCAAGAATGATGATGGCGAGCTTGATTTCACCTATCACATTACTAAGACTGCCGAAGATGGAACTGTCACTGAGGTTGACCAGTGTGAGTGCAACAGCACACCTCCTCTGGTCTTCACCAACGACTATCCAGAGCCTGAGCCTCAGCCAACACCTGAGCCTGAGCCAACTCCTAGCTCTGATCCACACAAGCCTTCTAAGACTAAGAAGAAGCGCGTTCTGCCAGACACTGGCGACGTTGCTGAGCTTATGATTGCTTCTGTTGGAATGGTCGCCTCTGGCATCACCGCTCTCGGCTTTGCACTAAGGGCTCGCAAGCAGAAGTAAGATCTAGCTACTAGAGCGATCTTCTCGCCAGCAAAGAAACAGCCGCCTTCTTATTGAGGGCGGCTGTTTTTCTAGGACCAGACGTTTTTCTCGCCAGAGATTACTCCCCTAGCATGGTTTGTAGGTCATAACCGAAGGACTTAACAAACTCATAGGCGTCCTTCTGCCAATCCTCTTTGAAGACGCCAGGAGCGGTCTCGAAGAAGCTAGAGTCCAAATAACGAATAATAATGAAGTTGCTGTTTGGCTGGTCGAAGCCGTTGCCTCTACTGAAATCAATGCCGTGACCAGTATTTCTTCTCATTGCTGCTTCAAGAATAGGTACTGTGAGCTCATTAACAGGAACTACAATATCTGCCCTATCAAAGAGACCGCCCTTTTCTTTAGTGAATACAAAGAGGTTATTGAGTGCACCACCTGCGACACACTGAACTCGGCGAATGTCAGAAAGCTTGACCTGATGCTTTGCGCCAGAAATCACGCCATTTGCGATAGTAATCTTTTTCTCTTTAAGGCTAAACCCGAGCTTGGTGTTTAACGTATCAAGGTTATTGGGGAACTCGGTAGTAAGCTTATTAGCTGCAAAAGCGAGGATGATTGTCTTGGTATCCAGGATATTATGTCCAAATTCGCGGAGCTTTAGATCTGTGTCAATGCTTACGAGGTTGTGGCCTTCGTTGTCCTTAAAGGTAATCTCGTAAGGGCCGTTTGAGCTGCAATAGTTCAGTAAGAAGATTGAACCGACCTCTGAAAACAAAACCTTGACCTCTGGCTTTCCATTACCTGGAACATAAGCCAGACCATCTTTTGTAACGGTATAAGAATACTTATCGTCGCACTTAATAGATACCTGACGGTCATCAAAAATGCTTCTCATGTGCCTTTTACCTCCACGTTTTGCAGTACAAGAAATAACTAGGAACTACCTAAAATTATATCGTGTTGCTGGATAATTCTTTGGTACACGTTAATTTTTCGGCGGATGAAGACAACTTGGCGTTGGTAGAGCCGTCAAAATCGTTAGAGCAATTTGATTTCTGCATAATGGAATCTGTTTATTCATAATCGTGAATAGCGCAATTTTAGGGTACTGATTTTAGTGCCCAAAAAGGTAAAAAAGCCGTTTAGTTGGGGATGAAAATTGAAATTTCGTTATTTGAAGCCCAACTAAACGCATTTTTTACCATAGTTAAAAGTTTTTCCTGGGCAAATGCGTATGCAGAAAAATGTAATCCCCAACTAAACGCATTTTTTACCACTTGGCGCTGTGGCAAATACAGAAGCTTTACAAAACACCAGGATAGCGATACGACGGGATAATTCTGCGCCGCACATACGGTGGCTTTGACAGACTGGCGGCTTTGGCGGCCTTCCACGCGCTACGCAAAACAGGCTCCTGGTTTTACCAGGAGCCTGTTTTAATCGCGATCAGCGAGTTTGGAACTCTAGCTCTTAGCTGTTCTTCCTTCTAAGAGCAATACCAAGACCACTCAAGGACAGAGCTGCAGCTCCAACGATTGAAGCAATACCTGAAGCGTCGCCAGTGTAAGGAAGACCTGGCTTCTTAGGCTCTGGGGTGGTAGGAGGTGTAGTTGGAGGAACAACAGGAGCAGTGTTGGTCACTGTGAAACCGTCGTCCTGATTACCTGTGATCTGGGTTGTGTAGCCAGAGATAGGAGTCTCGGAGATGGTGTATGCGTACTCGTGACCATCAGCCTTGTCGTAGAACTCCAGGTTGCTGAAGGTGTGCTTCCAGTCGTCAGCCTTGGTGATGGTTACCCTATCAACCTCAACACCGTCACGATACAGGACAATCTCAGCAGAATCGCCTTCCTGGTTCTCCCAAACCTTGGTGACAGGAATGTCGCGAGTCTTCATGTTGGTGTTGGTTACCACGTAGTTGGTAGCGTCGCCAGTGATCTGAGAGGTGTAGCCATCAACTGCATCCTCAGTAATGGTGTAGTTGATCAGCGCACCATTGTTGTACTGGTTAAGGTTGCTGAAGGTGTGCTGCCAGTTATCAGCAGCGGTCAGAGTTGCGCTCTGTACCTCAACGCCATCTGCGAGCAGGTGAATAGTTACGCTATCAGCAGGTGCACCAATCCACTTCTTTGTTACTGGAACAGAAACCTTGCCCTCAATGGTGTTGGTAACCGTGAGCTCAGTAGCTGAAGAGCCAGAATAGGAAGTAGTGTAGTGAGCAATTGGGTCTTCCTTGACGGTGTACTCAATCTCGTGACCAGCGGTGTAACGTGGCAGGCCGTTGAAGATGTGGGACCAGTTATTGCCTGCATTCAGGTCAAACTCATCCACCTGAGTGCCGTCAGCATAGAGCCTGACGTGGACACTAGCAGGACGCAGACCCTGAGCGTTCTCATCGTCAACCCAAACCTTCTTGACTGGGATGCTTAAAGCCTCAGGAGCGTGCTGGTTTGTAATCTCATAGCCGTTGATGCTGGTGGTGTAGTCAGGTACTGCGTCCTCAGAAACGGTGTAGGTAATCTCTGCATTGCCATTGAACTTAGGCAGGTCAGAGAAGGTGTACTCCCAGTTATCCGCAGCAGTTACTGTCTTGTGCTGAACCTCAACGCCATCTGCGAGAAGCCTGACAACAATGGAAGCTGGGCGCTTACCGTCATTGTTGTTAGAGTCGTCCCAGAGCTTCTTGCCAGAGACGGAGACCTTCTCCTGCTGCAGCTGGTTGGTAACACTCAGTGCAACGGAATCGTTTGGTGAATTCTCATCTGCCTGACCAGAAGTAGCAGTCACCTTGTACTTCTTGCCATTGTAAGTGACCATGCCATTAGCGTCTGTGCCTACCTCTTCAAGAGTGTAGACGATAGGAGTCTTTGTGCTGGTACCGTCGTTGTGAGTCTCAATGGTGTACTTACGAAGGTGTGTGAACGAAGCAGTCCAGTTGTTGGCTGCGGTAAGGTCAAGTGTCTTACCAGTATCTACGCCGTCGGCAAGAAGCTTTACGGTAATGGAGGTAGCGTCTGGCTGGGCAATTGCGTTGCCGTCAGCGTCAAGCCACTTCTTCTCTACCTTGACATCCATGATGTCAACAAGCTGGTTTGCGACCTTCTCGGTACGGCGCATAGCTGCTTCGTTGTTGTAGATAACGCTCATGTCGTTGTATGCAAGAGCCTCGGAGAGGTTTGGATCATACAGTGGTGCCTTCATGGTAAGAACCGCAGACAGAACGGTGTATGGAGGCAAAATAGTGCCATCCTTACCAACGATCTTGATTGCCGTTACCTTGGTGTAGTCAGCTGGAGTCTTAGTCCACTCTGGGCTGTTAATCTCGTTGATATCGTTCTGAGCTGGGTGTTCATCAGTACGATAGTAAATATCGTACTGGGAGCTGACGTCAGTTGAGCCAATCTTCAGCTCAATAGGACCCTGAAGTGTATTGCTGAAAGCAGAGTTTCTGCCGTCGCCCACATATGGCAACACGTCGTACATAAGGATCTTATTCATTGGCGTGTTGTAGTAGTTACGAATGCTCAGACGATACTGGAAGAGTCCGCTGGTATCGGTGACGCCAGCAAAGTCAGTCATGATAGTAGCCGAGGTAAATGCCCTACCGTAGAATGTACCGCCGCCAGCAATGTTTGGCTCAAGACTACGGATGTGCTTGTCGGACTGGATACTCTCAACGTTGTTGCCAAGAACCTTTGCAGTTGCCTTCAAAATAGTCTCGTCAGTGACGCCATTCATGTTGATGTCGAGGTCATCCTTAACAAAGTTGCTAGCGTTGTACATACCAGAGAAATCATCTGGAGTACCGTGAGTCCAGTTCGTTGCATAGAAGTAGACGTCATTATTGTTGTTCAGAACGTCATTCTCGGCCTTAGAAGGAATGATGTCGTCATTGATTACCAGGTTCCTAATCTCATAACCCATAGATCCGTACTGATACACGTATCCAGATGGAAGGGTAATCTTGACTGCATTGCGACCGGTCTCGTTATAATTCCTGATGTACTCAACCTTCTCAGGCTGCAGCGAGTCAGCAATCACTGAAACCGTGGTGTTCGCGTCATAAGAAACGCCTGCAGGGAGAAGATCGACGAAGGTTGGATTCTTCAGGTAACGAGCAGGTGAAAGCTCTGTCAGCGCAAAGCCCACGCGAGCACTAAAGCGCTCGCCAGGCATACCAACGCGCTGGTACCAAGAGGACTTGGACAGCCAGACCTTCTCGCTAAATGGAGTAAAGCGAGTATCCCAATTTGCGGAGAAGTTCATTGGAGTCTTAGTGCCGTCGGTATTAACTTTGTTGGCATTGACCTTGATGATGTTGGTGATTGGCCTATCGCTGTAGACCTCGCCAAATGGATTCATGAACATCATCTGGATATTGAAGTCAATGTTGCTGGTTGGCTGCAGGGTTACATTCTTGAAGTAAATACCAATCTTCCTGTACTGAGGAGACACAGCGGCAGCATTGGATGGATCAAGCGTGCCCTGGTTGATCTGGTCCAGGTAGGACTGCAGTTGCTGCTGGCTTGCCGAGTTCATGTCAGCGCGATAGAGCCAGTTTGCACCGTTATTCCTGGTAGGAATGATGTCGTAACTGCCATCAGCCTTGTAACCACGGACCTCAATCTGGTCCATATTGAGTCCAACTCGCTGGCCAACTGCAACAAGGTTGCCAGTCAGTGCGGTCATAAAGAGGCGGTTGTCGGTGTTGGCAACATCCTCGATGAACTCGATGTCAGTGAGTGGGGTGTCTAGCTTGTTAACCAGCTTGATGGTGTAGTCAAGCTTCCTAACAGCAAGGCCGTTCTTGTCGTACTGGATAGTTACAGGACCGCGCTTGCTGAGCATACCGTTGCCGCTGAAGTCATTACCGGCAAGGCGGAACTGCTTGGTATCGTCGTCAAAGTTGTGCTCGTTGCCAGGGACCTGACCCACGGTCTCTTCTGCAGCACTTGGGTTGTAAGGGATGCCCTGAACCGTTGCAGTGTTGTTGAAGACTACGCGATTAGTGCCGTTGAGGTAGCGAGCGCCTGGGAAGGAAAGCTTGAGCTGTGAATACGCAGGAAGGTTATCTCTGATGTAATCGTTGAGAATGGTTGTTCCTGCAGGAATATCAAATTTGAGGGTTACGGTACGTCCGTCTGGGCTGAGCGTCCAGTTAGGGTTCTTAGCTGGGTCAAAGTGAGCGGTAACGGTCTGACCTGCTGCGTTTACGTATGTAGGAAGGGTATCAGTAATGATGATGGAGCGATAAGCACGATAGTACTGGTAAAGCCTAAAGTTGAAGATGACGTCTGCAGTCTTATCGTTGGAAAGAGCGGACGAATCACCTGGGGCATTAATACCACCGTACAGGAGCTGATCGTTAGTCTCTTCACCTGCGACCTGTTTCATGAGCCAAGGCTTGTCGTAGGTGATGGAGTAGGTCTGGTCTGGCATGTTAGCAAGCTCGGTGCCGTCTGCATTGTACACACGAACAACTGGCTTGAGCTGGAAATCTGCTGGGGTAACCATGTCTCTGAAGCTCATAACATAAGGGAGCTCCAGCTTAACGGTGGTATCGATAGTATTGAGGTACAGGCGCTTAATGGTCTTACCATCAGGGGTAACGATGGTCTCCTCGCGCTTGATAATAGGCTGAGTAGCTGCTGCTGGAGTGGCAAAGTTATCAAGATAGGTGTTAGGAGTAATGTTGTTGGTATTGTTAATGTCCGTTGCGGACTGCTTGGTGTTTACCTCGATCTCCAGGTAAAGACCGTCGATTGGCTTATGGAGACCAGTTGCGTCAATCTCGATACCTGTGGAGATATTTGCGCTGCCCTTAACCGTTGTAGGAGAAGTGGGCTTAAGGTTAACAGTAAGTTGTCCGTCAGCGCCAAAATCAATGTTCTGCGTCAACGGATATGTCACTGCTTTTGCAACAGTGCTTGTACCTAAAATAATGATACCGGTGAGCATCATTATTGCTGCAAACATAGTTGCAAACGACTTCTTAAAGTTGCTCATATCAACCCCATCTTTCCTATCGAACGTACCCCTGGAGATATACATAGCTCCATTAAACATACTAATGGTTTTTGACCTAATTTCTAAAGAAATATTGTGTTCAAATAAATTTTTTTATTTGAATCTTGGACAAAGACTTTGAAATCAGACTCTATTGCACACAATTAATGCTACTAAGTGCGTAGATTTAACTTCATTTCTGCTAGCGAGAAAAATCAGAAATATCCCGCCATCTTATTTTCCATTTCCTTCATACTCCTTCAAAAAAATTGGCTGGCGTATACGCGTCAGCCAAGAATCAATCATCGGTCAGTACTTTCTGCAAAAAATGATACTGGAATAAGTACATATCAACAATAAACAGACATCCCTATGCATAAATAATCAAATTAACTCCACAGTTTTCTTCACGTTTGGAGCTGAGAGCGGGCTTTAGCGAGCAACCAAAGCTGTAGAGTTTCTCGTCAAAATGTTGTCGATACAACAAATGACTGTAACAAACAAACGTAAAATAGAGTTACTGCCAAGCAATCTGCAGGTAAAATTGAACAAACTGCTGTTGGACACTATGGGAGAGTCGTGTCAGAACGAGCCTACATTTCCAGATCAACTCACCTGATGGGCGCGACTATCACCATCTCTTTATTGCCGCCTTCCAATAATGCGCAGGCAGAACGCACTGCAGAGGAGCTACAAAACTCAAAGGCGGACTGCCTTGCAGAGCAGCTTCTTGATAACGTCTTTGAACTCCTTAACATCTACAACCAGCGGTTTAGCGCAAACGACGCCAATTCCGAGCTTATGCAGATCAATCATGCAGCAGGCAAACATCCTGTCCCCGTTGACCCCGAGCTGTTTGAGCTCATTCAAATTGGCAAAGAACAAAGTCTTCTACCTGCAAGTCATTTAAACATTGCACTTGGCCCCTTGGTACAAACCTGGCGAATCGGCTTTTCTGACGCTCGCATTCCAAATAACGCCGAGGTTGCGCACGCGCTTTCGCTTACTGATCCACAACTCATTGAATTGGATCCTCTGAGCTGCACCGTGTTTCTCGCCAAAGAGGGCATGAAGCTGGACCTGGGATGCTTGGCCAAAGGCTACATCGCTGACAAAATTGCAGATTATCTGAAAAGTCAGCACGTCACTTCCGCCCTTATCAACCTTGGCGGTAACATTAAGACAATTGGCGACAATGTGCTCGCGGGTAGGCCGTGGCAGATTGGCATCCAGGATCCGCGACAACCACGAGGCACCAACCTTGCTGCGCTGCCTATTTGCAACCAGTCCGTGGTGACCTCCGGTACCTATGAAAGGAAACTGCAGGTAAACGGGCACACCTACCACCACATTCTTGACCGCAAGACAGGCTATCCAGTTGACACGCAACTGGCGAGCATCACGATTATCTCGGACAACTCGCTTGATGGAGAAATTTGGACCACGCGCCTTTATGGCGAGAAACCCCGTCAGCTCCTTGCTCGTGTAGAACAAGAAAAAGACATCGAAGCGCTCATAGTAACCACTGATAATCGCGTATATTATTCGTCGGGGATCTCGCCTGAGCTCCTTGCGTAATTCAGAAAGGAAGTTTGATGCTTAACTTTGTTGGCCTCATTGGCACCAATTCAAAAGAGTCCAATAACCGAAGACTCCTGCAGTTTATGCAGAAGCACTTTGCCGACAAGGCCTCCATTGAGCTGGTGGAAATCGACAACATTCCCCTGTTCAACAAGCCCGCAAAGATGAAGGTCCCCGAGGTTGTCTCAGAGCTTGCAAAGAAAATTGAGGCCGCCGACGGCGTCATCATCGCAACACCAGAGTACGACCACTCCATTCCAGCGGTCCTGCAAAACGCGCTTGCTTGGCTGTCCTACGGCATCTTCCCTATGGTCAACAAGCCAGTCATGATTGTCGGCGCGTCCCTGGGCACGCTCGGATCTTCTCGCGCGCAGCTTCAGCTCCGCCAAATTCTGGACGCTCCCGAGCTCAAAGCCGCAATCATGCCAGGCTCCGAGTTCCTTCTTGGTCGCGCCCAGCAGGCATTTGACGAGAAGGGCAACTTGAAGGACAAAGCTACCGTCAAGAAGCTTGACCTGCTTTTTGACGATTTCCGTCTGTTTGTGAAACTCAACGAGAAAATGGCCGCATCGCGCGAACTTCTCCGCAAAGAGGCCGAGAACTTTGACTGGGAAAACCTGTAGGCCTGGAAGGAACTACTACTATGAAATTTGTCGGAATCGTCGGTTCAAATGCGGAGATTTCCTATAACCGAAAGCTTCTGCACTTCATCAAAAAGCACTTTGCCAAGCAGTTTGAGCTTGAGATCCTTGAGATCGATAACATCCCTCTGTTCAACCAGGACCTCAAGTGGGACGAGAACTTCCAGCTCCGCCTTCTGTACAACAAGATTACCCGTGCTGACGGCGTCATTATTTCTACGCCCGAACACAACCATACCATCTCACCTGCGCTTAAGAGCGTCATCGAGTGGCTCTCCTACGATGTGCATCCATTTGAGAACAAGCCTGTCATGATTGTCGGAGCTTCTTACTACGACCAGGGAACTTCTCGCGCGCAAGTACATCTGCGCAAGATTATGGATGCTCCGGGCGTAAACGCATACGTTTTACCTGGTAACGAGTTCCTTCTTGGAAAGGCCAAGCAGGCTTTTGACGAGGAGGGCAACATTATCGACGAGCGCACCGTCAGCTTCCTGGGTCTTTGCCTGGATAACTTTGTCAAATACGTAGAGGTGGTCTCTAAATTGAAGAAGCCAAAGCCAATCGCGCCAGAGGATCTGGACGTAACCAACTCAATTTCCACCACTATCCAGGGCATTGATCCCGACGATCCTGATTGGGTCGAGAAGGCCGCCGAGCTTGTGGGCGCGGTCTCGGGCGACACATACGTTAAGCTTGACCACGGCATTTTGACAGTCAACCAGATTGACATGTTCCTGAAGGCAATGCCATTTGAGCTAACTTACGCGGACGACAACAACCAGTTCCTTTACTACAACAACGCTCACGACAACCCAGACACTATGCTGGCAAAACGCGTTCCTGAGCAGTCGGGTGACCGTCTTTCCACAGTTCACAGCTCTCTTCCAGAGGGTCGCATGAAGAATGTTGAGTTTGTCATCGGCGTACTTCGAAACGGCGATAAAGAATACGTACGCACCATTGTCCCAGGTACACCAGCCGACATTATCAACACCCATAACTACCAGGCAATGTACTACCCCGATGGCTCGTATGCAGGCATCAACGAGATTGTCTTCAACTTCAAGCCATGGTTGGATTGGTACCTACAAACCACAGGTCAGCGCCTCGTAAGCGCTAGCGGCGCAGTTGTTCCACCAGCTGGCGCTCCCGCCCCTGCTGCTGGTGCTCCCGCACCAAGTGCAGGCGTAGATGCTACCTCGGGTGCAAGCGCTTAACGTGCAGCTACGCGCCGCGACGCGCGACCGCGCCGCGCGGCCGCGATACGCTGCTTGACGCGTCTACCTGCACCTACGTGTGACCAAGCATAATGATGCACAACTGAAGTGATACACTACCCTCGCCTTCCAGAAATAGATCTCTGGAAGGCGAGTTTTTGTATTAAGTTACAAAATTTCTATTCTTGCTAGAGATGTATTCATTTATGTGAATATCTATACTCGAATATTCAATTTTACGTATCAATCAATTTTCGAGCTCAAAATTTAGGGGCTAAAACGGTAAAAAACCCGTTTAGTTGGGGATCAAATCTTTAAAAAGTGATTTTTATCCCCAACTAAGACGATTTTTTTACCACCGTTGCAATTTTTTATCTGCGAAAACACGATATACAGAAAAATGAAACCCCAACTAAACGCATTTTTTACCACTTTGGCAAAAATCAGCGTTCGGTATTACTGGATACCACTCAATCAACTGGGCATCTTTCACTCAACTGTTCATCGCTTGACTAACGGACACCATCGAGCACTACCGAGGCCATCTAACGTTGTCCAACGACATCCCACATCATTCGGCAGCTACTACCCTTCAAACTTGTTGATCTTTCGATCGTAAGTGAGCAGGCCGTTTACCTCTTCCTCAACGTCAGATACCTGGGTATAAACGTATCCTGCAAGACCTTCGACCTGCAGCGATTCCGCCTCTGAGAGCAGCTTTTGGACAGCTCCTCGCCAATCCTCAACTGTGACAAAATCCCCATATCCATACGAATGGTCAAGTGACGTGTGACCTGGCGTCATTTGCGCGAGGCCACCAAACTCAGAGATTATCACAGCTCGATTCTCCCGTTGCTTCCCGCTCCAACCTGCGCGAAGTGGTCGGAAGTAATTGTGAATGCTCAGAAAATCACCACAGTCCTGGTCATACCAACCGCTCGTCGCATCGATTGGACGTGTCGCATCCAAGGCGCGAACAGCCTCAGTAGCTGCGCAAGCATCAAACTGTCCCCAACCCTCGTTAAAGAGCGTCCAAAATCCAATCGAAGGATGCCCGTCCAAAAGCTTGACCATTTCCTGACAAGTTTCTGTCCACTCCTTGCGATAGCCTTCGTCACCTGCAGATAAAGCCTCGTGATGCCTTGGCGTTGTATCGTCAAATCTTCCCCAGGTAAAGCTGAATAGCGTCGGCTTTTGACTCGTGTGCCAAGGACTATACGCGCTACCTCCCGAAACGCAATCCTGCCAAACTAGCATGCCAATATGATCGCAGTGGTAATACCAACGCTCGCTTTCAATCTTGATATGCTTTCGCAGCGTATTAAAACCAGCCGACTTCATGGCCTCTACGTCATATACCAGCGCATCGTCGGATGGCGCCGTCAGCAATCCATCAGGCCAATAGCCCTGATCCAGCACGCCACGCACAAAATACTGCGCTCCATTCAAATGCACCCTTGGTACACCAGCCTCGTCAGGCTTCACCTCAACGGTACGAAACGCGCAATAGCTCCGAACAAAATCGATCGCCGCACCATCCTGCCAAAGTGTTGCCTCCACGGAATAGAGGTACGGTCTCTCCGGCGACCACAACTGCGGGTCATCTATCTGCAGCTTCGTACAAATTTTCCCTGCTTCACCCACCGGAAGCCTGGCGAGAAGAACGTCTTGCCCAAGCTCATCCTTGAGCGCAAGTTCCAGCTCCAGCGCGCTCGGCTGCGCGCTTGCTGGTCCGCTTACCTGCACGTTCGCCTTAACTTCAAGTGTGCCAAACATGTCGCCCTTAAACGTCAGCGACTCAAGGTGAGTTGCAGAAACAACCTCATACCAAACGCTCTGCCAAATGCCACTCTGAGCGGTGTACCATATGTCGCCGCGCAAAAGTCGCTGCTTACCTCGCAGTTGAGAGCCGGTATCGCTTGGATCCCAAACGCAAAGCACGAGCTCAGCTGCGTCCGCCACCTCAGCCGCGGTTGCCACCCCAGCCTTTCCCGTCGTCGCACTCTCTCCCACCTCGGCCGAGCCAAGCAGATCCGTAATGTCAAAAGAAAACGGCAGGTAACCGCCAGTATGTGTACCAGCAAGCTTGCCATTCACAAAGCATGCGCACATCCAGTCAACCGCTTCAAAATGCAGAATAAGTCGCTGGTCATCGGCTAGTTTAGATAGTTCAATTTTGCGCTTATACCACAAAAGTTCACTCGGCTGCACTGTACGACCAACCCCAGATAACGGAGCTTCTGGCGAGAACGGCACCACAATCTGTCCGTCCCAACGGGAAGGAATCTCCTGTTGTGCGAGGGTTTCTACGTCCACCTCGCCATCTACCGGTGCAATCGCATACTTCCACACACCGTTCAACATCGCATACTCGTCGCGCTGCATGCGAGGACGCGGATGCTCAGGCAACACATTCGACGGGTCAAGCGCCTCTCCCCAAACAGTCGTCAAAGGATTGAGCGTTTCCTCCGTATGCTTTTTAGGCGCGCTTGCCAAAACACGACGAATATCCAGCATCGCATCTCTCGTTTCTCATGAAGCAGCAGGTACAAGCACTGACAAACTGGCGTGGCGTGTATAGTGCAGGCATGACACAATTATGCCTTGCGGACGTATGTATATCATAGCCGCTTCGTAAAAGTATTTATATAGCGAGAAAATCAAATAAGCCCCAGCTCACCTATGGAACTGGGGCTCGAATAAAAGCAAATGGTCACGTTTATATTCACGTTAAACGTTAGCGCTTGGGAAACCACGGAATGCAGCGATTAACTCGCTTGCAGTACTCTCTGTACTCATCGCCAAATTGCTCGAGAAGCCACTTCTCCTCCGTGGCTTGCATCATCACAGTTAAAAGCACCCAGAACACAAGAGGCAGCGGCAGTAGATAAAGGTTGCTTGAAAGCAAAGCCGCGCCCGACATGACAAACGCAAATGCGGAGTAGATAGGGTTTCTGACCAGCGCATAAACACCAGTGGTCACCAGCTGATTTGCGATGATTTTCTCGCGAAGTTTTTCTTTTATGGCAGCGGAAACCCACAGCCAGATGCCCACAATCAGAAAAGCCGTGCCCACGGTGTGCATCACGCCGACCGTGGCTCGAATGCGAAGGTACGGAAGAAATCCCAGCTTAGACAAGGCAATGCACGCGACCGTCAGCATCGTAATGGCAATCACATAAGCGGGGCCAACACCAAGCACCGGAAGGTGATCGTTCTTCTCGTTCTGATCAGGCATTTGTTAAGCTCCGTTCGGTTAGCACTTTGTTAGCCTAAGTGAACTACGCCATAAAGTTTACACCTAAACTACACCTTGACGTGCGGATTTTTATATTGTCCATGTTTGTTTGTTGTCCCCTTACCATACTGAATGGCAAACGTAGGGCAATGATGCAAACAACGAAGGCACGCGGCACACTGGTCTTTAACCCACACAGGCTTCTTATCCTTCATCTCAATAGCCTGAACAGGGCATTTTCGTGCGCAAAGACTACATCCGATGCACTTTTCTGAAACTGAGAAGTGCTGTGTCTTCCTTTCATTGTTGTATATGGGATCCATAAAAAGTCTCACTGCATACGGGACAACGCCCTGCATATGATTACCAACAGCTCGCTCTTTGATTCCGCTTAGTACAGCGTCAATGTAGCTCTCGGCATTGTTGTTAATTTGCTGAACTTTTGCCTTGTCGCTCAAATCAAAAATCGGAGTCCAAGTATCAGGCATTTTGACGCTAAAACCGGCGTTGAGCTCTAGTCCTTTGCTAGCAAGAATCTTTTTTGCGTCAACAAACGTACAACCAGCCGTTGTTCCGTACGTTGTCACAATAAACATGTACGGCGCAGAAGCACCAGTAACCTGGAGATTCTGCAAAAACTCACGAGTCGTAATGGGGAGCTCCCAGTTATAAACTGGCGTCACAATGCCAAGCATCTCATCTTCTGAAAGATTTACCTGGCCGTTTGATTTCTCAATCGAGACTGCGGTGTCATTAAACTCCGCGGCAATTCGCTCGGCAACATATTTGCAATTACCGGTTGCAGAAAAATACAAAATCATGTGTCCCTCTCCTGCGCGGTGATTGTTAGCCGCACTCCCATGACACTAATAATAAGCCATTTCACCTGGTTAATATCAGTTACTACCCACTATATGAGTGTCCATTACACTGGACACTCAAAATCTTTTTTGAACCTATGATTATTCAACGATGAGAAATAAATTACCTGTTCAAACGGCTGATTTTTTCTCTAACATCTCTGAAAGGAACATACTATGGAACGAACGATTGACGTATCTACAAACCTGAGCACGCAAGTTCCGCCTGACACTATTGAATTTAAAATCGATATTACTGGAATCTGTGACATTCGTGACAATTGCACAACTAAATACAACACGATATTTGAGGCTATGAAAAAGGCGCTGGAACAGAACGGACTATCATCTTCTATTCTAAAAAATAAGGAGTACTCGATATCTCCCCGTGAAGTTCGCGAGTATACGAAAAAAGATTCAGATCGGTACTTTTTGGCTCATACAAAAATTGAAGGATATAACTTTCATGCAAGTCTTCTTATTACTCAACCATTGAAGGATGGTCTAATTGAAAAAATTTGGCAAGCACTTAGCTCGTGTGGCGACGGCATGACTTTCTCAATGGAATATTCAATTGCAAACAAAGATGCCCTTAAAAATACACTTTCCTCAAATGCAATTGTAACTTGCCGTGAAAAGGCAGACATTCTTGCTAGAGCAGCTGGAGTAAAGGTAGTCGGCTTGCAAAATGCTCATTATGAATACGAATCAATAGACTTCGGAGAATCATTAGGTGCTCGTTACGCACGCGAAACTATTGACGCCAATGATGTTGCGCCGATTTTCAATCCTTTAGAAATAAAAATCAGCTGTTACGTCAGCACCACATGGGAGATTGAACTACTGCCACCAGACGATCTACTATAGTCTACACAATCTTCCACGCTTCAAAGGGTTTCTCGCCAGGCGAGAAACCCTACTTGTAGTACGTCATTTATTTCAGTAAGCGGTCTGTGAACGCAAGCCGCCTTCTGGATGCTCCCCATTTACTGGTAGCGGAGCGATTCCACAGGATTGAGCTTTGAGGCGCGACGAGCAGGCCAGTAGCCAAAGATGAGTCCGATGCCAATGCAGATTCCCGAGGTAATCATCACGATGTTTGGCGTGATGATAGGTGTTATTCCCGTATCAAGCGTAATCATGCTGCTAAACGAGCCAGCCAGTCCCCACGCTCCGGCGTAACCCAGGGCAATGCCAATCACGCCGCCCATGATGCAAATCAAAATGGACTCGCACAGGAACTGCTTGGTGATGTCGGACGCGCGAGCGCCCAGAGCTTTACGCAGACCAATCTCCCTAATGCGCTCCGTCACGTTAGTGAGCATCATGTTCATGATGCCAATGCCGCCAACCAGAAGCGAAATGCTCGCCGTAGCGGTAACCAGCACCTGGAACGACATAAGCGTGGCGTTCATCTGCTCAATGATGGACGAAAGCGTCATAACCGTCACGCGATCTTCGGCCTGCGCGGAAGGAATGTTAAACCAGTCCAGCAACCAGGACTTTGTTTCGTCCGCAAGCGCCTTCATGTCAACGTTTTCGCGAGCATAACCAAAGATCTGGCTGATAGTTTTAGTACCTGTCAGACGCGCGGAATACGTGGAGTACGGCATGTAGGCCAGCAGCGTATCGCCTTGCCCGCCGCCGTTTGCCCCACTGTCAACCACGCCCACAATGGTGTAGCTGTCGTTATTGATGCGGACAACCTGTCCAATGGACGCGTCTGCGCTGCCAAAGAGTTTCTCGGCAGACAATTTGTCGAGAAGAACGTTTCTAGATGTGTCATCTACGTCGGATTTTGTGAAGAGCGAGCCCGTCGATGCTTTGAGGCCCATGACGGTAAAATAGTCGGGCGTGCAGCCGATGATTCGCGCGTCAAACTGCTTCTCGGCCGAGTTAACGCGGGCCATAGTGGAATCGATGCCGGTCACAAGCTCATACCCTGGCACGCTGAGCTGCAGCATCTCCAGGTCCTGCTGCGTGACCTCGCGGTCTGGCCACGCGTATATCATGACCATACGTGACTGGTTGAGGCCCAGAGAACTGACTAGCGAATACTTGATGCCGTCGATAAGTGCCGTCATGGCAATAACCGCGCTGATGCCAATAACAATGCCCAGCACCGTCAACAAGCTGCGGCCGCGGTTGGCGTTGAGCGCAGACAGGGTTTCTCGCAACAGATCCATCAGCCTCATAGCACGCCACCTCCTGTCGCGGATCGTGCGCCCGTCGCAGCTTGCGCGCCAGGTGCGGCATGCGCACCCGTCGCGACATGTGCGCCCGTCGCAGCAGGTGCGCCCGGTGCGGACTGCGCGGAGTGTTGCTTCACAAACTCTTTTTCCTGCTCGTCCGTGAGCAGACGACCGTCACGAATATGCACCACGCGGTCAGCCCAAAACGCGGTCTCGGGGTCGTGCGTAATCAGCACGATTGTTTTACCACGCTCTTGCATGGACTTGAACGTGTTGAGGACCATCTCACTGGTTGCAGAATCCAGGTTACCTGTTGGCTCGTCGGCAAAAATGACCGCTGGATCGTTTACCAGCGCACGAGCAATAGCTACACGCTGCACCTGACCACCGGAAAGCTCGTTTGACTTGTGCTCGTAATACTCCTCGGGCAGGCCAACAGAACGCAGCGCCTTCCAAGCTCGCAACTCTCGCTCTTTTGCGGGAATATCCGAGTAGATGAGCGGCAACATAACGTTTCGCAGCACTGTAGTGCGTGGTAGCAGGTTAAACGACTGGAAGACAAAGCCTAGACGCGTAGCGCGAATCTCTGCCAGGTCGTCGTCGGAAAGATCTGCAACCTCAAGACCCTCTAGCTTGTACGAGCCGGAAGTAGGCGTATCCAGGCAGCCTAAAATGTTCATCAGGGTTGATTTGCCTGAGCCAGACGGACCCATAATGCAGAGAAACTCGCCCTTCTCCACAGTTAGCGAAACGCCACGTAAAGCGTGTGTCAAACCCGCAGCTGTCTCGTAAATGCGATGCAGCTTATGTACCTCAATTACCTTGGACATGTGCGTCGCCTACTTGGAGTCTTTGGAGCCCGTTGTGTCGGACGTTGCGCTGGTCCCCGAGCCAGACGTCGCGCCAGACGTTGCGCCTGCTGGAGCGTCCATCGCCGCGCCTTGAGATGGACCGCCAGCGCCGCCGCCAATCATCACCTCAGTGCCGTCCTCAATACCGGCACCCTCGATGACGGCCGTCGTAGAGCTTTGCGCCTTTACGGTCACTGGCACGCGTTCTACCTGCGGATAGCCCTTCTCGTCACGAGAGGTAACCACATTGACGTAAGCTCCATCGCCGTCATCCATAACGGCAACAAGAGGCACGGTCAGCACGTTGTCCATGTGTTGAATCATGATGTCCACGTTGGCGGTCATTCCCGGCTTGATGGAAGCGTCGGGACTGCTAATAAGCAGGTCAACGGTGTAAGAAACAATGGATCTACCAGGGTTATCGTAACTTGCGCCCGCGTCGGCACCGTTGGACGAAACAGCAGAAACGTGAGTCACCACTGCGTCGCAATACAGGTCTCGCAGAGCTGTAAAGCTGACCTGCGCCTTCTGGTCAACGGCGATGCGAGAAATGTCCACCTCGTTAATCTGGACGTTCACCTTCATCTGGGAAAGGTCCGCGATAGTAATCAGAGGACCGGCGTTGCCAGCACCCGGCGCGGACGAGCCAACAGAAGCGCCGTTCACCGCGTTCATCACGATGACCGTACCGTCACAAGGAGCGGTGACTACACGCTTATCTGCCTGGGCAATTGCGTCGTTGTAGGCGGAGCGAGCCTCCTCAAGCGCAATCTGGGCGCTCTCTAGATTTGCCTCTGCCGCTTCCACAGCCGCGGCAACAGACGCAGCGTTTGCCTCTTGTCCGTCCTCGCCCGCCTCGGGGACACCGTTGCGTGCAGACGCTAGGGCTGAGCGAGCCTTACTGACCTCGTTCTCGGCTGCTTTTACCTGCTGAGATGCCTTACGAACAGCCTTATCCAGCTCATCGTTCTTGATAGTAAAGAGCTTGTCGCCTTTATGGACGTATGTGCCCTCGGAAACCTGAACGTCCTGAATAATGCCATCTACCTCGGGAGTTACCACGGTTGACGACACGGGCTTAATGGATCCAGACGCGGAAACAGAATCGCTGAACTCGCCGCGCGTGACAAACGTGGTGCTTGGCATCACGGTAGTGTTCTGGTTCTGGCCGCCCTGGCACATAGGCAAAATAAACAATATGACGAGAAGAACAAAGACTCCAGCAGCTATTCCTGCCTTAATAAGCTTCTTTTTACGACGAGCTTTGCGGTGACGTGCCAAACTTTCATACGCCTCACGAGCCTCAGCATCCTCTTCACTCTCACCTGATGAAATGACGCCTATCTGCGAGCCTAGGTTAGTTGTCTGATCAGCAACCGTTGGCAGCGTGGATGCGAATGCTGCCTGCTGATATCCTTCGGGCGGCGTGGGAATGTTGGGGATCCCGGCGTCCGCACCAGCAGCACCCGCACCGCCAGCGTCCGCACCTGCAGCGCCCGCACCTGCGGCGCTCGCGCTCGCATGTCCCTCGTTGGTTTCTTGCTTTGAATCGTGATTAAAGTGAAGCATAGGTCCCTCCGAAGTCCATGCTTAAAACACGAGAAATCCCAGAAGAAATCAGTTTGACCCTTTAGTTTATATAAAATTTTTCAGCAGAAGTTAGCTTACTAGAACAACTACGCCGAGCGGTATAAAAGTAGCGGCCTGTGTTGATTTACTACCCAAAATACAAAACGCACAACCCCCGTAACTGTCCAACGTGTTTCTCGCCCTATTGCACCACAAGTCTAAAATTGCCGTTTGATTGTCGAATGCACCATTTAATTGATGTAGCAGAATCAATCAGCGATAAGTCATGTGAGACCAACAATAAAGCCCCTGGATATTCAGATAGTAAACGTTCAAGCGCTACTGTTGAGCCAAGGTCCAAATAGTTAGTTGGCTCATCCATTACGATAAGCTCTGGTAATTCGAGCATTCCCTGCGCAAGCATAAGCTTTCTCATTTCACCTGGACTGGTCAACTCACCTGCAAGAACATAATCAGGGTTGGAATTGAGTTGTGCCACAATAGACAACACTTTTCCGCGTTGGGAATTTGATAACCCCTTTATTTTTCTTAATGTCTCTGTTTTCTGCAGCTCAGTTGGCTCTTGAGGAATATATAGCATCCGCACATCGTCAAAAATGCTTGAAATGATTTCCTTTATCAGCGTTGTTTTACCACAGCCGTTATCACCAACAACACCAATATGATCCGTATTGCCAATAAACAACGGTGGAGTTTGTAGGTAGCTCTCTCCCATAAGG
The DNA here is from genome assembly GCA_015259155.1 of Atopobium sp. GTDB lineage: Bacteria > Actinomycetota > Coriobacteriia > Coriobacteriales > Atopobiaceae > Lancefieldella. The sequence goes on along the minus strand of JABZGY010000002.1, from coordinate 1,580 downwards.
ATGTCAGTAGGCTCCATCCTCAATAAAACTTTTCTATTACTTGCTTTACTATCCAACCAGATGTTGGAATCGTATTGTTTCTCAACCTGAATACCTGTGGCTTTACCTGTTGCCTTCTCTAGTCTATCCAACATGCGCGCCGCCAACTTCCCAGCTTTACCGTCTTGACCTGAAACTATATAGCCCCGCTTTTTTGCGCGCGCATCACTGTCATGCTTGTCAATAGTTCTTCCACTTTTGCGCACCTGAACTCTAGAAGCCTCTTCTCTACGCCGCTGGGTTTCTCGCTCAAGGCGAGTCTTCTCTTTTTGCGCCGCTTCCTTTGCATGTAATGCGCTAGAACGTTCAAGCTCTACCTGCGATGATGCCTGAGAATAATTACCAGATTTCATGTTTGCCGTGCCGTTAGCTACAAACAAACATTGAGTGCAGAGTTTATCCAACAGCTCTCTATCATGTGAAATAAGCACCCCAATACCCTTGAACTGCGACAAGGCCGCAAAAAGAGCATGTTTTGTTGATACATCCACATGATTAGTGGGCTCATCGAGCACAAGAACGTCAGGTGATGCCCATAAAGCACACGCTACCTGGAGTCGTTTCTGCTGACCACACGAAAGTGTCTCAAAACGCCAAGGCCAATCTTCTTCTAACAAAAGCTCTCGCCTCAGCTCAATTGCCACATCATCATAGGCAACCGCAAAATCAAAAAGAGTAGCTGGTACCTCCGTTGCATTTTGAGCGCAATATGCCGAGAAAAACGATGGGCTTACCACACCACTGTCAGGTTGCAATAAACCACATATGATACGCGCAAGAGTTGTTTTACCTGATCCGTTATTACCAACGAGGCCGGTCCATCCTTGTGGAAGCACAATGGTCACATCATGTAAGGTAGGCTCCACCGCTGATGGATAGATGTATTCAATATTTGAAAGATTAAGCTGCATGATACCTCGGTTCTGCCGAAGACCACGCGGAGTAGCATGCAATTATACACAGGTAAATGGCTATAAATTAAGACATAAATGAGCAATACTACACCCGCGGTAGTTCCGTCAGCGACGTTACGTGAATTCGGGTTTTATGAGTATCGCTAGTTGTTCATGCACCTAATCCCTTCTCTTGCCAGTGCTTGCCAAAGGCCCCGGCAATTCAATTGAACTTATTATAGCTATAAGCAAAATCGTAGACAGCTGACATCTATCGTGATATTTTGTAAAAAAATATGTTACTGACAAAAAAATAAGTAGCGATAATTTGGATTAGGAGTCTAAGTATGAGACATTTTAAGAATATTATTATTGGCTTTGGCAAAGCTGGTAAGACTTTGGCAGGGAGCCTGACAAGTCATGGCGAAGAAGTGCTTTTGATTGAAAAAGATCCAATGATGTACGGCGGAACGTGTATCAACATCGCATGTTTGCCAACTAAGAACTTGGTGATTAACTCTCAAAGAGGAGTTAAGTATGAAGAAGCTTTCGAAACTAAGGAAGCTATGACAGCAAAACTACGCAACAAGAACTACCACAAGATAGCTGACCAAGACTTGGCAACTGTGCTTGATGCAAGTGCTGAAT
>JABZGY010000029.1:0-14750 GCA_015259155.1 Atopobium sp. | reverse complement strand
GTCGTCAGATGAATCTACATGAATAACCGGATATGTTGCCATAAATAACGTACCTCTCGCCTCTTGATAGACAGTATTCTCTCACTCTTGAGGCAAGAGTAACGTCATGTATTCCTAGATTACTTCTGCAGCTTTCTCTTGAGGAAGAAGCTCAGAGAAACCAGCGAGACAGAGGAACAGACAAGTGTACCCTGAAGCTCAACCTGAGAATAGTCTGCAGTATCAGGGAGCAAAGACTTCTTCTGAGGCTGCTTAGGCTTCTCTGAAGTGTGAGTCTCAGGCGTTTCTGGAGTAGTCTCAGGCTGCTTCACATATACGTGAGTCCAATTTGCGGTAATAGGTGGCTGAGAAGTATCACTTGTGCCAATAACAAGATTGACCTTTAAATGCTGATACGAATCAAAGTGATCTGGATCTGCAGATGTTGGAGTAAGCAAATATTCAATTCGATACTGACCAACAGGCAAGGTGTCATCCTGGTACGAAGAATAGACAACATCCTTGAAATGGTTTGAGAAATAAACAGCATTGCCATCGGCATCAACGACACGAGGCGTGCCATCTGGCAGATAGCTCAAATCAACAGTAAATTGGCCGTTTTCAAACAGTTGAATATCGTAAGTGTTACCACCAGGAGTTCTGCTAATAGCGATGTCTCCGTTATGAGTAGCGGCACTAACAGGGAAAAGCTGAGTAACATCTTGTGATTGAATCTCAGCCATAAGGCGAGCTGTCACGGCATCAATATCCAATACTCGCCTTGTACCTGCATCAACCGTGTAATCATAGTTGTAAGAAGAGATGGTAGCTGGCGCATTCTGAAGACCAGCGTCAATAGGCTTTAAAGTAGTTCCAGTATCTGAAACATATGCGGTGTGTGCGAGGGTGTAGTAATACGTAATATGTGTCACATACGTAGTTGGACGGACAACATTACCATCGCCATCATAGCCAGAGGAAATCGTATAAGAGTCAACTTCTTTGTGGTCAAGAATGTCATTACCCACTACCTCTGGAGCCTGGAACAGACCTTGTTTTTCAGTCTTATTTCCGTTGCTATCAACAAACGTTGTGAGGTTGCGATCAATATCAGATATACCTACGTGCATGGTATAGATGTAATAGAAGCCATGCTCTTGATCGTATGAGAGCGTTTTTTCCAGCTTATACTGACCCATAGGCAAACTAGTATCAATAACAGCAGTATTATCCTGACCAACCGACCCTTGTGCCAGCTGGCCATGAGCAATGTAAGAATTAACTCTGTCTCTGTGAGTCTGAATATCATTGTCTGAATCAAATTCAAACGCCGGAAGCAAAATTCTACGATCAGTCACACCGGCAAGCTCTGGATGAGTCTGAATGTATGCATCTACCGCTGCGTCATCTGTTGTATAGCTCAAGGAATCATCTGGCGAGAAAAGCGACAAGTCAAACTGGTCTCTATCTAGGTAAACAAAATCACTTACCTTGCTAAAGTTTGGATGAGAATCAGGGTTAACTGCCTCATAAGGCTTAACTTGCTCAAGGTTATCAAACGAAGTTGAATCATTGCCCACAAGAGGCGCAAAATCAGAAGGTAGAAGTTCATACGACTTAACATCAGTATGCAGTAACAACTGATTGGCGGAATGAGAATCCGATTGGCTTGTTGATGCGGTAGCAACAGCAATTTTAGGAAAAGCTGAAATGCATAAAAGAAGTACAGCAAGAGCAGTAAAAACGCATCTAAATTTTTGCGGAATACTATTGACTCTAGTTGCCGGCATACGCTATTGCTCCCCCTACAATTGAAAAATAATTATTTCTAAATGTCGTATATATTACTCCAGTTTTGTTCTTCTCCTGTGGAAAATAATTCCTCGTAAGTTCCATAAAATATGTGGCGAATATGCACTACACTAAATAGATGTGTCTTTGACTCATTTACAGATAGTCTGTTTGTCAAAACACACTGATTCTTGCTGTGTAACTTCGTATTTTATAAGGAGTGCTCCTTGGCTAAGCACTTTGCAAAAAGCTCTGCTTCTCACACCGCTAATCTACAGCCTCTTTCCACAGAGGAAGCTACAGAGAAGACACCTTCCCTTAAGGATTCAGTTCCAAGTCTTGGCGATACTGATATGTACGTTGCTCTTAATGAAGAGCAGGTAAAAGCCAATCAGCTCAATGATTCTTCACAAGCTACAGAGTCCCCAGAAAAGCAAGCAGCTGATCTAACTGTTATTGCTCCCCTTGATAGCGCTGAGCTTGGAGAAAAAGAAGAAGCTCCTGTTAACCATAAGAAACATCAGTGGTGGAAAATACCTGCCGTGCTCGTTGGTATTCTCGCCCTTGTGTATGTGGGTGGAGCAATCTTCTTTAACTTCTTCTTTATGCCTCAGACCAGCATTTATGGTAAAGACTACTCCTTAAAACCAGCTTCAGATTTGCAGGCTTCGAGAGCAAACGAGGCCTCAAACTATTCTGTACAAGTCTCTGGAAACGGCGTTGATTTAACCATTAAGGCCTCTGACATTGATTTGAAGTACGACGCAGCAGGATATGCTCGCGATGCAATTAGCCAGCAGAATCCTTGGATGTGGCCACTGGAGCTTAATCGCAGCAGGTCCTTGAGCCCACATGCAACCGCTTCGTACGATACAAGCAAGGCAGACGCACTTTTTAACCAAAGAATTGAACAAGCAAAAGAATCTGCTCAAGCTCTTGAAAACAATGGAATTACCTACGATAGCTCAGCTAAAAAGTTTGTTTTTGCTGACGATGCTATTGCCACAAGGCTTTCTCTTGAAGGTGTCCATAAAGACTTGCAAACCGCTTTTAATGATCTGAGCACTACCGTACAGCTTGGCCCAGAAAGCCTTATGAGCGCAGAAGACCTTGATGCTGCTTTGAAGACAGCTAATTCCTACGTTACCTCTGCGGTTGATTTGATGTTGGGTGACTCTGTTGCATATCAGCTTGACCAAGACACCATTGCTAGCTGGATTAAGTTTGATGAGAACCTCTCTATTTCATTTGACACAGACGCTATTACCAAATGGGTCAACGAGACACTTGCTCCTGCAGTAGATACTCGTGGCACTTCAAGAACGTATAAGCGTTGGGATGGAAAAGAATTCACTACAAAAGCTGCTGGTGCGTACGGCTGGGTTATTGATAACGACGCTGCTGTAAAAGCTATCTCTGATGGTCTGTCTGCTGGTCAGGCAACAAAGATTGAGCTGCCTACAAAACAGTCAGCCGGTAAATTTACTAAACAGGGCGAGCAGGACTGGGGCGGTCGTTATATTGATGTTGACCTTACCACTCAGCATGCTGTCCTTTATGGTGATGATGGAACAATTCTTTGGGAAGCCGATGTAGTAACTGGTATTCCAGATGGACATCACAACACTCCAGAAGGAGTCTGGTATATTACCAGTCACATTAGAGACGCTCGCCTCCTGGGACCAAACGACGAGTCAGGTCGTCCAGGATGGGATACAAAGGTTGATTTCTGGCTTGGTGTAAAGGGTCAAGAAGTTGGCTTCCACAACGCCCCATGGAGAAGTGCGTTTGGTGGAAACATCTACAGAACTGGCGGTAGTCATGGCTGCATCAACCTAAGCTATGATAATGCTCAAAAACTCTTTGATATTGCCAAAGATGGAGATCCAATTATCATCCACTACTAGGTTTTTCTTAGAGAGTAATCTTCTTAGAAAATAAAAGACGTGCGCTTCAGAAAATAATTCTGAAACGCACGTTTTTATGTCTTACAGAAGATCTACAACACGCTCTTTGTTTACTCTTCAAGCGTTTTAACTTTAAAACCAAAATAGTAAATGTGGCCTAACCAAACCACACTAAGAATAATACTACCAACAATAACGCCCTTTATAAGCATGGCAATAAGACCTACGGCCATGATCAAGGTTACTGTAACAAGGATGCGTGTTTTAGTCTTAACAGTCATCCCTTTTCCAGCTTTAAAATCAGCAAGATTATTTTGATAAAACTTTGTATTAATAAGCCAATTATTAAGTCGGTCGGATGATTTTGCAAAGCAAAATGCTGCGAGCGCTAAAAATGGAACAGTGGGCAAAATAGGAAGCACTACGCCAATAACGGCAAGCGCCAAACTTACACAGCCTAATACTACAAAGGCAATACGCTTAATTGACATAAATACTCCCTACTGCTTTTTGAGAAAGTTTACCATGTGTAACAAACAGCAGTAGGGATAGTAATCAAACCAAAGTATTTCTTATATAAAAATATTTATTGGTAAAGCCTAGAAGCGTGGCATTTGACCTCCACCAAAGCCCATGTTCTTCATCATAGACTCCATAGCACGGCGACCCTTCTTTGCATTACCACCCTGAGTCATAGCCTTCATCTTGCCCATCATCTTATTCATCTCTCCCCACTGACGAATAAGCTGATTGACTTCCTGAACACTACGACCAGAACCCATGGAAATACGACGACGGCGCTGACCGTTAATAATCTTTGGACGTGCACGCTCTTCCTTGGTCATTGAATGAATGATGGCTTCAATCTTTCCCATAGAGCTATCGTCCACACCACCCTGCTGGGCCATCAGACGGTCGCCACCAGGTAGAGCACCAATAAGCTTTGCAAGACCACCCATCTTGCGGATTTGATTCATCTGATTAAGCAGGTCGTCCATAGTGAAGCCCTCGCGCAACATACGCTCGGCATCTTCAACCTGCTTCTCGTCTGCTGCCTGCTGGGCCTTCTCGACAATAGAGATAACGTCGCCCATACCAAGAATACGCTTGGCCATACGATCTGGGTGGAAAACCTCAAGTGAATCGGGTTTCTCGCCCATGGAAACAAACTTGATAGGCTTGCCAGTAACCTCGCGTACGGAAAGTGCGCCACCGCCACGAGCATCGCCATCAAGCTTGGACATGATAACGCCGTCAAAGTCTACGCGCTCGGCGAAGGTGCTAACAACATTGACAATATCCTGACCGGTCATGGCGTCGACAACCATAAGAATCTGATCTGGCTTGACGGCACGCTTAATAGCAACGGCCTCTTCCATCATTTCTTCGTCAATTTGGAGACGGCCAGCGGTATCGACAATTACCAGGTCGTTGAGGTGGTCAACGGCTTCCTGAATAGCCTGAGACGCAATAGCAACTGCGTCTTTGCCATCACCGCGATAGACTGGCACGCCAATCTCTGAACCAAGTGTTTCAAGCTGATCTGCTGCTGCGGGACGGTGAACGTCGCAGGCGGCAAGCAGAGGATTCTTTCCCTGGGATTTAAGCAGGTAGGCAAGCTTTGCAGCTGCGGTTGTCTTACCAGAGCCCTGAAGACCAACAAGCATAATGACGTTTGGAATGCGGTTCTGCGCCAACGTAAGCTTGGACTCGGTTGAACCAAGCAGCGCCGTGAGCTCGTCCAGAACAATGCGGACAACGTTTTGAGCTGGAGACAGAGATTCCAGCACGTCAGCGGTCATACACTGCTCTTTGCAGCGGCTGACAAACTCCTTAACTACCTTGTAGTTAACGTCAGCCTCGAGAAGAGCCATGCGAATTTCTCGCATTGCTGAATTGATATCATCCTCAGTGAGACGGCCCTTTCCGCGCAGAGCGGAAAATGTATTTTGCAGTCTATCTTGCAGGCTGTTAAACATTACTGAACTCCCTCACCAACAAGTGCTTCACAGAATGAACGAGCATCAAACGTCTGAAGATCATCAATTGACTCGCCCACACCAATACGATAAATAGGCAGGTTAAGCTGGTTTGAAATTGCCAGAGCAATTCCTCCCTTTGCGGTACCATCAAGCTTGGTAACAATAAGACCGTCCAAAGACAGTGCGTCGTTAAACTCTTTTGCCTGATTAAGGCCGTTTTGACCGGTAGTTGCATCAATAACCAAGACAACACTTACGGGAATATCTCCTGCGCGCTTTCTGGTAACTGAAACAACTTTAGCAAGCTCACGCATCAGATCGGATGAAGTGTGCAGACGTCCGGCAGTATCAATAAGCACCAGCTCAGTGCCTTGTTTTTCTGCCGTTTCAACAACCTCAAAACAAACGCTTGCAGGGTCAGCGCCACGCTCTTTGGTTACTACCTCTATACCAGAGCGCTCTCCCCATACCTGCAGCTGCTCAATTGCAGCTGCGCGGAAGGTGTCAGCACCACCAATTAAGGTCTTAACGCCACTAGCATGTGCGCGACCAGCAATCTTACCAACAGTGGTAGTTTTACCAGCACCGTTAATACCTACAAACAAGACAATAGAGGGCGTATCCGTAAAAGGATCTCTTTCTGCAACAGGAAACTCTGCCGTAAGTCGCTCTACAAGAGCGCGGCGGAGCTGATCGGAGCGCATAAGGTTTTCTCGCGCCGCCCGCTCACGTAGGTCGTCAGTGACACGCATTGCCACCTCAGCACCCATATCTCCCATAACAAGCGTGTCCTCAAGGTCATCCCAAAAATCTTCGGTGACCTCTCCGCCCATATAAAAGATTTCGCTTAAAGTCTCACGGGAACGCTCAAGACCGCGGCGAAGATTGTCCATAAAGCCCATTAGATATCAACTACCTTTCCGGTTGTCTTATCAAGCCTCTGAGAGACAACGTGGCTGACACCATCTGCCTGCATAGATACACCGTACAGAACATCAGCCTGCTCCATGGTGCGCCTCTGGTGAGAAATGACAATCAGCTGAGTGGTCTCTTTGAGCTGCTCAATGGCATCAAGCAGCTTGGAGAGGTTGGCGTCGTCGAGCGCAGCCTCAACCTCATCAAAGACGTAGAACGGAACAGTACGCGTCCTGTACACAGCAAAGAGCAATGCCAGGGCGGTGAGGCTCTTCTCGCCACCTGACATGAGCATCATCTTGGTAATGCGCTTACCGCGCGGCTGAGCCACAATCTCAATGCCTGTCTCGGAGAGATGGTCTGGGTCAGTAAGCTCAATGTGAGCATGACCTCCAGGGAACAGCATCGAGAAAATCTCGGAGAAGTTCTGGTTGACGCGGTCAAAGACAACAAGGAAGCGGCTACGCATCTTGCGGTCAATCGCCGAGATGATTTTCTTCAACGAAGTTCGTGCAGCCTCTAAGTCAGCTACCTGCTCGTTAATATAGTCAGCACGCTCCTTGAGGCGCTCGTACTCATCCATGGCAACGGCGTTGACAGGACCAAGTGCCTCAAGCTGACTCTTGAGCGACGCAGCAAGGCGTTGTGCCTGCTCTCTATCTTCTGGCTCAGGAAGCGTCAATGCCTCGTCCAATGAGGCGCCTGTGGCAAGAATGGCCTCAATGGCGTTTTGAACCTGAACCTCAAGCTTACCAATCTCAACGCTAATCTGGTTAGCAGCGTCTTTTTCTTTTTCTACCGCAAGCACAGCTTCAGAAGCAGCGTCTTTAGCCTCAGAGATGGTTTCTCGAAGCGTCTCAGAGTCAGCCTCTGCCAACGACGCGCGATCCTTGAGCCTGGAAGCCCACTCAAGCGCCTTCTGGTGCAGAGCGTCGTAGCGCTTGTACAGCGGGTCCACGCGAAGCCTGATTACCTCAAGCGCGTGCGTTGCCTGTTTAGCAGCAGCAAGCTGCTCGTCCAGCTGAGACAGACGTCTCTCAAGCTCTGCCTGGCGAGAAGCCATACTCGTTGCGCGCTCTTTTGCAACAGTCAGGTCCGTCTTTGCATCCGAAAGCTCTCGGTTGGCCCTACCCTGAGCGCGAATGGCATCCTCATGCTGATCCTGCAGCTCTTTGAGCTCCGAAGCTAACGACTCCATGCGGGCCTTAGCCTCTTCAGCCGCACGCTTGTGCCCATCAATGTGTGCGCGAGCCTCTTGAGCACGCTCTTTTGCCTGCTCTCGAGAAGCGCTGACCTGCTTCAGCTCTGCCTGAGAAGAAGCAACCTGTCCCTCAAGACGGCCTCTTTCAGCAGCGATGGATGTAAGCTCACCGTTGAGGCGAGCAACCTCACCCTTGGACTGCGCGCTTTTCTCGCGAACTGAAGCCAGCTCATTCTCGCAGTTGGTAACTGCAGAGCGAGCAGCCTCCAGATGACGCTTGAGAGAAGGAAGCGCACCCTCAAGCTCACGGATGCGGCGCTTACGCTCAAGAGAGCCGTCCTCAGCCTGAGATGCATGTCCCAGGACCAGACGACCGTCTGGATAGAGCAGCGTACCGTCAGGAAGCGCATAAAGCCCGCGAGGCTCATCTTTGCGAGCAGCGTAGGCGTCATCAAGGCTCTGGGCAACAAAAACGTGACCAAAGAGTGCCTGTACAAGGGCTTCGGCACCCTTCTGAGCAGAAACGTGCTCAAGCAGAGGCGTTGTATGTGCTGGAGCAGCAAGAGCTGGAGTTGCGTCAGAAAGAGCAACCAGCGTAGCCTTACCGTCTTCAGAAAGCGCCTGTACACGCTCAAAGAGCGCATGAACGTTTTGCTGCTTATCAACAACAAGCGCAGAAAGATCTTCTCCTAAAAGCTGCTCAACAAGAGCTTCAAACTCTGGCTGAACCTCAAGGTAATCGGCAAGCCTGCCTGAAACAAGAGAAGCGGTTGCCGTATCAGAGACAAGCTTTTCTGCCAGAGGACTTCCCTTTTGAACCTCAACATCAAGCGCACGTAGCGCCTCGAGTGTAGCTTCACTGCTTGAGAGCTCCTGGCGAGCAGTGCGCTCTGCCTCACGAGCCGCCTCAAGTGCAGAAGCGCGCTCAGAAATCTCAGCGACAAAAGCCTCGGACTCCTGACGAGCCGTCTCAAGAGCTGCGGTAAGCTCTGCTTCTTTAGCGCCACTATCTTCCAGGGCAGCTTGAGCAATCTCAAGGGCCTCGGTAATCTGAGACAACCTGGACTCAAACATCTTGTCTTCTACCTGCGCATGAGCAATCTGCTCTTCAAGCTTTACATACGCAAGCGTCTCTTTATCAGCGGTATTGCGCGCACTACGCTCAGACGCAGTGCAATCAGAAATCTTTACATCCAGAGCACGACGCTCGGCAATTGCCTGGTTAGCCGCCTCTAGCAGAGCATTCACACTCTCTGTCAGATCCGCAACCTTTGCACGAATTGTTGCTAGCTGACCAGAAAGCTCTTCATTCTCTTTTGCTGCGTCTGCTTTCTGCTTATCCATCACAGAAAGCTGCATGCGCGTATCAGAAAGGCGAGAAACCATGTTCTTGCCCTTCTCCTCCAAAAGACGCATGTCAGAGCCCATTCGACCAAGAATCTCTTGCATGCGACGACGCTGCTCGCCCAAGTCTCCAACAAAGAGACCCTTTTGCTCAAGAAGTGACTGAAGTTTTTCAAGCTCACGGTTCTTCTCGCCCGCACGATACTGCGCAAGCTCAATGGCGGCCTCTGCCTCTTTAGCGCGAGCCTCCAACTTGCCGTGCGTAAACTGCAGCTGACGAAGGTCATCCACTGCAAGCTGAACCGTCAAATCCTTGAGCTGAGAGGATAGATCTTTTGCGCGAGAAGCCTTATCTACCTGCCTCTCAAGTGGCTTAAGCTGGCGGGTAATCTCGCGAGAAACCACTTTGGCTCGCGTGAGATTCTCATCCATGGAAGAGATTTTGCGCTCCGCGCGCTCTTTGCGGCGACGATGCTTAGAGATATCTGCTGCCTCTTCAATAAGCTCACGACGCTGCTCAGGACGGCTAGACAAGATAGAATCAAGCTTGCCCTGGGAAATAATGGAGTGGGTATCTTTGCCCAGGCCAGAGTCATGCAAGATGTCCTGGATGTCCATGAGTCTTGAAGGAGCACCGTTAATCAGGTACTCAGACTCTCCAGAGCGATACATACGCCTAGTGATGCCAATTTCAGAGAAATCAATAGGCATGGTGTGGTCGGAGTTGTCCAAGACCAGTGTTACCTCGGCAACACCCACCGCTCCCCTTGCTGACGAGCCAGAGAAGATGACGTCTTCCATGGCTTGGCCACGGAGCATCTTTGCGCTCTGCTCGCCCAATACCCAAAGAATTGCGTCAGAGACATTGGACTTACCTGAGCCGTTAGGACCAACGACAACGGTAAGACCGGGGTCAAAAACCATCTGAGTTTTATCAGCGAATGACTTAAAACCCTTAAGTGTCAGCGATTTTAGATACACGGGTACAGGGTACCTTTCTACCTTAGGTGCATTTCTGCATCAGCATCAAGCGGAGCGTCATCCACACCAAGACGTACCAGTGCGTCTTGAGCGGCTTCTGACTCTGCGGCTTTCTTTGATGGTCCCTGTCCACGACCCACCTTAAGGCCGTCGACAAATACCACAGCGGTAAACGTTGGTGTGTGAGCAGGTCCACTCTCGCCAATAAGCTTATATTCAGGAGTAGCCTTGCCTTTAGCCTGTACCGCTTCTTGCAAACGAGATTTAGGGCTTACCGAACGAACTGCCAGCGCTGGAGAAATGTGAGGTCCAAGCGTACGAATAACAAAATCGTGCGTTGGATCAAAGCCCGCATCAAGGTAGAGCGCGCCAACAATGGACTCGTAAACATTCTCCAAAGCAGACTTCATGCCACGCTTTCCCGTGCCCTTCTCGGAAATTCCCATAACAATTAAGGGAGAAATTCCTAGAGCATCAGAGACAATGGAAAGCGTGTGGCCGGATACTAGAGAGATTTTCAACCTAGTAAGCTGGCCTTCATCCATATCTGGATAACGCTCAAACAGCTCCGTTGCAATAATGGCACCAAGAATTGAGTCACCCAGAAACTCCAGGCGCTCATACGAAGCAGAAACAGGCTTGCCCTCCACCGCCGAAGGGTGTGTGAGGGCAGCCTCGATAAGTTCTTTATTGGTAAATGTGTGACCGCAAATAGCTTCTGCAGCAGCTACTCGTTCGTGCAATTTCACGTATAAAACCTACTTAAGCAGCAAGAATAGCATCTACTGCGTCACCAACGGTAGCAATCTCATCGATGTTTTCTGCATCAAAGGTCATATCAAACTCTTGCTCAAGGTCTGTGACAAGCTGCAAAAGATCAAATGAGTCTGCACCAAGATCTTTAAATGAGGTACCCTCTGTGAGCTCAACGGAATCGTCAAGGTCCAGTGTCTCTCTAACAACGTCAATTACCTTTTCAAGTGTTTCTGTGCGATCCATACATCCTCCTTGCACACAACAATGACGCTATTAATTTTACCCCGTGAGGGACGTCTGTATGATGACATTACTAAAGCTGAAACAAACAATCTTAAAAAAGTAAAGCCCACAGAATTGTCCATGGGCTCCACCGTAGTTATAAAAATTTTTATGTACAGACGCTTTTACTACAGCTGAATTGACGAGGAAATTTTCTCGATGAGGTTGGCACGTACTGCATTTGCTGCAGAAAGTGTTCCTGCGCACACAGCAGAAGAGCTAGTAGCACCATGTCCTTTAAGTACAGGTGCAGAAACACCTAGCAAGAAGGCGCCGCCAACAGAATCTCCTGAAAGTTCCGCTGCTGTAGCTTTCAGAGCATCCTTCAAAAGAAGTGCACCAAACGCAGCCTTCTTGGAGGAATTAATTGCGTCTTTGAGGCTAGACATAATAAATTTGCCCGTGCTCTCAATAGATTTTAAGGCCACATTTCCGGTAAAGCCGTCTGTAACAATAACATCAAAGCGGCTTCCTAAAATATCAGTTCCCTCAGCATTTCCACCAAAATTAATAGCCGCTTCTGCAAGAGCTGCGTGATATGAAAGAGCAAGCTCAGAACCCTTGGTCTCTTCAGAACCATTGCAGAGAAGCCCTATGGTTGGGTTTTCAATTCCAAGCGATGCATTGGCAAAAGCCCTACCCATTTGTGCAAATTGCACCAAAACTTCTGGACGCACATCAGCGTTAGCACCAGTATCCAAAAAGACTGTTTTATGGCCACCAAGTCCAGGAAGAATCAGGGTAAGTGCAGGGCGCTTTACGCCCTTGATGCGACCAATACCAAAGGTAGCTGCAGTAAGCACTGCTCCTGTAGAGCCTGCCGAAAAAAGACCGTCAGCCTCTCCAGCCTTGACTGCCTGCGCAGCCCTTACAATACTGGCGTCTTTCTTCTGCCTAACTGCATTAGCCGGATGCTCACTCATGGCAATAACTTCAGTGGTTACCAAAGCCTTTGCGCGCTCATGCTTGCTTGCAAAAGGAGTAACAAACTTATCAGCTCCAGCGAGAAGAACCTCTAGCTCTTTGTCCTTCTCAAGAGCCATACGAACTCCCTCAAGAACAACCTCAGGGCTTTGGTCAGATCCCATAACGTCTACACAAATAACGGGCATGATAACTCCTTAGTGCTATAAAAAAGAAGGCCGGCCCCTAAAGAACCAGCCTTCTTGGCCATACAATGTATGAGTGTTACTCAGTAACAACAACCTCACGGTCTTTGTAGAAGCCACAGTTAGGGCATACGTGGTGAGGAAGCTTTGGAGCGCCGCACTGTGGGCATACAGAGCGAGCTGCTGCGTTAAGCTTGCTGTTTGCCGAACGACGGGTGTGGGTTGCGCCGCGGCCCTTCTTTTGTTTAGGTACTGCCATCTTAAACCTCTTTTGCTCTTGCTAGCGCCCCTAAAACATATGAGGGCGCGACCCATTCACATAATGCGTTGGATACTATACCACGTACTGACACATTTTGTACGTAGATACAGCATTTCTTCACTATTTAGGAGAAGAAATTTTATTTTACTCTTCCGAATCCGGCTCAATCACAAGATTTTTGAGAGCCGCAAACGGGTTTGAAGCAAGCTTTTCTTCTTCTCGCTTCTGCTCAATCTGAGCTGCATGACCGCAATCCTCTTCATTCAGATTGCAACCGCATACTGGGCAAAGTCCCTTGCAGTCGGACTTGCACAGTACAACATAAGGTGTCTCCATAACAAGCGAAGGCAAAAGAGCCTCTGCAAGATCGATGGTTTTATCGGCATTTACTAAAACGTAATCTGCCTCATCTTCATCGTCTGCAGAAATTACAGGCTCTTCAAAGAGATAATACTCATCTACCTCTGCGTTTAAAGAGAGATGTGCGTCCTCAAGACAACGGTCACACGTACCAACTGCGTCAGCACGAAGCATTCCGGTAACCAAAATGCCCTCACCCGCGTTGGTAAGCACTAGATCAAAATCAATTCCCATGGGGAGAGAAAATTCATGCTCTCCCAACTCATACGAGTCTTCATTAAGATGGCCCGCATAAGAAACGGTATCGCCTGCATTTGCAAGACGATCATCTAGTGCATAAAGAACTGGTTGCATTGGAACTACCAGGCAACGTTATTGCTGGTGTTACGAGGACCAGAGTTCTCATCAAGCGTCTGACGAACACGAGAGACAGAATTTGTCAGGCTCTTGAGGTTCTCCTCAAGGTGAGCAAGAACGGTATCTGCGTACTCCTCAGCATTGTAGCGAGTATCACGCTCGTACTGCTCTGCCTGGTCACGAATGGCGTCTGCCTGCTGCTGGGCAAGGCGGACAACCTCCTGGTCACCAGCAAGAATCATAGCCTGCTGCTGTGCGTCAGCAATGATGGACTCTGCCTGAGCACGTGCGCGCTCAAGGGTCTCATCCTCTTCCTTGATGATGCGACGAGCGGTTGCAAACTCTTCTGGGAAGACACGACGAATCTCGTCAAGCAGCTCGTAGAAGTCCTGGGCATCAATAATCTTCTTGTTACCGCCATCCATAAAAGGTGACTTAGCCTCAGTTACGATCTGCTCAATCTCAGATACAAGGCTCTCAATTTCCTCGCCTGGCTGCATCCAGGGCTCCTTTCAGTCCAATACATAAGCCGTGTTATATGCACTTATAGCCCACATGACCACGACGCATAAAACACCTTTTTAAGAATGTTAGCAGAATATAATGAAAATGCAGGGCAAATATACTTAATTACCGCAATTATGCAGAGCTTCAAGCTTTTTAATGACGTTCTTTGGTACCAAAAATGATACGTCTGCGCCCATGGCCGAGATTTCTCTAACAATTGAAGAAGAAATGTAGCCGTACTCTGGGCTGGACATAACAAAGATACTCTCCAGCTCAGGAGCCATATGGGAGTTAAGATCTGCCTGCTGCAGCTCATACTCAAAGTCTGTCATAGCTCTTAGGCCCTTAACAACACCACCTGCGCCGCGAGCATTGCAGAAATCAACGAGAAGACCTTCCATAGGCTCTACAGAAACGTCCACAAGTCCTTCATCTACCAGAGCGTCTTTGAGCATCTGTACGCGCTCTTCAAGAGAAAACGTAGTTCCTGTGCCGTGCTTGCGCTTTGAAGCCGCAACAGCTACCGTAACATTTTCAAAAAGGCGAGAAGCTCGCTTGATTACATCAAGGTGTCCGTTTGTGACGGGATCAAAAGTACCTGGTACAACTACGTGAGTGATGCTGTTCAACGTATCTCCTATCCTTCACAACGAACAAGTACATCAACTTGAGCAATACCATAGCGCTTGCTCTTAGAAAGCTCAAAGTTATCAAGAGAAACTGAATCAGATTTGTGGCTATGCTCGTACACTACCACAGCATCTTCTGTCAGACTTCCCTGCTTGATTAAATCTCTGAGCAGCTTGGACACTACTTCAGCCTCAACAGCATAAGGAGGGTCCAAAAATACCACGTCAAAAGGACCTCCAAACAGCTGGGATGACTCAGCTAAGCGAGCTGTATCGCCACAGATAACACTCATCTCAGAGGTGGCTACACCAAGTGACTTAGCCGTACGCTTAATGCGCTCACACGTCTTTCTGTCTTTATCAACAAAAGTAGCGTACAGTGCGCCCC
>JABZGY010000028.1:0-14779 GCA_015259155.1 Atopobium sp. | reverse complement strand
GAATTTCTCGCCAGGAGTATTCCTGGCTTTTTTATATATAGAAGTAGTTTTTCAAAAACCGGTGTGATCTAATTTGTAGCATAGACAAAGTGACAAATTAGAAGTTATCGAGGTGAAATATGCAAGATAAAAAAGGTTTTGATTTATGGGCAGATGATTATGATAAGAGTGTAGGTTTGTCTGACAAATACGGCTCGTATCCTTTTGCAGGCTACAAATCTATTCTTAATGTAATCTATAATCGTGTAATTTGTTCATCTGCGAAGACTGTCTTAGATATTGGGTTTGGAACAGCAGTACTGACTTCAAGATTATATGAAACCGGCTGTACGATTTACGGACAAGATTTTTCAGATAGAATGATTGAAATTGCAAAAGAGAAAATGCCTAAAGCAAGTTTGTATGAAGGCGATTTTTCCAATGGCTTGGTGGAACCTATACAGAAACAAAAGTATGACGCGATCATTGCTACATATTCTCTCCATCATCTTACAGACTCTCAAAAAGTAGATTTTATTACATCATTATTTAAGCTGTTGAACGAGGGAGGATGTATATATATCGGAGATATAGCATTTGAAACTCGGTCATTACTTCAAGAATGTATGCGGATTGCGGCAGATGAATGGGACGGTGATGAAGTGTATTTTGTATGGGATGAGCTAAAAGGTCAATTTCCAGAAATGCGATTTGAAAAAATGTCTGACTGTGCAGGACTTATCACCTTGCAAAAATAACTTCCAGTTTGTCAATTACAGGTGACATTAAAAGAGCCAACCCATTCAAGGTGCTGGCTCTTTCAAAAATTCCATTCTAATTTATGCGTCTGTGCCTTCAAACTGACTCTCATACAGCTTGGCGTAGAAGCCGCCCTTAGCTAAAAGCTCATCATGGGTGCCGCGTTCAAGAATTGAGCCGTCCTTGAGGACAAGAATGCAATCTGCACCTTGGATGGTCGAGAGCCTGTGAGCAACAACCAGTGAAGTTCTGCCATTCATGATGGTGTCAAACGCCTTTTGTACCAGCTGTTCTGTTCGCGTATCAATGCTTGAAGTCGCCTCGTCCAGAAGCAGAATAGGTGGATTGGCAAGCATAACGCGAGCAATGCAGAGAAGCTGCTGCTGGCCCTGAGATAAAGATCCGCCAGACTCTCCTACCATGGTGTCGTAACCCTGAGAAAGCTGCTGGATAAACTCGTGTGCCTGAGCCTTTTGAGCTGCAGCGATAATCTCTTCATCGGTGGCGTCTGGCTTTGCATAACGGATATTCTCTTTGATGGTTCCCTTAAAGAGCCACGTATCCTGTAGCACCATGCCAAACTGCTCTCTAAGCGATGCACGGGTGAGCTTTTGCGTGTTATGACCGTCTACATAAATTGCGCCAGAATCAATGCTATAGAACCTGAGTAGCAGGTTAATAAGGGTGGTCTTGCCGCAGCCAGTTGGGCCAACAAGAGCAATCTTCTGGCCAGGCTCTGCCCTGAATGAGATGTGGTTGAGCAGCGGGTGCTTGGAATCATAGGAGAACGCCACGTCATCAAACTCAATGGAGCCCTGTGGATTCTGGATGACTTCGGCGTCTACTGGATCAGGCTTGATTTCCTTTGCATCGAGAAGATCAAACACGCGGCGAGCGCTTGCGTAGGCGGTCTGAACCTGCGTAACAACTGCAGAAATAGCATTAAAAGGCTTCATGTACTGGTTTGCATACGAGAGGAA
Source organism: Atopobium sp. (assembly GCA_015259155.1). Lineage (GTDB taxonomy): Bacteria > Actinomycetota > Coriobacteriia > Coriobacteriales > Atopobiaceae > Lancefieldella. The sequence goes on along the minus strand of JABZGY010000028.1, from coordinate 13,061 downwards.
GCTCTGCACCTGACCGATAGTGAGCGGAGAAGGAACTCCCGTCAGAACACAAATGCAACCAAGAGCAGCTACCAGTGCGTAAATGAAGTTATTTACCAGACGCGTAGAGGGGTTAGAAAGCGATGATGCAAATTGTGCGCGCTCTCCTACTACGCGGAGTTTCTCGTTAATAGCTTCAAACTGCTCAATAATGGCATCCTTGTGGGCAAATGCGGTGATAAGTTCCTGGTTAGAGACCATCTCTTCTGCATATCCGCCAAGCTGTCCCTGGTAGCCCTGCTGCTTGCCAAAAGACGAGCTTGCGTACTTGGTAATGGCGGATGCAACAATAATTGAGAGCGGAGTAGCCAGAGCAACTACAAGGCCCATAGGAACCGACATATAGAACATAAAGCACAAGGTTCCAACAATGGTAACCACGCCCGTAAGGAACTGCGTGAGGCCCTGCTGGAGGCCATCGCCAAGCTGATCCACATCGTTTACTACCCTAGAGAGCAGATCTCCCTGGGAATGCGTGTCAATATACGAGAGAGGAAGGTTAGCCACCTTGGCGTGAGCCGCGTCTCTGAGGTCGCGCGTGACCAGGTAGGTGAGCTTGTTGGTAGACCAAGAAGCAAGCCACTGCGTTGCACTTGCAAGCAAAACTACCAGCGAGAGCTGGGCGAGTGTTGGCAAAAGTGCCGCCTCGCCACCCTGCACCAGCCTGATGAGCTGGTCGATGGCGCTACCCACAATGATAGGTACCCAGAGCTGCAGAATGACGGTTGCAATTGAAGACAAGGCCGCCAAGACAAGGAAGCCCCCGTGAGGAGAAATCCATGCAGCTAGTCGGCGCGTCACTTCTGCCGCGGACATAGAGATTGCGTCTGCCGAGCCGCCCTTGCCATGCTCAGGTGCGCTTGATGCAATGGCGGAGGTGCTTCCGCCAGAATACATATCGGCCATTACTCCACCTCCTCAGGACGAAGCTGTGAGAGACAAATCTCTTTGTAGAGTGGGCATGTGGCGAGAAGTTCTTTGTGTGTTCCCAGTCCCACTTGTTTGCCATGGTCAAGAACAAGAATCTTGTCCGCCTGCATTACCGCAGCTACACGCTGCGAAATAATGATGCTTGTAGTGGTGGCGCTGAGGTTACGAAGCGCCGCACGGAGGTGTGCGTCCGTAGCAAAATCAAGCGCGGAGGCAGCGTCGTCCAAAATGACAATGCGCGGACTTCCTACCAGCGCGCGGGCGATAGTCAAGCGTTGACGCTGACCACCCGAGAAGTTCTTACCGCCACGCTCGACAATGCTATCGAGCTGATCGGGTTTCTCGCGCACAAAGTCTGCTGCTTGAGCAACCTCAAGAGCAGCCCAGAGTTCCTCATCGGAGGCATCTGGATTCTTCCAGCAGAGGTTGGTACGGATTGTGCCACTGACCAGCGAGGTATGCTGTGGAACGTAGCCAATAAGGGCACGGAGCTGCTCAAAGGTATAGCTTTTGACGTTGTGACCAAAGACGCTTACAGAGCCGGTTTCTGTGTCAAAAAGTCGTGGGATGAGGGCGGCAAAACTAGACTTACCGGAGCCAGTACCACCGATAATTCCCAGCGTCTGGCCAGCCTGTAGCGTGAGGTTAATGCCAGAAAGTGCGGGCTCTCCTCCACCGTCATAGACAAGTGAGGCGTCCTTAAATGCCACGGCGGTGCCGGCGAAGTCAGATTCAGTGAGGCTGATGTGCTTGTTTCCCTTATCGGTGAGCATCGGCTTGGTGTTCAGAACCTCCATCACACGAGTGGCAGAAGCTGCTCCACGCGTGATAATAATGACCAGGTTAGCAACGTAGCCAATAGCCAAGAGCGCGCTGGTCATATAGCTGACAAGTGCCACCACGGTACCTTGAGAGAGCGTGTCGGCGGTAATCTGAGGTGCTGCCAGCCAAAGCGTTACGGCAATTCCCAGGTACATAACAAGGAAGGTAGCAGGGTTCAGAAGAGCCGAGTAATTTGCAGCATCAGTTGCTGTTTCTGTCTGAGCCAAAACTGCCTTTGAGAACTGCTCTTTCTCCTCTGCCTCATGTCTAAACGCCCTAATAACACGAATACCAGAAAGCATTTGTCGCATATATAAAGAAACGGTATCAAGGCGCTTCTGCAGCTCAGTAAAGAGCGCGGTAGATTTACGTGCAACAAAAAAGAAAATAGCTGCTACCAGTACCGTTGCCAGTAAAAAGACCATACCAAGCTGAGCATCAAGCATAAGGGTGGCAATAATTGATCCAGCCGCTAAGATTGGCCATCTGACCAGCTGACGAATACCCAGAGCAACCGTTACCTGCACCTGATTAACATCGTTGATAAGACGAGTTACCAGCGTATCTGTTCCCAGTGCAGAAATATCAGTACTTGAGAGCTCTTGAATCTTCTTAAACAACTCATTGCGCAGGTCAGTACCCGTGCGCTGAGAAACAATAGAAGCAATTTTCTGACAGACCAGGGTAAAACTAAAGCCCAAAAGTGCAATAACTACTAGCAAAATGCCGTAGCGAATAATGTCATACATGTTTGCCCCGTGAATTCCCAGGTCAATCATGCGTGCAATAATCAACGGCGTAAGCAGATCTCCAACGACCTCAACTGCTTTGCAAAGCAAGGCTACAAAACTCTTGCGCCCATACTTTGGCCATACAAACCTAGAGAGTAACTCTCCCATTTACGCTTCACCAAGTTTCTCTGCTAGCGTTAACCACTCGTCTTCCAACTCCATCAGTGCCGTTTCTGCGTCATCAAGCTGCTGCTGCAACTCCATCAAACGCTGGGCGTCAGTAGCATCAGCGGAGCTCATCTGTTCCCTAATCTGCTCAGGCAGCTCTTGAGCCTTGCCCATACGACGCTCAATCGAGTCAAAGCGCTTCTTGAGCTCGCGGCGTTCAGCGTTGCTCAGTACCGCGCTCTCCTGGTGAGAAGCCCCGTCTACCTGCGGCTCATTTGCACCTGAGGCTCCGCGTGTACCCGACAACTCCCCCGCTTTTCTCGCCGTCTGCTTTGCAGCATCAACAAGCTTGAGGTACTCGTCAACGCCGCCAGGGACGTGGCGAATGTGGCCGTCGATGAGGGCATATTGGTCGTCGGTGACACGCTCAATCAAGAAGCGATCGTGGCTGACAACCAAAAGCGTTCCAGGCCACGAGTCCAGGAGGTCTTCCAGGACAGCCAGCATATCCGTGTCCAGATCGTTGCCTGGCTCGTCCAGTACCAGCACGTTTGGTTCTTCCAGAAGAACGCACAGGAGCGCCAGACGTCTGCGCTGACCTCCGGAGAGGTCTTGCAAGCGATTGGTAAACTCTCGACGGTCAAAGCCCAAGCTTTCAAGCAGCTGCGTAGGACTTTGCATCTTGCCGTTTACCAGGTAACTTGTCTTATACTGGCTCAAAAGCTCAAGTACCGTCCAGGTCTCTTTAGTGGCAAACGTATCAATCTGCTGAGAAAGCCATCCAAATTTGACAGACTTTCCTACCTTTACCAGGCCAGACGTTGGTTGTAGTTGCTGAGTCATCAACTCAAGAAGTGTGGATTTACCAGCGCCGTTCTCACCCAAAATGCCATAACGGTCGCCAGGGCCAATGAGCCACTCAATATGCTTGATAACGTCTACCTGGGAGTTTGAAGCATCTGCCTGCGTATTTTGATTTGCGTCAGCAGTGCGCGCAGCATTCTTGTAGGCAAACGAGACGTCATGCATCTCAATAACCTGCTTGCCTAGCCTAGAGACTGCCATGCGTTTGAGCTCAAGCGTGTTTCTAAGTGGAGGGTCTTCGGCTAGAAGCTCCATGGCAGCGTCAATCCTAAACTTAGGCTTTGACGTGCGAGCCTTTGCGCCATGAGCAAGCCAATTAAGCTCTTTTCTCAGCGTATTCTGACGGCGCTCTTCCATCACCGCTGCCTGTCTATCACGTTCAACTCGAGCTTGAATGTAGGCAGAATAGCCGCCGTCAAATGGGTCAATAACGCCATCGTGGACTTCCCACATGTGGTCGCAGACCTCATCCAAGAACCAACGGTCATGTGTGACCAGAATGAGGGCGCCATTTCCCTCTGACCAGCGATTCTTTAGATGATTGGCAAGCCACTGAATAGCGTGAAGATCAAGGTGGTTGGTTGGCTCGTCAATAAGCATTAAGTCCCAGGTGCCCACAAGCAGTCGAGCCAAATCGCAGCGTCTACGCTGACCTCCGGAGAGCTCTCCTACCAGGCCATTCCAGTCCAGATCTCCAATGAGCTCATCAATAATCTTGCGGATGCGAGCATCAGATGCCCACTCGTACTCTGGCGTATCGCCTACAACAGCGCTACAAACGGTTTGCGTATCAGAAAGTGAATCACTTTGGCCCATATAGCCTACTTGGATGCCACTTCTCCAAATTACGTTGCCAGAATCGGGCTCAATTCTTTTGGCGATAAGATCTAAGAGGGTTGATTTACCATCACCGTTTTTGCCGACAACACCAATACGGTCGCCCTCATTTACACCAATGGTTTGGTTGGTAAGAACCTTCTTACCAGGCCATTCCATAGAGATTTGTTCGCAACCTACCAGAATTCCCACTAGTTATCACCTAAAAAAGAACGAAGTAACGCAATTTCTTCTCCCCAACCAGAAAGCTCAGTATGAGGAGTTTCTAAAATCATAGGAAGCGTGTTGATACGCGGATTAGTCACCACGGCGCGGAACGTTTCTAGACCAATGAAGCCCTTACCAATTTGTTCATGTCTATCTTTATGAGCCCCAAGAGGATTCTTGGAGTCATTAAGATGTAAAGCCTTAAGCTTTTCTAAACCAATTATCTGGTCAAACGTATCTAGAACAGCATCAAGATTTTCAACAATCTCATAGCCGCCATCGTGAACATGACAGGTATCAAGGCACACGCCCATAAGTTCGGGGTGGTCTACCTTATCTAGAATTGCAGCAATCTCTTCAAACGTTTTACCAACTTCTGTACCTTTGCCAGCCATCGTTTCAAGAAGAACCGTAGTGTGCTGGCCCTCAAACAGGCAATCGTTGAGCGCGCTTGAAATCTGCTCTATTGCCACGTCAGAGCCTTGACCCACATGGCTACCGGGATGAAAGTTGTAATAATTACCTGGCAGAAACTCCATACGCTCAAGATCTTCTGTGAGCGCTCGACGGGCAAAATCCCTAGTCGCCTCTTTAGCCGAGCACAGGTTCATGGTGTAAGGAGCATGCGCAACCAGAGGCCCAAAGTGATGAGCCTCAAGAAGTTCTCTGAGCTTTGCAACATCAGCCTCATCTAAAGCTTTAGCGTTGCCGCCACGAGGATTTCTGGTAAAGAAAGCAAAGGTAGTTGCTCCGATTGAAAGAGCATCCTTACCCATTGCCTCCCAGCCCTTAGCTGCCGAGAGATGACATCCAATAAAAAGATCGTCTGGTCGCACGCTATGCACGCTCCTCAAGCATTTTGACCACACGGTCCAAAAGCTCTGAAGCTACGTCAGCAAGTGGCAAAGTCTCAAGCTGTTCTACACCTTGAGGAGTCACAAAAGTCACACGGTCTGTATCTGAACCAAAGGTTGAGTCTGGCCTAGAAACATCATTTGCCACAATCATGGAGCAACCTTTACGCTCAAGTTTAGCCTGAGCATGCTCCAAGACGTTATTTGTCTCTGCTGCAAAACCTACTACAACTTGGTCTTTCTTGGTCTTTGACAGGCTGGCGAGAATATCGGTGGTTTCTTTAAGGTCAATAGATTCAAGATACTCTTGTGATTTCTTGAGCTTATGATCTGCTGGATGAGCAGGCGTGTAGTCGGCAACAGCTGCCGTCAAAATAGCGACGTCAACGCTGTCAAAGACGCTTGCACAAGCCTTATACATATCTTCAGCAGATATCACTCTTTGCACGGTAACACCTTGAGGAGCCTCAAGATATGTGGGTCCAGAGATAAGGGTGACCTCTGCTCCACGACTGGCTGCAACTTTAGCCACGGTATAGCCAAGTTTTCCTGTTGAACAGTTGGCAATAAAGCGAACTGGATCGATCTTCTCGTGAGTTGGTCCTGCGGTAATAAGAAGCTTTTTACCTGCAAGATCTTGCTTGGTTGGCGTAGCGTCGTTACCAGAAAGAACCTTCAGTGCAGCGTCTACTATCTGATGTACAGGAGCAAGTTTGCCATCACCGGTATAACCGCAGGCAAGACGCCCTGACTCGGGCATAACCATGAGGATGCCGCGCTGACGGAGAAGCGCTACATTTGCCTGAGTGGCTGGATTTTTCCACATATGCGTATTCATGGCAGGAGCCACAAGAACTGGCGTGTGAGCTGCTAGAAGAGTTGTACTTGCTGCGTCATCAGCTATACCATGAGCCATCTTTGCCATGATATTGGCAGTAGCCGGAACAACTACCATGCAATCTGCCCAGTCAGCAAGGTCAACGTGAGCAACAGGAGTCTCGGCATTGTTGTAGAGCGACTGCACTACCTCATGATGCGTTAATGCTTCAAAGGTAGTCTTTCCTACAAACTGAGCTGCATCTTCTGTCATAACAACACGAACGTCACAGTCAGCTTTCTGAAGGCCTCTGAGTACTTCGCAGGCTTTATATGCAGCAATTCCTCCGCACACCACAAGGCATACAGAGGACTGAGCGGTTTTATCCAACATAGCGATAAATTCCTTTATTCTTCAAACGCTGTAGATGTAATAAGCATCCTGTGGCAATAAGGGCACTCAGCAATCTCAGAGCTATGCTGAAGATCGTGGAATGAACTTGGTTGCAGTTTAACGCGACAGACACTTGGAACGTTTCCTACAAGGTGCTCAACTGCCAGGCCCTTAAAACGTTTACGTGCAGCTTCATAGCGCTCAAGCGTGTCAGAAGAAATCTGAGCTGCAAGCTCTTCTCGAGATTTAGAGAGCTCAACAATCTCTGCGCGAAGAGCCGCAGAATCAATCTCAAGGGACTGAGAAAGGCTCTCACGCTCTTTCATAAGCTTTACCTGCAAGTCTTGAGCTGTCTGATAAGCCTTCTTGCACTTCTCAAGCTCTTCTGTTTTTGCTGCAAGTTTAAAATCGCACTTCTCGATATTCTTTGCCAAAGAAGAAAGCTGCTGGTCAAAGTCTCTAAGAGCACGATGATTAGTTGCAGTTTCTACAGCAGCAGAAACCTCATCTGTTTTAAGGACATAATGGGCGCGCTGCTCATTGAGGTCAGAAATATCAATTTCGACGTCTTTTTTAACACCAAGCACTTGCTTGAGCTGGGAAGCAATCTTCTTCTCTGCAAGCTGGGCGTTTTTAATCTTTTGAACCTGGGGCATTGAGGCCAAGTTAGATGCGAGTTTTAGCAGCTGCAAATCAATATCCTGGAGCTGCATCAGATTAACAGACTCACTCATTGGGCCTCCTCATATACGGTTACTCATCTAGTCTACCGTAAATAAGGACGTATCAGACGCAGAACATAACTAATGTAGAGATTAGTATGTGAAAAATTTATCCAACAATCTGCAGTAACGTTGCACAGAAGGCATCAAGGTCAGCTTCAGAAACGCGCTCGTCAAAAGTAATGCGGAGGCTGCCCAGAGCCTCGTTTCTAGAAATTCCCATAGCCGAGAGAACATGACTTGCGTCAAGAGAGCCTGAAGAACACGCAGAGCCAGCTGAGACTTCAAATCCCGCTTGGTCAAGCTTTAGGATAAGCGTCTCAGAATCCATTGAGGGAACCATAATGCTTACTGTGCCAGGCATGTGATCTTTGCCGGCGTAAGCCTCTGTAGTTGGTTTAATCTTGGGAGAAGCACAAAGAGTCTCGTACACCTTATTTGCGCGTGCAGAAACGCTCTCTTGCGTTTGAGTAAGGTTCTCCAGGCACCACTTGGCGGCTGCCGCAAAAGCGAGGGCACTCCGAACGTCCTGCGTTCCGTGACGCCTGCCAGACTCTTGTCCCCCGCCGTAACTTTGAGCCTTAAAGGGAACCTTGGAACGCATAAGCACTGCGGCAATACCCAGAGGTCCACCAATTTTATGGGCGGCAACAGTCAGAGCATCTACATCTGCCACCTCAAGAGGAATACGACCAAACGCCTGAACGGCGTCAGTGTGGAAAAGCGCTCCCACCTTATGCGCAGCTTGTGCAAGGTCTACAACGGGCTGAATAACACCGGTCTCATTGTTGGCATACATCACAGAAACAAGAGCTACCGTCTGATCCAAAAGACCCTCAAGGGCTGAAGCCTCAATCTTTCCCTGACGGTTAGGCTGAGCAATTCTAACCTCAAAGCCCTTCTCGCGAAGAACAGGTGCTAGGTCTAAAACAGAATCATGTTCAATTGCCGAGAAAACCACCGTGTTGCGCTTGTGATCCTTGTTACGAATACCTTCTGCCATACCAAGAACTGAGAGGTTATTGCCCTCGGTACCGCCGGAGCAAAAGACCACGTCAGGAGCTCTAAATTTGCCGCCTACCGCACGTGCAATAACACCACGAGCACCATCAAGCTCTCGCGCTGCTTGACGACCAAGCGAGTGCAAAGAATTTGGGTTCACCCCTGCAATGGGTGAAGCTTCATAGGTTTTCTCAGCATCAAGCGCCTCTTGGCGCATTGGTGCTGAAGCTGCATAGTCTAAGTAAACGTAATCCATAACGTGTTTCTGTTGATTCAATCTTGGTAATCTGGCGTAACTAATGCTTGAGAGCGTAGTTTAGCCCTGAACGGTAAGAGCAGACTCGCCAGCGTTGCGGATAGCCTCGATAGTTGCACCGCGATCTTCCTGGCCAAATACAGCGCTGCCCGCAACAAGCATGTCTGCACCGGCGGCTACAACATCAGCTGCGTTAGCTGCACTAATACCACCATCAACCTCAATCAGAGGATGAACGTTATGTTTGCGGCAGAGCTCTTTAAGAGCTTTAAGCTTCTCAATTGAGTGAGGAATAAACTTTTGGCCACCAAAGCCAGGGTTAACCGTCATGATAAGCACCAAATCAAGGTCTTCGATAAGATCCTCAAGAACGCTTACAGGAGTTCCTGGGCAAAGTGAAATGCCAGCCTGAGCACCGGAATCCTTGATAAGGTGGACAAGACGATGAGCATGAACCTCGGCCTCGTAGTGGAAGGTGACAACGTCAGCGCCACGGTCTAGGAAGAGCGGCACAATCTCAGCTGGATTAGTAACCATCAGATGGACATCAATAGGCAGCTCAGAGGACTTTTTGCAGTACGAGAAAATATCTGGACCAAATGAGATATTAGGAACAAAGTGACCATCCATCACGTCGTAATGGATGTAGTCAGCGTTTGCAATTGAATCAAGCTCGCTTTTAAGCTTGGAGAAATCTGCAGATAGAACAGATGGTGCTACCTGGACGTTATTCATTAAACTCTCCTATCGAGTCATTCCATAAAATTCTTCATTAGGCAGGCGGTTAGTAAGGCGAGAAGTAATGTCTTCTGGCGTAGCGCCTTCGTAAAGTACAGCATGAACAGCTGAAGTGATAGGCATCTCAACGTTCATCTGCTGACCAAGCTCATAAAGACCAATGACAGCCTGAGCGCCCTCAACAACCATGCCGGTTTCTTCCTGGTATGACTGAAGCGTCTTACCTTTGACCAGGGCTTCTCCAAAGGTTCTATTTCTAGAATGCTCAGAGGTGCAGGTAGCAACCAAGTCACCCATACCAGCAAGACCCATGCAGGTGAGTGGGTCTCCGCCAATAGCGCATACCACGCGGCCAAGCTCTGCCAAGCCGCGTGTCATAAGAGCAGCAAGAGCGTTATCGCCATTACCCAAACCAACAGCAATACCGCAGGCAATAGCTACGACGTTTTTAGCGGCAGCACACGCCTCAACACCGCGTACATCAGAGCTAATGTAGGTTCTGAAGTACGGACGAGAAAGCAGTGCCTGGAAGCGCTTGGCAACCTCGGCGTCTTCAGACGCAACAACTGCTGCAGAGATTCCCTGCTTAATAACCTCTTCTGCATGGTTTGGACCAGAAAGCACGGCAATTCTGGCAGGATTTCCTAGCTCGTCAGCAGCAACCTCATGCATAAGCTTGTGAGAACCAGCCTCCATACCCTTGGAGAGAATCAAGACATCAACTTCAGGGTCAAGATATGGCGCACAAGCAGCGCAAACAGAGCGAAGAAACGCAGAAGGAGCAGCCATAACAACAGCATCTACACCGGTGAGAGCCTCAGCTTCACTAGTGGTAGACACAATATTGTGTGGCAGCTCGGAATCAGAAAGATGTCTGCAGTTGACATGCTCTTTATTGATAGATTCAGTGACATCAGCCTCTCTAGACCAGATGATTACCTCGTCAGATGTTGAAGCAAGTAGTGTTGAAAGTGCGGTACCCCACGATCCCGAACCAATAACAGCAACTTTTTTCATGATTAGTTATCCTTTTTCTTATCGCCGAAAGAGAATTTAGACTCACTACCAGCATTAAGACGATTGATATTCTCGCGATGTGCCCAAATAACTGCCGCTGCTACAACAAATACAGGAATGGTTGCCACGGGATCCATACCAAATAGCAGGCAGAATAGTGGAATGGCAACAGCTGCGCCAATGGAGCCAAGCGATACGTACTTAGTTGGTACGGCAAGCGTAATAAACACCGCAAGAGCTACAAGAGCAGCAAGTGGATTTACTGCAAGGCCACCGCCAAATCCAACGGCAATTCCCTTACCGCCATGGAAATGAAGCCAAGGTGAGAAAATATGACCAAGAACGCAGCAGGCATACACAAAAGAAATGATGAGCTCAGTCTCTGCGTGATCATTTCCCGAGACCAGAGGAGTAAATCCCTGGGCTCCCAAGAACCAACGAACCAGCATAACGCTGACAATGCCTTTGCCTGCATCGCAAAGAAGCGTAAGAATACCTGCGGCTTTACCGGCATTTCTTGCAACATTGGTGGTGCCAATGTTTCCTGATCCAAGTTTACGAATATCTTCATGAGCCAGAACGCTTGCAATAATCAGGCCAAATGGAATGCCACCAAGGCCAAATGCAATTAGTCCAAAAATTAGAGCAACAACAATTCCAGACATTAGTTAGACTCAACCTTCTTACGGAACTTCAATCGAATAGGTGTGCCAACCAGAGAGAACTTCTCGCGAAGCCTGTTCTCAATAAAGCGCTCGTAGTTGTCATCAACAAGGTCTGGAGCGTTGCACCAGAACGAGATAACAGGAGGCTTAGAGCCCGTCTGTGTGGCGTACTGAATCTTAAGGCGACGGCCTCGGTCAGAAACCGTGTGTCCGCCTTCTCTAATCTGGGCGAGAAGCTCGTTTAGCTCGGAAGTCTTGAGTTGGATAGCGCGGGACTCTGCGGCAGAAAGAGCAGCGGCAAGCACCTTATCAATAGCGCGACCGGTAAGCGCAGAAACGTTAATGGAAGCAATCCAAGGAGCAAAGGCCAGACGCTTTGCTACAGACACTGCTACCTCATCACGCTTTGCCTCAGAGTCAATGAGGTCCCACTTGTTAAGCAGAAGAACCAGAGCACATCCGCGCTCAACAGCCATGTTAGCAAGCTTTTGGTCCTGCTCTGTTACGCCAACAGAAGCGTCAACCACAAGAAGACAGACGTCTGCGCGGTCCATTGCCTGCAGTCCTCTAACAAGACTGTAGTACTCAACGTCCTCGTGTACCTGGCTCTTCTTGCGAATACCTGCAGTATCAACAAGACGAATGGGAGTTCCCTTCCATTCAATCATGGTGTCAATAGCATCGCGCGTAGTTCCCGCAACGTCAGAAACAATAGAGCGCTTCTTGTTAGCCAGGCGGTTTGCCAGCGAAGATTTTCCAACGTTTGGACGGCCAATAATTGCAAGGTTAAGAATACCGTCATCCTCTGGCTCTTCATCAGCCTCGGGGAAAGCGTTTACGATGTCATCCAGTAAGTCACCAGTACCGTGGCCATGTGAAGCAGACAGAGGTAGAGGCTCGCCGCAGCCAAGTGCATAGAAGTCCCAAAGACCGTCCTGCTCAGTTGCAGGGTTATCTTTCTTGTTGACAACCAAGAACACGGGCTTGTCGCTCTTGCGAACAATGCGTGCAACCTCTTCGTCTTCGTCGGTAACACCAGTGGTGCCATCTACGACAAAGACAATAACGTCGGCCTCTTCGCAAGCAAGAAGCGCCTGCTCACGAATGTGTGGAGCAAAGCGATCCTGCGATTTAATTGATTCAATGCCGCCGGTATCAATGAGCTTAAACTCACGACCATTCCAGTCAGCGTCGTGATATGAGCGGTCTCGGGTTACTCCCCTTGACTCGTGTACGATTGCATCGCGTTTCTCGGCAATTCTATTTACCAGCGTGGACTTGCCAACATTTGGGCGTCCAACAATAGCAACAATGGGCTTAGCCATGTCTCACCTTTCATTCAGTTGACTTAATAATACCAGCAATACGTGGCTAATCCCACTCTTTGAGCGCTTTAATGCACGACTTGGCAATGTTTGTGGGACCAGGAATTGACATGATTACTTTTGCGCCACGAGCCTCTAGCTGCGCAGTTAAATCTGCCAGTGACATACCGTCAAGCGTGACTTTATCAAAGTTAAACATGACCTCAGGAAGCACCACCAGAACATCTGTAAGGTCTTCAGGAACCTGGGCGAGAAGATCAACGGCGCAGATAAGTCCTGTGACGTTAACGTCTCCACCAAAGAAATCGTTGCGCACGGCAAAAGTAGAAACGTTGCCATCAGCCGACCAGTCATCGCAGAAGGTCTGGATGGTTTGCTGAGCAGCTTCTCCTACAATCAGCAAAATCTTGCGAGAGCGGGCAGAAAGATAGGTATCTACCTCATCAAGGCCTGCACGCATAGTGTTACAGACCTCTTCAGCCTCATCGAGGAAGCTCCTGAGCATACCAATACCGTCATAAAATTGCGGATAACCGTCATAGGTATAAGCAGGTGGAATAGGTAGCTGAGCGTCTACGTAGAACTCGTCAGAGAGCTGGAAGCGCGTAATGCCCAAAGAGGCACGTGCACGCTCCTGGTAGGGCTCAACAATTTTGACTACAGAACGGGACAGC
>JABZGY010000027.1:0-16022 GCA_015259155.1 Atopobium sp. | reverse complement strand
GGGTTGGAAGTGCCCTTGGGAAGTCTACCATCACCAAACGTTGCACTTGCTTTGACAATTCAAGACTGAAAACGTAAAAGAATCGGTGGATTCTGCCTAATTTCTACAAAGAATCTGTGTCCCAAACACAGATTCTTTGTACTTTTCAGGCAGACTTTAAAGCGTGCCTAAGGTTACCCTTCCATGAGCGCTCTCATGGAACCTGATTTTCTCGCTAAGTCTGAACGATTTGCCGGAAAAGTGCACCATATCTGAGTGGTTTTGCCGGTTTCTCTCATCATGTCTGAGTAAATTTACTCAGACATGATGCAGTTTTCAGGCTCAAAGGAACCTTCGCCAAGCTATACGCAAAGAGCTCGGCCTGTCGAGAAGACCGAGCTCTTGCGAGTCGCACCTGACCAGCGCCTCCGACCTGCGTGTCTGCCGTGCGTCCGAGCGATCGCGATCTGACGGTCGCGCTTACTTTTTCTTCAGAGCGTTCAGGATGCTGATAATAACGTGGTAGAGGAGCGCGGAAACAGGCCAGATAATCCAGGAACTTTTCCAGTCCTTGGTGATGAAGCTATAGCCCACGTACAGCAAGGTAATGGTGCCAAAATACGCCCTGGCAATTGGCCTGTACTTCAATGCTGCGGATTTGGAGTCTCTCTTGTTGCTTTTCTCGTCGTGAGAGAAATCGCCTTCCTGGAGAAGAACCCTATAGCCATCTCTGATGATTCCCGAGTAAACCAGCAGGTAAACGCCAAGAGAAACCAGAATTGCTGCCACGAAGAAGCCGAGGGCAAAGATGAGGCCAGTCCCATAGTACGAGGCAATAAGGAAGGGGATTGCGCTCAGGATGGTAAGGCAGACGCCGGCGGCTTGTTGCATGTAGCGCAACGATTCGGTTGACTCGGCGCGTCTACGAACGGCGGCTTCGACACCGTACTGGAGCTCGAGAGAAGCTTCCTTGAGCTGCTTAAACTTCGCGAGCTTCATGTCCTGGAGAATCAGCAGGCCAACGCCCGCAGCAATGAAGAGCATCATGATGCAAATGCCTGCGATACCCATCGCATCTGGAGAAATGTGCATCGGATCAAAGTAAAGCGCGTCTTCGCTGTATGTTGCAAGCGAGACAAGAAGCGCGGGCCCCAGGATAAAGAGGGTAATTGCACCTGCCGTGGGGCGAGAAGTTCGTGCGATTGCATCCAGGTATTCGGTGGCTGTGTCGAGAGAAACGCTGAGCTTCGGTGCCACAGTTTTGCTGGTAGATGCGTTGTCAGTGGAAGATTCGCCAACGGTGCCGCCGTCAGTGCTGTCCGTGGTGCTTGCGGCAGCAGGATCCGAAGAGCCACCCTGGCCCGAAGAGGCCGCGTAATCAGCGGCGATGGCAGTAGTTGGAAGCTCTTCAAGCTCATCTTTGAGCAGGTAGTCTGTAGAAACTCCAAAGAGCTCGCTCATGGCCATGATTTTTTGAATATCGGGCATGGAAGCCATTGACTCCCATTTAGAAACTGACTGCCTTGAAACGCCAAGCTGCTGTGCAAGGTCTTCCTGTGACCAACCATTACGCTTTCTGAGGCTCATGATTTTCTCGCTCAGTAACATGGTTGTTCCTTTCTGTTGGTGATGTGGTGTAATTCACATGTGATGACTATTACTCTAGAAATTGCCTCAATTGCACACCACCAAGTTGAGTTGGAAATTTGTCAACTCTCGGTTGCGTAATAGTTTACCTGCAGAAATGTTATCAAACTTTTGAAAATAGTTTTAAAGGTTGTTTAAATTTTTTGTGCGTTTACGGAATATGTCGACCAGACGCGACATTTGTACAGTATGTATATGATCGTATCTGCTTACGGAGAAACTAAATAATCCATATCAGAAAGGAATGCGCTAAAAATTTTTGTGTATCTGATCATCCGTCTGGTGCATAAAAATTTGCGCAAAAGCCACATGAAGAGCTTAAAGGTATGCATCGCTTCGTCTGCTCTTGTAGCCGCGCTGGCACTTGCTCCAGCATCTGCGCTGGCAGAGGGCACAACGCTTGCTCCTACAAGCACCACCGGTGCTACTGCTACTACTGGCGTAACTCCTATTCCTGCACCAACCAGAGAGCAACTCACAGACCCAACAGTTAACCCATATGCTCCTGAAGATGCATACTTCCTTCCTGATATCACTAACCCAATTCCAGAGGGGTTTAGGGTTGGTAACGCTGACGGTGTAGTCATTGTCGATAACGGCGATGGCACTGTTACCGTTAAGGGTCACTGGACTCCTGCGCTTGATTTTGACGAGGTCATTGAAGTTCAGTTTGTTCGCATTCCTGGCACAACTCCTGATCCAGATCCAACTCCTACACCTGATCCAGATCCAACTCCAGCTCCAACCCCTGATCCAGAGCCAGCTCCAGCACCAGAGCCTGCTCCAGCTCCTGCAC
This sequence comes from Atopobium sp., assembly GCA_015259155.1. Classification (GTDB taxonomy): domain Bacteria; phylum Actinomycetota; class Coriobacteriia; order Coriobacteriales; family Atopobiaceae; genus Lancefieldella. The sequence goes on along the minus strand of JABZGY010000027.1, from coordinate 13,600 downwards.
CAACACCAACACCAACACCAGAGAAGAAGTCCGCTCTTCCTGCAACTGGTGTCGCGGACGTTGTTGTTCCAGCCTCTGTTCTTGCAGTAAGCGGCCTTGGTTTTGTTGCTGCTTCTCGTAAGGTTCGCCAGTAGGGGAAGAGCCTGCGACGCCGACCGCGTTGCAAAGCCGACGGGTTTCTCGCCAGAAGAATATAACATGCATGTAAAGTGCCCGAGATTCGGGCACTTTTTTGTGCGGAAACCGGGCGGGCAGCCAGACGGAAATTGGGTACACTCTGAATAACGAAATTCGGAGGTTGTTATGGAAGATCAGCAGCAGAAGTTCTCGCAGAATGGCGGTGTGGGGCAGGAGTCGACGCATCCATCTTCAACTGCGCTTGTTCTAGAAGGCGGCAGTTATCGAGGCATTTTTACCGCTGGAATTCTTGATGTGCTTCGTGAGAAGGGCGTCACCAACTTTGAGAGCGTGTGGGGAGTTTCCGCAGGTGCCATCAACGCCGTGAGCTTCAGGTCCAAGCAGATGGGTCGCGCCATGCGCATCATGCTGGCCTTTAGGGACGATCCTCGCTTTCTTTCGATTCGCTCGTTGATCACTACTGGCGACATCGCAGGCGCGGATTTTATGTTTGACGAAATCCAAAACCACCTGGACCCTTGCGATAACGAGGCGTTCAATCAAAATCCCATGCAGATGTATGTGGTTGCGTCCGATGTTACGTTTGGTACGTCGGCATATCTGCACGTAAAAAAGTTCCCGGAAGACGTGACTATGGTCCGAGCGTCCGCGTCGATGCCAACGGTTTCTCGCATGGTTGAGCTGGACGGACATCGTTATTTGGACGGCGGAACAACCGATTCAATTCCGTTTGCGGTGGCGCTTGGTCTGCCCGACGGAAAAGCTGAGTACGCGGTTGACGTTCCCGACCACACGCCGGCAAAGAAAGCGCTGGTCATTGTCACGCAGGACAGAAACTTCGTAAAAACCGACGTCAACGAGCAGGTTGCCATTCGCTCGAAGCTTTACTCCGCGTATCCGTACTTTGAAGCTGCGCTGGCTTCTCGCGCCGAGCGTTACATGGATCAGCGCAAACAGCTCTTTGAGCTGGAGGAAGAGGGTAGAGTGCTGGTGCTTGAGCCTCCTGAGCCAGTTGAAGTCAAAGTTAACGAGAAGTCCGGTGAGGCCCTGCTGTCTCTATACCTGACAGGTCGCCAAGTTGCACTTGAGCGCCTCGAAGAGATTAAAAGTTTTATCGAGTAGGGACGCGAGCGACGCTCACGTTGCCTGTGCAGGAACCACAAATTGATACGAAAAGAGTTTGTTTTGAAGACACCGATGAACAGGTTTTTGAAGGTAATGTTTGCGCTGGTTATCGTTGCGATGACTGGTGCGGCAATTCTGCAGATCGTCGCCCCCGAGTACATGGGAAGCAACGCCGCTTATGGCATTTCGACCGGATGGCAGCGAGAGATTGGTTTTTGGAATCTCGCGGTGCTCATCATTTTGGTCACCACTTGTTTCCACTACGATTGGGTCTATCTACGTGCAATTTTGCTCGCGCTGATTCTGGGCGGCATTGGAATTGGAACCAATCACTTCATCCATTTTTTGAGTGCTCACGAGTCGGTAAATTTGGTGGGCGCTATCGAGAATTACATTCTTGCAGTTGGTTGGATAATCGGCTGGAAGGTCGAATGCAATCGCAGAAAAACTGCGGGCGTTACTGAGTAACTGCGGAAAGACCGCGCGCGTTTTCGCATGACGGCGCTCCGAGGAGACGTTATGCGCGCGACTTGCGAGCGAAACGTTATGCGCGCCTGATTTTCTCGTCATGTCTGAATTCTTTGCCGGAAAAGCACGCCATGTCTGAGTGGTTTTGCCGGTTTTTCTCGCCATGTCTGAGTAAATTTACTCAGACATGATGCAGCTTTCAGGCTCAAAAATTCAGGGCCAGATAGTCTATCTTTCACGCGCCTGATTTCTGCAAAGAATCTGTAAATTTTGCCTAAAAATGTAAAAGAAACTGTGGATTTGCCTGATTTTGTCGAAGAATCTGTATCTAAAATACAGATTCTTTGCACTTTTCAGGCGCGCATGCTGTTATGGCGCACCTGGCGAGAAACCCGGTGCACCCGCAGCTCCGCGCACCCGCAGCTCCCGGTGCACCCGCAGCTCCCCGCGTGCTCGCACCCCGAACGCTAGCGCAGGCGCGTGATCTGCACTTTCTCGATAAGCGAATCCACAACCGAGCGCTCCGCCGCCTGAGTTCCGCTCTCCATGACGTTTGCGGCGCCCGTGGCCATGGCCAGTCGCAGCGCGTCTTCTGTCGAGAGGCCCTGTGCATCTGCAAAGGCAAGCGCCGCCACAACGGAGTCACCAGCACCGACAGTGCTTCCTACCTGGACTTTTACTGGACCTGCATACCAAACCTCGTCGGCCGTGGCGTAGACGGCGCCGTTGCCGCCCATGGAAACGCAGACCGTGTCGATGCCACCAGCAACAATTTCGGATGCGGCAGCGGCAATCGCGTCCACGTCGGCAAGCTCACGGCCAAGCATGGCGGAGAGCTCGTGGTCGTTTGGCTTGGTGAAGTACGGCTTCTGCTCAAGACCAGCTGAGAGCGCTGCGCCGTCAGCGTCCAGGTATACCTTCAACCCGGCGTCGCGCAAAGCACGAGTCCAGCGGCCATACGTATCAGCAGCAGCTCCGCGGGGGAGGCTGCCGGAAAGAACCACAATATCGCCAGCGGAAGTCTTGGCAATCACGTCAGCAAGTGCCTGGTCAAGCACGGTGTCGGTGACCTCGGGGCCAGGCTCGTTGATGTCGGTATTGGTGCCGCCCTCAGTATCAACAATCTTAAGGTTGGTGCGCGTCTCGCCGGGAACGGAAATCGCCTGGACCTTGATGTTATTCTTGCCAAGTGTGTCAGCGATCCACTTGCCGGTTTGACCTGCAAGAACGGCGATGGCGGTAGACTCTCCACCCAGTTTAGCGATAACCTTGGAGACGTTGATGCCCTTGCCGCCTGCGTCCTGCCTAAGCCACGTGATGCGATTTACCTGGTCAACGGCAAAATTTGGCACCTGGACGGTTTTGTCCAGAGCGGGGTTGAGCGTGACGGTGTAGATGCTGGGCATAGTCGCTCCTCGGTTTGCGGCGCCGCAATCGGCGTTTGAGTAGCACCGCCAGGCGGCGCAAGTTATCTACGCTGATAATACTTCAGTTTCGGGAAAAAAGTAACCGCGGACAGCGCTGTTACGCGCATATCCGCGGTCTTTTCTGGCGAGAAACCCGGCGCACTCGCGGCCCGCTCTGGACCCGCGGCCCTGCGGCGCACTCGCGGCTCGTCCTGGACCCGCGGCTCGGCGGCACACTCGCGGCTCGCCCTGCACCGCCCCGCGCTGCCCGGCGCGCCGTCAGCGCTTACTTGCTGTCAGCGCTCTTGAACTGGTCGAGCGCCCAAGCGTACGCAGTTGGAGCAACCCTGGACCAGTACTTCCAGTTGTGGTTGTCGCCGGAGTCGCGCTGATAGTCAACGTTGATGCCAGCATTTTTGAGCTGCTCAACAAAGGCGTCGACATCGGCAACAGGTACTACGCCGTCGTCGGAAGTTGTTGCCACAAAGAACGAAACCTGACTTGGATCAACCTCACCAAGATACCGGGTTGGGAATAGCTGCTTGTACAAATCCCATGACCAGCTGGTAATTCCGTCGCTAAAGGCGTGCTGAGACGTGTAAATAAAGTTGTCGTCAGCAAGGGTTGTCCAAACAGAAGGCGAGAGCAAAATGCCCTTGCTAAAGTAATCGGAGTGATGCAAAACAAATCGAGCTGCACCATAACCGCCCATAGAAATGCCGCCGATTGCGTGATCTTTGCGATCTTTTGACACGCGATACGTGCTCTCAATGTAAGGTACCAGGTCGTTCATGATGGCAGATTCCATCTTGAGGCCGCGGTCGGCGGAGTCAATGTAGAAGCTGTTAAAGCCGTCGACAAAGACTACGATAGCTCCCTGACCAGCGGTTTGAATAGCCTCGTCAAGCATGGCAGATGAATCAAAGCGCTCCAGCAGATTACGATGATTGCCATACAGTCCATGCAGCATATACACAACAGGGTAGATCTTATCGGGATTGGACTCGTAGTCTGCGGGCAGGTAGACGTCATAGTTCCAGTCCAGACCAAGGGTTGGCGAGTAGAACGATGTCGCCTTAACCGTACCTTTAGGAGCTTCGTCTTTCTGCGCCTCCGTTTGAGCGGTTGAGCTGCCCTGCGCGTTTTCAGAAGCGGCTGGCGAGCAACCATAAAATGGAATCACCAGCAAAAGCGCCGCAAACAGAGCAAGCGAGGTGCTCAGAACAACATGGTTCTTGAAGCGGGTTTTAAGCTGGCCGCCCAGCAACGCAATGTTCCGGTGCAAACGTGCGACAAAATCTGTGTCACGCATTGTTTCCTCCTGACGTTGTAGCTTTGACCTTGGTGTAAACATACGAGCACGCCCGCACTTCTCGCCCTATAAAATAAAAAGTCGAAACAAAATGCATCGCACAGCAGGCCAAGTGGTTGTTCGTGTGCTGTGGACGGCTTTTCAATGTGGAGAAACCCGTCAAATTTGAACGAATTGTTGCATTCGTGAAGCAACAAAAATTCCCGCGTACAACAGCTAAAGAGTGGAGTATACTTTTAAGGCTTTTCCACAGAGCCCCGTAATCTCTGACAAGAAAAAGCATCGATGACCCGTCCAGGGGTTATCAACTCGTAATTCGTAGGAGGAGTCAAGTGAAGAAGTCGACTCAGTTCGCCAAGGCTGGCGAAGTCGAGCGCAAGTGGGTGCTCATCGACGCTGAGGGCGCAACGCTCGGTCGTCTGGCTACAAAGGCTGCCATGATTCTTCGTGGTAAGAACAAGCCACAGTACACCCCAAACGCTGATACTGGTGACTTTGTTGTCATCATCAATGCAGACAAGATCGTCCTTACTGGTGTTAAGGCTGATCACAAGGAGTATTGGCGTCACTCCGGCTACCTTGGTGGCTTGAAGATCACTTCCTTCAAGGAAGAGATGGAGAAGCACCCAGAGCGTGTTGTTGAGCACGCAGTCAAGGGCATGCTTCCTAAGACCACTCTTGGTCGCAAGCAGGGTATGAAGCTTAAGGTTTACGCCGGCGCTGAGCACCCACATGCTGCACAGAATCCCGTCAAGATTGAGCTGGAGGGCTAAACGATGGCAGATAACACCGCTGTTTACACCGGCACCGGCCGTCGTAAAGAGGCCGTCGCTCGTGTTCGTCTTGTTCCTGGAACTGGTAAGGTTACCGTTAATGGCCGCGAGGCAGTCCAGTACTTTGGTCGCCAGCAGCTCGTAGACAATGCAACCGCACCTCTCCGCATTACTGATACTCTTGGTCGTTTCGACGTCCTCGCAAACTGCGATGGCGGCGGCATCAACGGCCAGTCCGGCGCTCTTCGCCTGGGCATCGCTCGCGCTCTTCTTGAGGCTGGCGAGTATCGTGATGACCTTAAGAAGGCCGGCTACCTCACCCGCGATTCTCGTGCGGTCGAGCGTAAGAAGTACGGTCTGAAGAAGGCTCGTAAGCGTCCTCAGTTCTCCAAGCGCTAAGGCCGCTGGACCCAAAAAAGTCCTCACAAAGAGACCTGTTGTATATCGGCAGGTCTCTTTTTTGTATACTTTTAAATGGTTGCATTTTGCATATTTACGCAACCGATTTAGTCCGCACGTTCTTCTCGCCATCTGGCGAGAAGCCCCACCTGTCGAGTAGTTCGCTGGCGCTTCGCGCGCACGTTGCTCTCCACCCGACAACATTACATTCGCAGCTAGGAGACGCTTATGAAGTACTTTGGAACCGACGGCTTTAGAGGCCGCGCAAACGAGGGTCTGAACGTCGATCACGCGTATAAAATTGGCCGCTTCATTGGCTGGTATTACGGAGCTAAGCAGGCTCGCAAGGCTCGTATCATCATTGGTAAGGATACCCGCAGGTCAAGCTATATGTTTGAGTCCGCGCTTGTCTCGGGCCTGGTTGCTTCTGGTGCCGACGCGTACATGCTGCACGTCATTCCTACTCCTGGCGTTAGCTACGAGGTAGTAGACGGTGCCTTTGACTGCGGCGTCATGATTACCGCATCTCACAACCCCTTTACCGATAACGGCATCAAGCTGGTCAATAAAGAGGGCTACAAGATGGACGAGGACGTCCTCGAGCAGGTAGAGGCCTATATTGACGGCGAGTTTGACGTACCTCTGGCAACGGGTGACGCCATCGGCCGTACGGTTGATTACATGCAGGGCCGCAACCGCTACATCTCCAGTCTGATTGCTAGCTGCGGCTTTAGCCTCCAGGGCTTGAAAATTGGCCTGGACTGCGCAAACGGCGCAGCTTCTAGTGTTGCTCGCCCTGTTTTTGACGCACTGGGCGCCGAGACCCACGTTATCAACAACGCACCAAACGGCCTGAACATCAACGTTGATTGTGGCTCCACTCACATTGACCAGCTACAGCGCTTTGTGGTTCAGAACGGCCTTGACGTGGGCTTTGCCTACGACGGCGACGCTGACCGCTGCCTGGCAGTCGACGAGCGCGGCCATGTAGTTGACGGAGACTTGATTCTCTACGTCTGCGGCACCTACCTCAACAAGTATGGTCGCCTGGCTAAGCAGACCGTAGTCACTACTGTCATGAGCAACTTTGGCCTGTTCAAAGCCTTTGACGACGCTGGCCTCTCTTACGAGAAGACCAACGTGGGCGATAAGTACGTCTACGCCTGCATGAACGAGAACGAGTACAGTCTGGGTGGTGAGCAGAGTGGTCACATCATTTTTGGTGACCTTGCTAAGACCGGCGACGGCATCCTGACCAGCCTCCGTATTATGGAGGTCTTACGAGCAGAGCGCGAGAAACTCTCTGAGCTGACTCGTCCCGTTACACTATATCCACAGCAGTTGGTTAACGTCCGCGTCACCGACAAAGAGGCCGCTATGCAGTCTCCTAAGGTTAACGATGCAGTTGCAGCTGCCGAGAAGTTTCTTGAGGGCAATGGTCGCGTGTTGGTCCGCGCTTCCGGAACAGAGCCTCTGGTGCGCGTTCTTGCAGAAGCTCCAACCGATGAGCTCTGCCAGCAGGCAAACCAGATTGTGCTCGATGCACTTGAGGAGTATAGGCTCAGCGCTTAAGCGCAGATAGATCCAGGGGATACGATGGCACTGGCAGGAATAGGTGTAGATATGCTTGAGATTGCCCGCATGCAGCAGGCAATTGAGAGGCGCCCTCACTTTATTCGCCGTATGTTCACCGATGCCGAGCGTGCGTATTGTGAGCGCACCGCTCGCCCTGCGGAGCACTATGCTGCTCGCTTTGCAGCAAGAGAAGCCGTGCTCAAAGCCTTAGGAACGGGTTTCTCGTCTGGTATTGGTTTTCAAGATGTATCTGTTGAAAGAGATCAGCTGGGCAGGCCACAGGCTCGTCTGGCTGGTAAGGCTGCGCAAATTGCAGCCGAGCAGGGCGTGCAAGAGATTGCGCTTTCTATCTCGTACACCAGAGACGTTGCGGTGGCCAATGCCGTTGCGGTGACCAACGCCGTAAAACCCAAGGTAGATCAAAAGGAAGATGCTGCCCAAGAGCTGGCACGTTCGTTCAAAGAAGCTCGTTCTGTGTTGGATGAGCTTGAGCGCGTGCAAGAACCTATAATTGAGACGACCTTTGATGATGTTGTTAAATCCGAGGAGTAAGTTATGCAGCCGGTACTAAATGTTGAGGACATCAAGCGTGTAGAGATTGCGCTGACACGCGTGGGCGTGAGCGTTTCCGAGCTCATGCACCGTGCAGGTTACGCTGCTGCTCAAGAGGCCCTTGGCATGGGAGGGGACATCTCTAACGTTGTCATCCTCGTAGGTCTTGGCAATAACGGTGGAGATGGCTGGGTGGCAGCAGAAGCGCTGCGCTCTAGAAACTGCAACGTTAAGGTGGTCACTCCACTTGAGCCTGATCAGATTTCCGGCGATCTTGCACGTCAGATGGCGCAGCGCGCCGTTCGCGCGGGAGTCTCCGTGCTTGTTGGTCCTTCTCGCCAGGAGCTGATTGACCTGCTGGCAACGGCTGACGTGGTGCTTGATTGCATGCTGGGCACCGGTTTCCACGGCAAGGTTCGTGCTCCGTTTGATATTTGGATTGAGTGCCTCAATCAGTCTGGCGCTCGCGTGCTTTCCGTTGACGTCCCCAGTGGTCTTTCTGCGCAGAAGGGCCAGGTAGAAAGCGCGTGTGTTGTCGCTGACGTTACCGTTACCATGATTGCGCTCAAGCCCGGCCTTATTGCAGACGCAGGCCGCGACGTTTGCGGCTCCATTGTTGTAGCTCCTCTGGCCGAGCAGACTGAGCGTCTTGTTGTTGAGGCAGACCCTGTTGCCTGGCGCGTTGACCTGGAAGATTATCTTGCTTCTGTTCCTGCCCAGCTCAACGACTGCGATAAATACTCTCGTGGCTCCGTTCTGGTGGTTGGTGGCTCAAGTCGCTTCCCCGGAGCCGCTGTTTTTGCTGCTAAGGCAGCTGCTCGTGCGGGTGCTGGCTACGTTACGCTGGCAGTTCCTGAGGCTATTGTCAGCTGCGTTCAGATGATGCTGCCAGAGGTTCCCGTTATTGGCCTTCCATGCGACGCTGAGGGCGTGTTTACCGAGGAAGCAGCTCCACTGGTGCTGCAGCTTGCCGCCATGCGTACCGTTACGCTGGTTGGTCCTGGCATGCGCGTCTCTGGCGGAACCGTCAAGGTTACCTCCGCGCTGCTTGACTCTGAGCTGCCCGTTATTGTTGACGCCGACGCGCTCAACTGCATTGCTCGCCTCACTAATAACAACCTTCCAGATTTCCCTGAACTCACTCGTCGTACCGCTCCGCTCATCATGACGCCGCATCGTCGTGAGCTTGGTCGCCTGGTTAACCAGGTAGATAATCCTCCTGCAAGTCTGGTGGGTCAGCTTGAGGCTGCCCGCAAGATTGTCTGGGCAGACGGCGGTTCTGAGCTGGTCATTGTTGCTAAGGGCACCGCTACTGGCTGCGTTGGCGTTCAGAAAGCCGTGCTGCCAAAGCCTGGCCCCGTTACGCTGGCTACCGCTGGCTCTGGCGATGTCCTTGCTGGTACTATTGCTGGCCGCCTGGCTCAGGTTGCTGGTCAAGTTGACGACCTGCCAACCTTCTGCTCGCTTGCCTGTGAGGTTCACGCATACGCAGGTCAGCTAGCTGCCGAGAAGTTCGGTGTACGCGGAGCTATGGCGGGCGACATCTGCGACGTTATTGGCCTTGCTTCCGATGCGCTTGAGGAGCAGATTGCATTTCCTATGGCAGACTTTGAAGAAGCTGCGGAGTAGGTGAGCCTGATGTCGGCATATCCCCAGGATAGATGGGCTTGGATAGAGATTGATCTTTCTGCCGTCCGCCATAACGTAAAGGCGTTTAAGGCCCAGCTTAACCGTGGTGTCAAGATGATGTGCGTGGTTAAGGCTGACGCATACGGCCATGGCGCTGCTCAGTGCGCTAAAGCCATGCAGTCTGTGGGTGCCGATCAGTTTGCCGTTGCAACAGTCGATGAGGGTGTTGAGCTGCGCTGTTCTGGCATCGAGAATCCTATCCTGGTGCTTTCCGAGCCACCAGTTACTTCCATTCCAGACCTCGTGCGCTTTGACATTATGCCGTCCGTCTACACGGTTGACTTTGCCCTCGCGTATGGCGAGGCTTCCGCCGCAGCTAACAAGGTTGGCCGCTACCACCTGGCCATTGATACTGGCATGACCCGCATTGGCGTCAGGCGAGAAGATCTTCTCGAGGTGCGCGGCTCTATTGATTTCCACAGGGGTCTTGAATGTGCTGGTACGTTTACGCATTTTGCCACGGCCGACGTGCTCGACAACTGGGACTTTGACCTGCAGGTTAATCGCTTTATTGAAGCGGTTACGGCACTCAAAAACGCGGGCTATGAGCTGGGCTTGGTTCACGCTGATAACACCCCTGGCACTGTTCTGCACAAAGACATTCAGTTCGATATGGTTCGCGTGGGCATTGGTCTGTACGGACTTCACCCAAGCAAGCTCACCATTCCCCGCATTGACCTGCAGCCCGTTATGAGCGTGCGCGGTCGTGTGACGCGCGTGGTCTATCCGGCTGTTGGCGATGGCGTTAGTTACGGTATGACGTGGCGTGTTCCTCGCAATAACATCCAGGTAGCTACCGTGCCTATTGGCTACGCCGACGGACTTGCACGTTGCCTCTCTAACCGCATGGACGTTTTGACGCGCGGAGACCGTGTCCGCCAGGTGGGTAATATCTGCATGGATCAGTTTATGATTGCTGTTGATACCGCAGGTACACACGCTAATAAGCCTGCACACGAGATTCGCCATGGTGACGTGGTTACCCTCATTGGCAAAGACGGCGACCAAGAAATCACCGCGGATGAGATGGCTGACCTTCGCGAGACCATCAATTACGAGGTAGTTTGCAACTTTGGTGCGCGCCTCGATAAGGTGTACATCTAATGGCAGTCACGCTTGACGAGATTCGTGAGCAGATAACTGACTGTAAGAAGTGTCCGCTTTGGGAAACACGCACCAACATTGTGTTTGGTGGCCCAAATCCCACGGCTCGCGTCATGATTGTGGGAGAAGCTCCTGGTAAAAACGAGGATCTAAGCGGTCAACCTTTCGTAGGCGTATCGGGCAAAAAGCTTGATGCACTGTTAGAAGAAGTTGGCCTTTCTCGCCAGGATGTTTTTATCTCTAACGTGGTCAAATGCCGACCACCTTCAAACAGAAATCCCAAGGTAGCCGAGGTGGAGGAATGCTCTCCGTATCTTCGTAATCAGATTCGTGCTATTAAACCGGACGTTATTGTTTGCTTGGGTAATTTTGCAACACAGTTTGTCATGCATACCGATAAGGGCGTGACGGAGCTGCGCGGCAAGTTTTATCAGATAGGCGCTTTTAGCGTGCTGCCTACTATGCATCCCGCATCAACTATTTATCGTAAGGAGTGGGCGCAGTTCCTCAAAGATGACCTGCGACTTCTTGCTGATTGGCTTGAGGAACACCCTCGAGGAGGCTCGTGTGACTAACCTTTCTACCAGCGCAAATGAAGCTACAACAAGCAACCTGCCAGAAAAAACTGCGGCCGGCACGTATGTTTCTACCACCACCGAGCAAACTATTGCTCTTGGTCAGGCTCTAGGAAAACTTCTGCAAGCAGGCGATGTATTAGTGCTCACAGGAGATCTAGGAGCAGGAAAAACCCAGCTTACCAAAGGTATTGCTGCTGGCATGGGCGTCACGGATGACGTGACCAGCCCAACGTTTACCATCGAGATGGTTTACGAAGGTACGCTTATGCCGCTTTACCACTTTGACCTGTATCGCCTAAACGACCCTGATCAGCTTGAAGATACGGGCCTGTACGATGCGCTTGAGTCTGATGGTCCAACTATCATCGAGTGGGGAGAACAATTTGCTGAGCAAATTGGCGAGAGAACCCTGGATGTCTATGTTTCTAGATTGTCTGAGGAAGAGCTGGAATCCGACGACGCTGAGCCTCGTCGCGAGATTCGTTTTATCCCGCAGAATGCTCGTGGAGAAGAAATCATTCAGTCGCTGTAATTACTGAATAAATAACGTTTTTATAGCCCAGTTATAGATATTTTAAGAATATCTATAACTGGATATTTTGGCAGTACACCTGCGATTTCTTTTCATATATACTTACTAATCCGTTGAAACATGTTAAAAAAAGAAAAACAATTTTTTTCTTGAAATACACGAGTTAAGGAATATGAAATGAAGAAGTATTTGCATAACAACGCAAAGCTGCTCGCAATTGCAGGCGTTATGGCAAGTGTGTTGGTTTTCTCGCCAGTACTTTCTGCGATAGCTCTTGCTGAGGGTACTGAGGTAGCTGAGGCAAGCGCCACAACTGAGGCCACCGCCTCAACCGAGTCGTCTGCCGCTACGACCGAAGCGACTGCTACAACTGAGACGACCGCTGCTGCCTCAACAGATGATGATAGTGACGCAGAGGCAGTTGGATCTTATATGGGCGCCGATGGCATAATGCGCGAAATCCACATTTCAGTCTCAACAGATGGCGGCACTTATAACGGAAAAGATTATATTCCACCAACTATTTCAGGTGATTTTAAGAGTGTTTCTTTTAGCAGCAATGTTCAGCGTGAGGGATACACACTGGTAGGTTTTTCAACAGGTTATTTTTCGCAAGAGGAAATAAACAATGCAACGCCAGATATGTCGAAACCATATACTATCGATGAGAGTGGCAATGTTCATATGAATCTTGATGATATTGTTGCCTGGAGTGTTACCGACAATATTGATACAAACACTATTACGTTTCGCTATCATTTAACTACCTTATGGGCACCAAATCCTGAGCCAGAACCAGAGCCTCAGCCAGAGCCTCAGCCAGAACCAGAGCCCGCCCCAGTTGTGCCTGCCTCTGATGCAACTCAAACTCCTACACCAAGGCGCGAGAAGAGCGTTCTGCCTAACACTGGTGACGTAAGCTCTGTAGCAGGTGTTATCGCAGTAGCTGGCACCACTCTTGTTGCTCTTGGCCTTCGCAAGAAACTGCAGCAGTAAATAGTCGCCTCCTAGTAGAAATAAATCCTTATGCCTAAGCATTTTCACAACAGCACAAAGCTCCTTATTCTCTCCGGTGTTCTTGCAGGAGCATTGGTTTTCTCGCCAGTGCTTTCTTCTCTTGCGCTTGCAGAGGGTACTGAGGTGACAGAAGCAACTGCCACAACTGAGGCAACCGTCACAGCTGAGACAACCGTCTCGACCGAGTCGTCCGCTACAACTGAAGCAGCCACCGCAGCTGAGACGACTGCGACAACTGAGACAACCACTTCAACTGAGGCTGCTGCCAGCACCACCTCAACAGATGACAATGGTGCAACTATTGTTCGTTATTATGATCCTGAAGTTGGTTGGAATATTAGGATTAATCTTGTTGTCGGCGCATACGGCACTCAATACAACGGAAATGCCTATATCCCTGCGACGATTTCAGACGATCATAAGAGTTTTACTTTTGATGGAAATATTCAGCGAGATGGTTACACGCTGGTAGGATATTCGTCAGAAATACTTCTCAGTAATCAAAGGGATAACGCAACTCCTGACCAGTCAATGCCTTACACCGTTGATGCTAATGGAATTGTTCACGTGAATTTTGCTGATATTACCACGTGGTCCGTTACTGATGACCTGCGTGACGACACTACAACTTACTATTACTTTTTTGCTCCTCTTTGGGCACCAAATCCTGAGCCAGAACCAGAGCCAGAACCTGAGCCTCAGCCAGAACCAGAGCCCGCACCTGCACCAATTGCACCTGCTTCTGATGCGTCCCAGCAACCAGCACCAAGGCGCGAGAAGCGCGTTCTACCTAACACAGGAGATGCAAGTTCTGTAGCAGGTGTTGTCGCAGCAGCCGGCACTACTCTTGTTGCGCTTAGTCTCCGCAAGAGGATGCAGTAGAAAATCATAAGAGCTATCAAGTAACAAACACGCCTCTAGAAATAAGATTT
>JABZGY010000026.1:0-16833 GCA_015259155.1 Atopobium sp. | reverse complement strand
TTTGCTGCTTGAGGCAATCAATGCGGTACTCAAAGTAGATTCAGAGAAGGAATCGCTTAATGCTTTCCTTCGCTTTGCTTCTACCATTGATAACCTGAGCATGGAAGACTCCGTACTTCTTATGCGTGCGTTTGTCACTTTCTTCCACCTGGCAAATCTTTGTGAAGAAAACTATCGCGTTACCAGCCTGCGTTCTCGTGAGGCTTCTGTTGATCCATCTTCTGCAGAAGACCCTATCAACGAGATAACTGTTGCATATAAGCAGCTTATTGACGAGTGCGGTGAAGAAGAGGCAAAAGCACGTCTTAATCGCCTTGAGTTCCACCCTGTTTTTACTGCGCATCCAACTGAGGCTCGCCGTAAAAATGTTGAACGTCGAATCCGTACCATCTCAGAGCTTCTTGATGAGCGCCAGAGACTCGGTGGTCCTGCTCGTATGGAAAACGAGCGTCGCATGCTGCAAGAGATTGACGGCCTGTTCCGTACGTCTCCTATCGGTCATAAAAAGCCAACTCCTTTGGAGGAGGCAGATACCGTCCTTAACATTTTTGACACCACCCTTTTTGAGATGGTTCCTTCGGTGTACCGTCGCTTTGATAACTGGGTGCTGGGAGAAAATGCTGGTTGTGTGCCACCTGTCTGCCCGCCATTCTTCCGTCCAGGTAGTTGGATTGGCTCCGATCGCGATGGCAATCCTAACGTTACCGCCCTGGTTTCTCGCCAAGTTGCCGAGAAGTACCGTGTACACGTACTGCAGGCATTGGCTCGAGCAACCAAGGAGGTAAGCCGCGGCCTGACGCTTGATGGTATTTCAACTCCAGCTTCGCCTGCCCTTGCAAATCTTTGGGCACAGCAGGTTGAGATGAGCCAGGCTTTGACCTCTAGGGCTATTGATAAGGCTGGATCTGAGCTGCATCGCGCGGCTATGCGCGTTATTTCTGGTCGACTCAGTGCCACCATTGAGCGCAATGCTGATCTTATGTATCAAAATGCCGAAGAGTTTATTGCTGACCTGCGTGTTATTCAGGACTCCCTGGCTCAAGCAGGGGCTTTCCGTATTGCCTACGGTCCTGTTCAGAAGCTTATTTGGCAGGCTCAGACCTTTGGCTTCCACCTGGTAGAGATGGAGTTCCGTCAGCACTCTTTGGTGCACAAGCGTGCACTTGCAGATCTTGAGGCACATCCATCAACTGCCGAGAAACCCGCCAAACTTGATACTATGACGCAGGAGGTGCTAGACACCTTCCGCTCCATTGGATCAATTCAAAAGAAGAATGGCATTAACGCTGCTCGTCGCTATATTATTTCGTTTACGCAGTCTGCTCAGGATGTTGAGAATGTCTATAAGCTTGCACGTCTTGCGTTTGCAAATGAAGAAGACGTTCCTGTACTAGACGTTATTCCACTCTTTGAGCAAATTGAAGACCTTGAAAACGCCGTTGCTACACTTGACCAGGTAATTCAGCTTCCTGAGGTGCAGGCACGTCTTGCTCAGACAGACCGCAAGCTTGAGGTTATGTTGGGCTATTCTGATTCCTCTAAGGATGAAGGACCAACTACGGCAACGTTGGTACTGCATAAGACCCAGGCTGCTTTGGCAGAGTGGGCAGAAAAGAACTCCATTGACCTCATCTTGATGCATGGCCGTGGCGGTGCAGTTGGTCGTGGTGGTGGTCCTGCAAACCGTGCTGTTCTTTCTCAGCCCAAAGGCTCAGTCAACGGTCGCTTTAAACTTACTGAGCAGGGAGAAGTTATTTTTGCTCGTTATGGTGACCCAACGCTTGCTCGCCGTCACGTAGAGTCCGTTGCTGGAGCAACACTGCTTCAGATGGCACCTTCTATTGAACAGAAGAATACCCAGACAGACGTGAAGTTTGCTTCGCTCGCTTCTGAGCTTGATAAAGCGTCCAAGCAGCGTTTCTTGGAGCTCATTCACTCCGATGGCTTTGCTGAGTGGTTCTCGGTTGTTACCCCTCTGACAGAAATTGGTCTTCTCCCCATTGGTTCAAGACCTGCAAAACGTGGCCTGGGCGCCAAGTCTCTTGATGACTTGCGTGCTATCCCCTGGATTTTCTCCTGGTCACAGGCTCGTATCAACCTGGCTGCTTGGTACGGACTGGGCAGTGCCTGCGAGGCAGTAGGGGATATCGAACGCCTCCGCGAGGCATATAAAGAGTGGCCGCTGTTCACTACGTTTATCGACAACATTGAGATGTCAATCTCCAAAATTGATGCTCGTATTGCAAGGCTTTACCTGGCCTTGGGCGATCGTCCTGAGCTTTCAGAGATGGTTCTCTCTGAGATGTCGCTCACGCGTAAATGGGTACTTGCTATCACCGGAAACAAGTGGCCTCTGGAGAACCGTCGTGTGCTTGGTCCTGTTATCCGACTACGTCTGCCATTTGTTAATATTCTCTCGGTTACGCAGGTGCATGCCCTGTCTGAGCTTCGTATAAGGGATGACATGCTTACTCCAGAGGAACGTGCAAACATTACGTATTTGATTTTGTGCACCGTGTCTGGTGTTGCCGCAGGTCTGCAGAATACGGGCTGATGTCACACCGCTTGCCATAAGTTTGAGCAAACAAATGTTTATGTTTACGTAAAACTAGTATTACCTGAAATAAAGTTGCAATATTTATAAGGCGAGAAACCACTGGTAGACAGTGTTTCTCGCCTTATTTTTACTTTAATTATTAAATGAAAGTTGAATTACCTTAACTTTTAGTTGATACTAATGAAGTAAAAGTTCGAAAGAGCAAACTTAGTTTGCCTACGTTATTTTGGGGGGATGCATGGATACAGAAAAGACCTCACAGGGTCCTGCAAATTCTGGTCCAGTTCTTCCTCTTGCCATGCTTGGTGAGGGAGAGACTGCGTTGATCGTAACGGTTAAGGGTGCTTCTGATCTTCGCCAGCACCTCTCAACACTTGGTTTTGTTGAGGGCGCCGAGGTAAAGGTTATTTCACGAGTCAACGGCGACGTTATTGTTAGCGTTAAGGGTGCACGACTTGGACTGAATCGTCAGATGTCGTCGCACATCATGGTTTCTCCGCTCTAAACACTTTGTTGTATTGCGCTGCTGGTAAAACCCGCGGCTTTTAATACGTGTTTCGATGAAAGGAAGGTTATGGCAACTCTGAAAGAAGTTAAGGTGGGGGAGAGTTGCACGGTTGCTGCGCTAAAGGGTGTAGGCGCCGTGAAACGTCGCATCATGGACATGGGCCTTACTAAGGGCACTGAGGTTTACGTCAAGAAAGTAGCACCACTGGGAGACCCAATTGAGCTCACAGTTCGTGGCTACGAGCTTTCTATCCGCAAGGATGAAGCTGCAAGCATTGAAGTAGTAGACGTTCACAAGGTAGAGGAAGCCTAATGGCACAAAAGACTATTATTGGTCTTGCAGGTAATCCAAACTGCGGTAAGACCACCCTATTCAATGAGCTTACGGGCTCAAACGGTTACGTCGGCAACTGGCCTGGCGTTACTGTCGAGAAGAAGCAGGCAAACTGGCGAGCTGATAAGGACGTCACCTTTGTCGACCTTCCTGGTATTTACTCTCTGTCTCCTTATTCACCTGAGGAGCAGGTATCTCGTGACTACCTCATTAATGAGCGCCCAGACGCCATTATTGACCTTCTCGATGTTACCAACCTGGAGCGTAACCTCTATCTGACTACTCAGATTCTTGAGGCTGGCCGTCCAGTTATCCTTGGTCTTAACATGGTTGACCTGCTCAAGGAGTCCGGTGACGTCATTGATACCAAGGAGCTTTCCAAGCAGCTTGGTGTTGAGGTTATTGAGGTTTCCGCACTTCGCAACAAGAACATTGACACTCTGGTAAAGACTGCAATTAAGGCCGGCCAGGAGGGAACTCCTGCTGAGGGTGTTAAGTGCTTTACCCCAGAGGTTGAAGAGGCTCTTGGCAAGATTGCTACTGCAATCGAGGGCCTTGCTCCTGCAACTCTTTCTCGTTGGTACTCCATTAAGGTCTTTGAGCGCGATGCAAATGCAATTGCTCCTCTTAACCTTTCTGCCGAGAAGACCGCTGAGCTTGAGAAGATCATTGCTGCAGTTGAGCAGTCTCGTGATGACGATGCTGAGTCCATCATCACTTCTGACCGTTATGAGTGGATCGCTGGCGTCATGGCAGCTTGCGTCAAGAAGGCTCCAAAGCAGCTGACCACTTCCGAGAAGATTGACCGCGTTGTTACTAACCGTATCCTCGGTCTTCCAATCTTCGTTATCATCATGGCTCTTGTGTACTTCATCTCCATCTCTACTGTTGGTACTGGAGCAACTAACTGGGTCAACGATAACCTGTTTGACAAGGGCTTCCACTTCATGGGTATCGGCGACGCCGAGTACAATGAGGCAAAGGATGAGTTTGACTCTCACCACTATGGTGACCAGATTGATGCATATCTCAACGCAGCTGACGAGGCTGGTATTGATACTACTGAGGTTCGTGCTGCAATCGAAGCTAAACAGTGGGATTCTGACGCTATCACCAGCTTTGAGGCAGAGACTGCCAAGAAGAACGTTGTTGCTCTGAGCGCACCAGTTCATGACGAGGATGGCAACTTCGTTGATACTGACGACAATCCTCTTAAGCTTGATGCTAATGGCCAGCCAATTCTTGCTGAGGGTCAGGAACTCCAGACTCTTGGTGGCGTAACTGCCGCTGGCTTTAAGACTGCTGTTGAAGGCGCTGCTACTGAGCCAGATGCTTCCCAATACGGCATGTATGTCCCAGGTATTCCTGATCTTGCTCGCGGTGCTCTTGAAGGTGCTGGCGCAAGCCCCGTTGTCACTAGCCTTGTAGTTGACGGTATTATCGGCGGCGTTGGCTCTGTCCTTGGCTTTATCCCACAGATGCTTGTTCTGTTTGTCATGCTGTGCTTCCTTGAGGACTGCGGTTACATGAGCCGTGTTGCCTTTGTTATGGACCGTGTGTTCCGTCGCTTTGGTCTGTCCGGTAAGTCCTTCATTCCACTTCTGATTTCTTCCGGCTGTGGCGTTCCTGGTGTTCTCTCTACTCGTACCATTGAGAACGAGAAGGACCGCCGTATGACTGCAATGCTCACCACCATGATTCCTTGCTCCGCAAAGCAGCCAATCATTGCTTTGGTTATGGGTGTTCTTATTGGTGGCTCTTCTGCTTGGTGGGTTGCTCCTGCTTTCTACTTCCTTGGCGTTGCAATGATTGTTATTTCTGCAGTCATGCTGAAGAAGACTAAGGCATTTGAGGGCGAGCCTGCACCATTTGTTATGGAGCTTCCTGATTACCACATGCCTTCTATCAAGTCTTGGGCAATGCATGTTTGGGAGCGTATCTCTGCATACATCCTTAAGGCTGGTACCATCATCTTCGCAGCGGCTATTGGTATCTGGGTTCTTTCCAACTTTGGTTGGGCAACCTGGGATGGCGCAAACGGCGTCTTTGGTTACCTTCCAGGCATTGAGGGCGCTCCTGGGAACGTCATGGACTTCTCCCTGCTTGCAGCTGTTGGTGGTTTCATCGGCGTTATCTTTGCTCCTCTTGGATTTGCAAACTGGCAGGCAACTGCAGCTTCCATCTCTGCTCTGATCGCAAAAGAGAACCTTGTTTCTACCTTTGGTGTTCTCTACGGTCTTGGTGATGCAAGCGAGAAGTCCGTTACTATGTGGTCTGGCTTCGCTGGTATGTTCACCGATGCTGGTGGCATTCTTCACGTTGGTGCTATGTGCGCATTTGTTGCATTCAATATGCTTGACGCACCTTGCTTTGCTGCAGTTGGTTCCATCCGTCGTCAGATGAATGACTCTAAGTGGTTCTGGTTTGCTATTGGCTATCAGTGCGTATTTGCATGGATTGTTGGTCTTATCATCAACCAGTTCTGGGAGTTCTTCGTTCTTGGTTCCTTCGGTGTCTGGACTGTTATTGCTTTTGCCTTCTTGGCAGCAATTCTCTTCCAGCTCTTCCGTCCTGCTCCAAAGTGGGATAAGAAGGACGACAAGATCCTTACCAACCTTACCGAGGTTGCAAAGGCATAAGCTATTACTAGCTTAGTAAGCTAACCTGATCCCCCGTACCAATGTGGTGCGGGGGATTTTTTGTTCAAATGTAAAGAGCGTACAAGGGTGGGTGAGTAAAAAAAGACCATTTAAAAACAAGGACGAGAATACACATTTATCTCGGACTTTCTTGATATAAGATAAAAATCCATAGATATGTAAACTTAGTCTAACTTTTTGTAGAGTTTACGAAATTAGATAAAAAAACTGAAAAGATTCTTGTAAGTTTCCCTCGGTTAACTTACTATATTCTTAAGCAATTCATTTGCTTGCTTTATTCAGGTTCCCGTAGCTCGGAGAAAGACCCTCTCCCTTTCTTGCGAGCGTAGAACACGAGCCGCTGACTCTGGGTGTCAGCGGCTCGCCCCTTTTTAGGATGTATTTACTTGCTTTAGTGCAAGTCTCTGTCTTCTTCATGTTCAGAAAGATCGCTTGTATCGCGGTCCAAAAGAACCGAGACGTTCATGTCAGGGTAGGCTGCTTCTACTTCATGAATAATATCGTGAACAATTTGTTTGCCGTCATAACCAAACTCAATGACTGCATCAAAGGCCATAAATTGATTTTCAATGTCAGCAATAAAACCATGAACTTGAAGAACACCTTCATGAGCTAAAGCCATTTCAGTTACTTCAGTGCGCATCTTTACAATGCGATTATCGGTGGTGTTTCTCGCATAAATACCAATAGCAGCAATGATTATTTTGCCTGATGTCTGCTTGTAAATCTCTGTACTCAGACGCCTAGTCATCGTATCAATCTCAATAGCTGAAGTGGTATCAAGAACCTCAGTGTGGAATGAGCCAACAAATTTATCTGGGCCATAGCTGTGGATAATAAGGTCGTAGACGCCTTCTGCGTCTGGATCCTCTTTCACAATGTTGTAAATAAGTGTTGAAAGAGCAGCGTCAGGACGCATACCAATAATTTCTTTGATAGATCCCTGTAACAGCTCAATTGAAGCTTTAATGATAAACACAGAGATAATAACGCCCACATATGCTTCAAGACTGATTTTTGTAAAGATAAAGATAAGCGCAGCTAATAAAACAGAAGTAGAGAGTGTGGCGTCAAAAAGTGCATCTGAACCCGACGCAATAAGGGTGTCGGAGTTTACGCGATTACCTACAGAGCGGACGTAGCGACCCAAAATAATCTTTACCAGCACAGCTACTGCAATGATGACTAAAGACAGGGGACTGTAGTCTGGAGTAACAGGATTCATGATGTCTTGGATAGATTTAATAAGTGAAGAAATACCTGCATACATAATGATTGCAGCAATTACTGTTGTAGTGATGTATTCAATACGTCCGTGACCAAAAGGATGCTCGCGATCAGCTTTTTTGTTAGAGAGTTTAGTTCCCACAATGGTGATGATTGATGAGATTGCATCGGAAAGATTGTTCACTGCATCAAGAGTAACAGCAATTGAGTTAGATAAAATGCCCACAGCTGCTTTGAATGCCGCAAGTGCAACATTGGCAGTAATGCCAATGGCGCTCGTGCGTACAATGGCAGTTTCACGTTCAGAAGAGGTAATGGTTACCTGTGATTGGGTCATAGTAAATCTAGCTTTCTGTAACGTTAGAAAGAACTTTTAAAAGCAATCGTTTAAGCTCAGCGCCTTCTTCGGTCGAGAGATTAACGCATGAGCCGATCTGATGTGGGACTATTTGCATTTCTCGCCTAAGGTCTTTGCCTTTTTGGGTGAGGGAAACAATTAGCTGACGTCCGTCTTTGTTTGTTTTTTGACGCAGCACAAGGCTCTTCTCCTCAAGCTTTTTAAGAAGTGGAGTCAAGGTGCCTGAATCAAGAAATAAACGCTCACCTAAAGTTTTGACATCCAAGGATTCATGTTCCCAAAGCGCCATCATGGCAATGTATTGTGTATACGTTAAATTAAAGGGCTTAAGCAGCGGAGTATACCTTCGTACCACTTCTTTTGAGGCACTGTAGAGCGGGAAGCAGAGGTGGTGTTTGAGGAGAAGCTCGGGGATATCGGGGGAGTTGGCGAGTGCAGAAGAGCCGCCAGCAAACGTGCTGGCGGCTGTGACGGACTGCATTTCTTTCTGAGAAGAACTCATGAGTAGACCGGTCCTCTCGCCTTAGGCAAGAAGGTTTTTAACTGCGGACTCAACCTCTGCCATATCGGCAGTTGGCTCGAAGCGAGCAACAACGTTTCCCTGGCGGTCTACAAGGAACTTGGTGAAGTTCCACATGATGTAGGCCTTGTCGCCAAACTTCTTGTTGTTTGCCTTAGCAAATTTGTCCAGAGCAAGTGCCTTGATACCCTTACCAAAGCCCTGGAAGGGGAAAGCTGTTGCAAGGCGCTCAAAGAGAGGATTTGCAGTCTCTCCGTTGACGTCGCCTTTCTTGAACTGTGGGAAATTAGTGCCAAACTTCATGGTGCAGAACTGATGAATCTCTTCATCAGACTCTGGAGCCTGGTCAGCAAACTGATTGCAAGGGAAGTCTAAAATCTCAAAGCCTTGATCTTTGTATGCGGTATAAATGCGCTCAAGATCCTCATACTGTGGGGTAAAGCCGCAACCAGTTGCAGTGTTGACAATCAGAAGAACCTTACCATCAAAAGAGGAGAGGGAAGTTACGGAGCCGTCACGCTCTTCTACGGAGAGGTCATAGATATTGGTGTTTGCCATGATGTTCCTTTCAACTAGCCACAGATTGTCCGAAGCATTGGATGACTTATTTTCTTTGGGTAGTGTACCCCAGTAGCTGTAACCTAACACAAATAAATTGTACACAATTTAAATTTCACAATAATGACATAGAGAGAATGTTATTTATTCATTTAATTGTTAACCCATACGAACAAATATCAATAATTTAAGTAACGACTCAGAGTAGCTTCTTCACAAAATTTATATGTACACCATGGCTAACCATAGGAAACGTTTTCGCAGGTAAGAAATTACTTGTGTACAATTGTTTCATTAGGAAAACTAATTAGTAATGATTTTCACTTGTTTTTTTCGTAAAAAAATTTTATCTTCAATAGGTCATTAACCGATTAATTTGCAAAAAGCAGATGGGGGATTTACATGAAACTGAACAATTGGTGTCTCGCAGCCGGTGGCGCTGCACTTGCTGGCGTTGTTGCTGGTCTTGCTTCTAACGGCACTCTTCACAAGGTAGCTGTCAAGGCAACTGCATGCGGTCTTCGCGTAACTGACCGCGTTTCCGCAGAGACTCAGAACGTCGTTGACGAGGCTAACGACGTTGTTGCAGAGGCTCGCCGTGAGTCCAAGATTGACGCTGCAGTTCGCGCTCGCCTTGCTGAGCTCGAGGAGGGTATCCGCGCTGAGGTTACCAAGCAGGTCGACGCAGAGGGCGCACAGGCATAATTCATGCGCTTCACAATTACTAATGAAATCTCAGGTCGCATTCGTGCAAAATGCGACCTGGGTCATATTGATGAGGCTGAAGCCCGTGGTATTTCCTATGAGCTGATGCGTGTTGACGGAGTTCGTCATGCAGAAGTTCACATGGCAAACGGCTCTCTCTTGCTAAGGTTTGATCCTCTCAAGAGAGACCAGGTACTTGCAGCTGTTGGCGCTTTTGATGTCTTGAACTTGCCACGAGAAGAAGAGGCAGGTCTTGAGGACTTCTGCAGCTCAATTGAGATGGCTCTTGAGAACAATCGTTTCCAGATGGAGGTTGTGACCACATTCGCACGCCGCTGGATTATGCGCTCTTTGCCACTGCCTGCAGTTGCTAACTACGCTTACGTTATTCTCCGCGCCATTCCATTTGTCGTGGAAGGCGTTAAGCGCCTGTTTAAGAAAGAGCTGACCGTTGAGGTTTTGGACGCAACTGCTATCACCACTTCAATTCTAAGAAATGAGTGGGCAGATGCATCTACGGTCATGTTCTTGCTTGAGCTGTCTGCAGCTATGGAGAACCACGTGGCAAGCCGAGCACGTCTTGCACTTCGTGATGGCCTAATCACTCGTTCTGAGAACGTCTGGGCTCGTATTGACGGCAAGGACGTTATGATTGCCCT
Organism: Atopobium sp.; assembly: GCA_015259155.1. Classification (GTDB taxonomy): domain Bacteria; phylum Actinomycetota; class Coriobacteriia; order Coriobacteriales; family Atopobiaceae; genus Lancefieldella. The sequence continues at coordinate 6,748 of JABZGY010000026.1, read as the reverse complement.
TTCTGAGGTTGAGAAGGGTATGATTCTGCACCAGCGCGCTGGTGGCGTTCTTCCTGTTGACGGAAAAGTTGTTGAAGGCATTGGCCAGATGAACGAGGCTGCCATGACAGGTGAGTCTCGCCTTGTTACCAAAGAGCCTGGCTCAACCGTTTACGCAGGCACCGCTCTTGAAGACGGTGACCTTATGGTAAGCGTCACTGCTCCTCCAGGAATGTCTCGTATCGACAACATTGTTGATATGGTTGAGCAGTCTGCTGAGCTTAAGGCTGGCGCACAGTCTAAGGCAGAGCGCCTTTCTGATGCGCTGGTTCCTTACAGCTTCCTTGCCTTCTTTGGTATTTGGGGAATCACCCGAAACATCACTAAGGCTATGACCGTTCTTATGGTTGACTATTCCTGCGCCATTAAGCTTTCCACTCCTGTTGCAGTGGGTAGCGCAATGGATGAGGCAGCCAAGTTTGGCATGACGGTTAAGGGTGGAAAATACCTCGAGAAGATCGCTGCTGCTGATCTTATCGTCTTTGATAAGACCGGTACGCTGACAAAGGCAGTTCCACATGTTGAGTGCATTGTCAGTTTCTGTGGTCGCACCGAGGACCAGCTTCTGCGTCTTGCTGCATGTATTGAGGAGCACTTCCCACACAGCATGGCTCGTGCAATTGTGAACGAGGCAAAGGTACGTGGCCTCAAGCACAAAGACGAGTTCCACGCAGAAGTTAAGTATGTTGTTGCTCACGGTATTCGTACCAAGGTTAACGACAAAGAGGTCTGTATTGGCTCAGCTCACTTCATTTTTGATGACGAGAAGACCCCAATGCCTGAGGGAATTCAGGACGACCTTGCACAGATTGCTCCAACTTCGTCCATTATCTTTATGTCCGAGGATTCAAAACTTATTGCAGCAATTTGTATTACCGATCCTGTAAGGGAAGATGCAGCAGCAACTATTACGCAGCTCCGTGCTCTTGGTGTTAAGCGTATGGTTATGCTGACCGGTGACTCAGAAAACGTTGCAGCAAGTGTTGCTAACAAGCTTGGTCTTGATGACTATGTGGCACAGATTCTTCCAGAGGATAAGTGCGAGTATGTTAAGAAGTTCCAGCAGGAGGGTTACACCGTTGCAATGGTAGGCGATGGTATCAACGATTCACCTGCACTAGCCGTATCTGATGTTTCACTGGCGCTTTCTGATGCAACTGATATTGCTCGTGCCGTTGCGGATATTTCAATTAAGAATGATTCGCTTGAATCTTTGGTAATCATGCGTCTTTTGGGCCAGCAGGTAATGAAGAGGATTCATGCTGACTATCGCACGATTGTTGCGCTGAACAGCTCCTTCATTGCTGCAGGTGTTGCAGGTCTTATTACTGTAAGTGCCGCTGCATATATGCACAATCTTCTGACACTTATGGTAACGCTTGCAAACACAAGGTCACTGCTTACCACTGCAGCTCATAACCCTAATGTTCCTTCTGAGGTAAAGATGCTCTTGACTGAAGGACAGATTGCTTAGAACGCACTTGTGCGTCAACAAAGTGTTTTTAGATTGCATTAGAGCTCTCGTTTCTTATTCGTAAGAGGCGAGAGCTTTTTTCTGTCAAAAAGTAAAAATATTTTGAGTTTTCTCTTGCATTTAGTTAGCTAAGGCTTACACTTTAAATAGTTAGAATAGGTTAACTTGTTAAGGTTTTTATATAACAGGAGCTAGTTCTAACAAAATTGCTTTATCAGTCCGGAACCTTTCCCCTCTCCAAGGGTCCGGAATCCAGGCGCCGTCGGCTCCCTTTTAGTCGACGGCGCATTTTTAAGAAGGGAGCAAGTACGGTATGGATTGTCTTACTTCTTTTGAGAATTCATTGCTCCTGGACGTTACTTCTCCCTATGCATATTCCGCTGATAAAAAACCTGCTTTCAATGAGGGTGGGAGAGCGTATACTCCCGAGCTCTGTCACGATTTTGCAACAACATTTGTTCGCTGTGCTGCTGGTGTTATTGCTCACGTTAAGCCGGCTGCGCTCTTTTCATTTGCTTCTCATAAGTCTTGTAGCTCTTGTGCAAGCCTTGTCTGCACTGATCCAACGTTGAGGTCATTTCTATGCAACGCTACTCACGAGCTCTCACTGTTTGGGGTAACGCTCCTTGCTACCTCTGCTATTTCTGGCGGAAAGGTGACGTTTGTTGCCTATAGACCTGAGCTTGTTGAGGATATTCTCGCCAAATCAGAGCACTGTGAGTTTCTGGCTGCCTTTGGCCATTCCACTGAGTCAGTGCAGGCGTTGATGAAGAGCATGCGTTCAAAAATTTTTGCTTTTCATGCAAGAAAGGCCGCGTTTCCGCACGAGATTGGACTGGTACTGGGCTACCCACTTGCTGATGTTCAAGGCTTTATGAATGGACAGTCTGAGCTTTTTACTGGTGCTTGGAAAGTCTATGACAACACGGAAGAAACTCGCCTTCGTCTCGAGAGACTTAAAGATGCAGAAGACCAGTGCAAGCATCGTTTTTATCAAGGGGAATCTTTAGCGCAGATTCTCTCATCGTATGGCAATACCAAGAAATGCCAGGTTGCATAAGGGGTGTGCTTGGATTTCTTGTTGAGGTATTGAAAGTAATGTGTAGTTTTCCAGGGGGAACCTGGACACAGAAGGAGGAAATGTATGAGTAAAGTGGCAGTTGTGTATTGGTCCATGACGGGCAATACTGAGGCAATGGCAAAAGAGCTTGCAAGTGCAGCAGACACCGAGGCTATTGAGTCTTCTGAGTTCTCTGCAGATATGTGCGATCAGTACGATGCATTTGCTTTTGGTTGCCCTGCTATGGGTGACGAGGAGCTTGATCCTGATTTTGAGGAGCTCTTCAACGATTGCGCTGGCAAGCTTGGTCAGAAGCCAACCGCTCTCTTTGGTTCTTACGACTGGGGAACCGGCGACTGGATGGAGACTTGGAAGCAGAATGCTGAGGCAGAGGGCGTCAACGTTATTGAGACCTTTATCTGCAACCTTGAGCCAGATGACGATGCTCTTGAGGCTCTTCGCGGCCTTGGTGCAAAGCTTTCTGCTTAAACTGCATTACAATTTTTACTGTTGCTGTTAAATTTTGCGAGAAAAACATCATTTTTTGAATAATCTATAAAATGGTGGGTAGTAAAACAGCAACAGAAAGGAAGTTTGTATGTCACCAATCAATATTATTGTTATTCTTGCTGTTGTAGCGCTTTGCGGTTTTGCGGTTTATCGTGTTTACGGAATTGCTGCAGGTAAAAAAGGCTGCTGCTCTGATGAGGGAACAGGCGTTACTACCTGTAACACAGAGCAGGTTTCTGCTGCAGATGGTCCAGAAGACAAAGATGAATCTCATTACCCTTATGTTCAAACATTTGAGATTGGTGGTATGACTTGCCAGAACTGCGTCAATCATGTGACTCGAGCTCTCGATAGTATTGAGGGAACATGGGCGCAGGTTACTCTAGCTGGTGGTCAGGCACGTATCCTCAGCAAAAATCCGATTGATGTCGATGCGTACCGAGCTGTCGTAGAGAAAGAAGGCTACCGTCTTCGTGCGTAAGCACAACAAGATCTTCTCGCAAGAAACAAACTTTGAAGAAATTTTGTAAAACTTGCGTAATAGCTGTGCAAAGTAGCGCTCTTTGGCTTGTTTAATCAGCCGAAGAGCGCTATCCTATTGCCCGTATGGCGTCAAGCTATGCACTGTATCTGTTGGCCCCCGAGAGCATGTAAGTTTCCGAGTAGAGAAGCCCACGTATTGGCACTCTGGCAGCAACCATGTTGACCGGGGCCCCGTTTTGGAAGGGGTCCACCTTTGAGTGAGATTCAGAACTCGTCCATCTTCTCTTTGGATGAAATTTCCGATGAGGAAATGAACAGCCTGATCGACGGCACTGTCACCGACTTTGATGAGGGAGATCTTGTCAACGGCACCGTCGTCAAGATTGAGCGCGATGAGGTCCTCGTAGACATTGGCTACAAGTCTGAGGGCGTTATTCCTGCTCGTGAGCTTTCTATTCGTAAAGACGTTAACCCTGCAGAGGTCATCTCCCTGGGTGAGGACGTCGAGGCTCTTGTTCTCCAGAAAGAGGACAAAGAGGGCCGTCTGGTTCTCTCCAAGAAGCGTGCTGAGTACGAGCGTGCTTGGAAGGCAGTTGAGGATAAGTTCAACGCTGGTGAGACCGTTGAGGGCGAGGTTATCGAGGTTGTTAAGGGCGGCCTGATTCTTGACATTGGCCTCCGTGGCTTCCTGCCTGCATCCCTTGTTGACCTCCGTCGTGTCAAGGATCTTGGTGCATTCATGGGCACTCGTATTGAGGCTCGTGTTATCGAGATGGATCGCAACCGCAACAACGTTGTTCTTTCTCGCCGTATTGTTCTTGAGGAGGCTCGTAAGGCAGAGCGTCAGGACATTCTGGGCAAGCTCCAGGTTGGCATGAAGCTCAAGGGTACTGTTTCCTCCATCGTTGAGTTTGGTGCATTTGTTGACCTTGGCGGCATTGACGGCCTGGTTCACATCTCCGAGCTTTCTTGGAACCACGTTAACCACCCATCTGAGGTTGTTAAGGTTGGCCAGGAGGTTGAGGTTCAGGTTCTCGACGTTGACCTTAACCGTGAGCGTATCTCCCTTGGTCTTAAGCAGACTTCCGAGGATCCATGGCGTGTACTTGTTTCCAAGTACCCAGTTGACGCTATCATCGAGGGCACTGTCACCAAGCTTGTTACCTTTGGTGCATTTGTTGACCTTGGCAACGGCGTTGAGGGCCTTGTCCACATCTCCGAGATGGCCAAGCAGCACGTCACTGCTCCATCCCAGGTCTGCAAGGTTGGCGACGTTGTACAGGTAAAGGTCATGGAGATTGATCTTGACCGCCGTCGCATCTCCCTGTCTATGAAGGCAGCTGCAGAGACCCTTGGCATTGACATTGAGGTCACTCCACTTCCAGAGGAGGAGCGTGCAGCAGCAGAGGCAGCAGCAGCTGAGGCTGAGGCAGATCTTGAGGCTCACCTTGTTGAGTCTGAGGCTAACGCACAGGCAACTGAAGAGGCTGCAGAGTAGAGTACTTTGCGCATCTAGAGATTTGTCAAGAGACGTCATCGAAAGATGGCGTCTCTTTTTATGTGAGCAACAAATATCTCTATTCCTTCAACAGTATGTTAATGCGAGAATATAACGCTAAGTTTTTATTCTGAGGAGGAATACGCCTATGACATCAAAGATGCAGGGCCGCAGTTTTCTTGCTGTTATGTTTGCATTTTTGGCAGCTTTAATCTTTATGCCAAATATTGCATACGCTGCAAGTAACAATTCGTTCTATAACGGCACTACTACTAACGTGTCTCCATCTGTGAGTGCAGATGGCCTTATTGAGCGTTCTATTTACTTTACAGATGCTTCTGGTCAGACATCTAACTACGCTTATAAGGATAATGACACCACTCAGATGAACCGCTCCATTGTAGATATTGATAAGTATCAGAATCTGCAGGCAGTGGTAAAGATTACCAACATCTCTTCATCTCCAGTTTCTGTAAACGAGGTTATGCAGCTGCCACTTACTTACTATGTCAGCTCAAGCCCTAATCCTGATTTGCGTGCAACTGGATTTACCTTCTCATCAACTAATACAGCAACTGCAATTAATCTGAACATTAGTGGACTGAACGGTGGTTCTGGCTCTCAGCCTGCAGCTAATGCTTATGCAGCATACCAGGCAGCTGGTCAGGACAATGCTGAGATGCGTTCCGTTTCTGTCTCTGGTACTCTGGCCGCTGGTGAGACCATTACGCTTACTGTTCCTCTGACACTTACCAATGGCTCTACTCTCAATCTGTATGGTACCAACTATGTGGGTCTTACCCAGTATCTGCTTGATCACAGAACCTCTTACGGAAACCCTCGTGTTTCAGTCAGGTTTGCAAGGCAGGTCTTGGAAGAGGGAACAAACAATTCCATTCTTAGCAGCAATAAGAAATATCTTGGCGTAATTATTAGGCCTGACGGTAGCTATTACGCTATCCCACAGGACGAGTGGAATTACATGCCAACTATTTCTGCAAGTGATATTCACGTTGACAATATCCTGTATGAAGATCGTCACAGCGCAACAGAAAATGATGCACTGTATACCGGCGGTGCATACTACATTGATTTGACCAATATTAAGGCTGCCATGAGGGATTATGGCTATTCAGTTCATACTGGAAATTCCAATAGGGGACTGTACCTTAATCTTCCTGGCTGGCAGCTTGCTGTTGATAATGATCTTGCTGACGATGTGTATCAGGAGTATTCGTACACTTCTCTTTCTAGCGGCAACCTTGTCATCAATGCTTCTGAGAATTCAACTGACGAACTTGATCTTAACAACGGCGTTATTCCTCCACTTTATACAGAGCTTAGACAGGTAGTTACGGCACACGACAGCACTATTACCGCTAACCAGGATTCTTGGTCCATTCTTGATAACCTTGATGCTATGGTTGATCACAGTGCTGGTCAGGTTACCCCTGCTGCTGGTTCTGCCGATGCTCGCGTTAAGATTGTTGATCAGAGTGGTGCAGTTGTACTTGATACAGTAACCATGGATGCAGCAACTGTTGCTCAGAAGGCAGAAGAGATTTCTAAGACTCCTGGTGCATACTCCGTTACGTATTACTATTACTTCAACGGTAATGCTTCAGCTGCAGGTAATGACTATGAGGCAGCAAAGACAGTTACCCTTACTGTTGAGTCTGATACT
>JABZGY010000025.1:0-16913 GCA_015259155.1 Atopobium sp. | reverse complement strand
ATATTCTGCTCAATTGCGGGCATTTTACACATCTAAGTCAGATATTCTGCATGTTTGTGGTAATTTCTGCGTTATGTATACGTCTTTTTGACAGATTATCTGACTTAGGTGTGTTTTGAATTGCCTCCCATTTCTCGTGTCCAATAAATGGGAGGCAGTTCAGATACAGAGGCTTTTTGCAAGCAATTATTCACTACGCTGCGCCTAGGAAGTAAATTTCTTCCACAAGCGTAGACCATAGCTATTAGGAAGTCCTGCTTCAATACGAATAGCCAAGTACCATCCCGTGGCGTTATAAACCAACTCAAAGATATCTTGGCTGTTTACGGCAGGGATGCCCTGTGTTAATGCTGTAAAGACAATTCTTACTATGTCAAACAGAACGATAACGGTAACCGCAAGAATATACGGTCTAATAAATCGGGCATCATTTGAACCCTTTAGAGCTAAAAGACCTGCAATAAGAGAAAATGCCGCACCAAGTGTCACCAAGAAAATGGTAAGGATTCCCTGTTGTTCAAGGAATTGATTAACCGTATCTAAAACTGGTTGATTTACAACTCTAGAAAAATCATGCAATCCAAGCAAAATCAGAACTAGAAAAAGTGCAATTCCACTCAGCGTGATAGAAACCAGTGCAAAAAAGTGAAGAACTCGCTGATGACGAGAGCGCCAATATGTAGTTCCCACAATACCCTGGTCATGTTCCTTCTTTACTTTATCCGCAAGATTAGAGCAAATTACCACGTAAACTATAGTATTGAGTTGAATAAATGGATCAAGAATAATCAACTCTCCTCTACCCCAAGCCCATAAAATTCCTACCAGAATAATCAAACCAATCAGATAGCAAAGAAATCTGTATGGTTCAACTTTTGATGAGTCTTTGGCTGCACGTAATCCAAGTACCGAGGTTACAACCTGCAACACACCAATAAGCAATACAAACACATAGCCTAGAAGCACGTTATTGCTGAACGTAAAATACACACCGCTGAACTCAAGCTGTTCCAAAGGAACAGCAGGCTGTAAGCCCATAACAGTTGCAAAAAGAGATGCCGACGTAGTCAGAACATCTGCTGCTCCCAAGATAATCAAAACAATTGAAACAATGCGCAAGATATGTTGAGCAGGAGTTCTAGGAACAGTGGCCTTAACTCGGTCAGATGCAGGACGGTTCAGCGGCTGGTCCTCATCAACTACAAGGATTTTCTCGGCACGTTCCGCTACTTCAAAAACGTTTTCTGCCAGCTCAGATGATGCCTCGGTGACCTTTTTAGAAAGCTCTCCTACTCTTGAGTTTTCAGCCAGCTTGGTTAACTCAACGCCCATGTCTTTCTTCTGTTCCGTTGGCACAACAAATCCTCACACTTGTCCAAAATGTTCAAATAAATCATAGCATTAGCTACTTTGCTGTGTTAGTATGTGCAACTGTCCGTGTACCTGCAAGTATGTAAGGAGGCTTGTTCGATGCTTTTTTAATCTTCTCGTGAGCGTGTCACATGTCCACACCACGAGTCTGTCTGACATGTTCCACCACTAATCGAGGAGAATTATGGAATCGAATAAGCTTTTTGCGGAAACACCACCATTTAAATTATTTATACGAGCAGCCCTTCCAGGCGCTATTGCTATGCTTGCGTCGATGCTCTACGACACCGCAGATGGCATCCTTGTTGGACGCTATCTGGGTCAGGAGTCTTTTGGCGCAGTGACCATTGCCATTCCGCTGGTCATTCTCTGCTTTGCTGTTGCCGACCTTATTGGCGTTGGCGCTTCTGCGGTTATTGCAGTTGAACATGGCAAGAAGAACCACCAGACTGCTAATAACATCTTTACCATCGCATTTATCATGCTTATTACCACAGGTGTTATCAGCGGCATTTTCTTCTTCTTTTGTGCACCAAACGTTCTGGCGCTGATGGGTGCTCAGGGTAAGATTGCCGAGCAAGGAACTATCTACCTGCGCGTATGGACTCTTTTCTTACCAGTTATGTGCATCTCGTACGCTGTTGATAATTTCCTTAAGATCTGCGGAAAAATTAGGCGTTCTACCAGCATTGCCTTTATCTCTGCAATTTTGGGAACCGTACTTGAATACTACTTCCTGGGAGTTTTGGGATTATCCGTTGAGTATGCGGCACTGGGTTACTGCATCTCTATTACCTTCTCATCCCTTTACGGTGTTTGGCCCTTTATTGGCAACAAGCAGATTCTCAAATTTGTGAAGCCTCACTTTAATTGGACGCACATAAAAGAGATCTTTGTAAACGGCTTTCCTATCTTTATGCAGAACATCTCAAGTAGGATTTATTCCCTGCTTATGAACGCTGCCCTGCTCACCCTTGGTGGAGATATTGCCATTGCTTCTTACGGCGTGCTTCTCTACTCTGGCGGCCTTATCCAGCCACTCATTTATGGACAGGCCGACGCCATGCAGCCAGCTATTGGTTATAACTGGGGCGCAAAGAAAAAAGATCGAGTACTTGCTATCGAGAAGTACATCTTCTCCACAGGCATCATCATTGGCATCTTTGCCTTCTGCGTCTCGTTCTTCTTCTCGGAGTTCTTGGTCAAGCTGTACCTGCCAGAAGGAACACAAGAACTGCTTAACATGGCCATTCCAGCCATGCGTATCCATGCATTTATCTTCATTTTTAGCTGGATTACTATGTGCACCGAGAGTCTTGCCATCGCCCTGAAACAAACAAAGATTTCCAATCTTCTGAGCGTCTTTATGGCACTCATCTTCCCTATCAGCTCGCTTATGATGCTGAAGCCCTTTGGTCTGGACGCGCTTTGGTACGTCTCAGTTGTATCCAACATTCTCTCGGCACTGCTCTCCGTTGGCTGCCTCATCCACATCTATCGCAAGCACTTTAAGGGTGTAGACGCTGATGACGCAAACGATGCGTCTGAGCTCCAGGACGAGGATACCCAGCTCACCGAGGCAGAGCTTGCAGAGGCAGAGCTTTCAGCTCCCGAGCTCTCCAGCCCAGAAGATCACCTGGACCCAGAATCCATCTCCCGAGCTCAATAGCCTGCTCTCTCACAGCTCCGCGCAACAACTTACTCCTCACAAAAACATGGCGAGAAGATCTTCTGATTCCAAGATCTTCTCGCCATAAACATGAGCGGTTATAGAGCGTCTAACTACAGCGCAGCAAGTGCCTGCTCGACGTCGTTGATAAGGTCTTCGGTGCCCTCAATACCACAACTCAAGCGCACAGTACCTGGGGTAATACCTGCTGCTACAAGCTCCTCGTCAGTAAGCTGACGGTGCGTTGAAGAAGCTGGATGCAAGCAGCAAGAGCGAGCATCTGCAACGTGTGTAGCAATGGAGAATACCTTGAGGTTACCCAGGAACTTCTCGGCAGCCTCACGACCACCTGCAACGTCAACAGTGATAACACCGCAGGAACCGTTTGGCAGGTACTTCTGAGCCAGCTCGTAGTACTTATCGCCTGGAAGGCCAGGGTAGCTTACGTGCGCAACCTTAGGATTGTTAACAAGCGCCTCGGCAACTGCCTGGCCATTCTTGCAATGTTGAGCCATACGAACATGTAGTGACTCAAGACCAAGGTTGAGATAGAAAGCACTCTGAGGCGACTGAATAGAACCAAAGTCACGCATAAGCTGAACGGTTGCCTTGGTAATAAAAGCGCCGCCCTTACCAAAGGTATCTGCATACACAAGGTTGTGATAGGAAGGGTCAGGCTGTGTCAGACCTGGGAACTTATCTGCGTGAGCAGCCCAGTCAAAGTTGCCACCGTCAACAATAGCGCCGCCAACAGCAGAGCCGTGACCATCCATATACTTAGTAGTGGAATGGGTCACAATATCTGCTCCCCACTCAAGAGGACGGCAGTTCACAGGCGTGGCAAACGTATTGTCAACAATCAGTGGCACGCCATGGTCATGAGCGGCCTTTGCCCAGCGCTCAATATCAAGGACAACCAGCGCAGGGTTTGCAACAGTCTCACCAAAGACGCACTTGGTATTTGGCCTAAATGCTGCGTTAATCTCCTCGTCAGTTGCATCTGGCGAGATAAACGTGCACTCCACACCCATCTTTTTAAGGGTGATAGCAAACAGGTTAAAGGTTCCGCCATAAATGGTGGAAAGCGCAATAAAGTGATCTCCGGCCTCAGCAATATTGAAGACGGCAAAGAAGCTTGCTGCCTGACCAGAAGAAGTCAGCATTGCAGCAGTGCCGCCCTCAAGAGCACAAATCTTTGAAGCTACATTATCCAGCGTTGGATTCTGAACGCGAGAATAGAAATAGCCAGCAGCTTTGAGGTCGAACAACTCTCCAAGCTGCATCGACTCGTCATATTTGAACGTGGTTGATTGAATGATAGGCACTTGCCTAGGCTCACCGCAACCAGGCTGATAACCGCCCTGCACGCAGCGAGTCTCGATGCTCTCAGACATAGCATCCTCCCTCATAATCATCATCCACGCCGCGCAAACGTCAATGCGCTCCAAACGTGGACTATGTGATTATCTAAGGATACTAGTCTCTCTACCCTCAATAACACGCTCAATCAAAACTTTTTCATGTTCTGAAACAATTGCGAGGTCTGAGGTAACATCTCTGAAGTCCATAGAGTCTTTCCACTCTTTGACCAGAGAAATGTTACGCTGAGCTGTGCAAACAGTACTGAGCTCAGAGTCAATATCTTGCATAATCTGGGTGTAATTTGCGCGTTTCTCGCCCAACATGTCACTGAGGTGGAAAAGAATGTGCTCAACTTCACGAACTTCTCGCCTTGCATGGTGTACCTCAGAGAAGCTGGTCATATCCAGGCCAAACAGGCGCGCATCAATAGTCTCAAGCATGTAATCAAAGCGGCTGCTGACATCCTCAAACGAGATGCCATCCTGTAGCACTGCGTCTGACCAAGCGGGCTCAAAGAGTTCATCCAAAGCGCAGCGCAGACTACGGCGAACCGCCTTCTTGCGCAGAGCCTCACAGACGCGATCACGCTCATTCTCGCGAGCTGCCTCGACAGCGCTGACCAGCTTGGAGCCTTGAGAAAGCTCTCCGGACTCCATCAAATCTGCAACGGTATCAGAGAAGCCATCAATCTCACGAAGACGTGTAGTTGCACCAAGCATCAGCCTATAAACAGGCTCAGCAATCTCTACCGCCTCTTCATTAAGAAGTGGCGAGAAGAACTTGGTGAGTAGCTGAGTTCCTCTGAGGGCAAACCTAAATGCAGCGATTACCGCAGGGTCTTCTGGATGAGCGCGGAACTCTGCATATGCGTCCTCCAAGTTGGTTGCTGCATGAGCGCATGCCTCATCCAAAGCGTCAAGTGTCTCCCAGGGCTGAGTGGAAGGGCCACTGACCAGCCAAAGAAGCTTACCGTGAGGCTCGCGAACATCTCCAAGCTGCTTCCAGACGCACTCATGCTGATGTCCAAGTGAACCGCGTACGTCAATTGCGCATACAGCACCCTTTGTCAGCGGAAGTTCAAATCCCAGCAAAGTCTCTGCAACATAACCCAAAAATGGAGCATGACCAACAAGAATCAGCGTCTCTGCATCAGCGTGCTCAAGCTCTGCCTGAAGCGCAGGAAGATCTTGATCGTAAAGGGAGTCATGAATCTCTAAGCCCTCTGCATCCAGGGCCTCTGCCACAATCTCTGCAGTTTCAAGTGCACGAAGGGCAGGACTTGTCCAAATCTCGGCCTCTTCACCCTCCGGTCCCAACAGGCCAAAGATATGAGGATAATTGGCAGATAAAGCCCTCTGACCAGCACGTGTGAGCTCTCGACTCATGTCTTCAGAGCCACGTTCAGATACACCATGTCGTACAAGAACCAAAGTCTTTACCATGTTTACCTCCGCTGGTCATCTGCAGAAAGCTGCTCCTTATAGCGTAATAGGACGCCCGCGCAATTTTGCACGAACGTCCTATTTTTACTGCCAACGGGCAAATATATCGGTATATGGCGAGAAAAACTTTTATCTCGCATCTCTGCTATGCAGTTTTTGCATAACGGCTATGCATAACCTGCACGCAAAAATCCAACTAGGAAGACTTGGCAACTCTGGCGGTTGAGCTAGCGCACCAATTGCGCTCCCCCATACCACCTATGACCTGCAATCTTAGAAGTCGGCGTTACCTACCGTACGAGGGTGAGGAATAACGTCACGAATGTTATCCACACCGGTGAGGTACATAACAAGGCGCTCAAAGCCAAGGCCAAAGCCAGAGTGTGTGCAAGAGCCATAACGACGAAGATCCAAGTAATACTTATAGTCGTCGGGATTCATACCAAGCTCAACAATGCGTTTTTCCAGAAGCTCAAGACGATCTTCTCGCTGTGAACCACCAATAATCTCGCCAATGCCTGGAACAAGGCAGTCAGCTGCGGCAACAGTCTTGCCATCATCGTTAAGGCGCATGTAGAAAGCCTTAATTTCTGCAGGATAATCAGTAACAAAGATTGGCTTACCAAAGTGCTGCTCGGTGAGGTAGCGCTCGTGCTCGGTCTGAAGGTCAATGCCCCACTCAACAGGGTATTCAAACTTCTGACCGGCCTTTACTGCCTCCTGCAGAATCTCAATAGCCTCGGTGTAAGAAACGCGGGAGAACTGGGAAGTTGCAACGTGGTTCAGGCGCTCAAGCAGGCCCTTATCCACAAACTTGTTGAGCATCTCAAGCTCATCTGGGCAATGCTCAAGTACGTATGCAATAACGTAGCGCAGCATCTCTTCTGCAACATCCATATCCTGTGCAAGATCACAGAAAGCCATCTCTGGCTCAATCATCCAGAACTCTGCAGCGTGGCGGCGTGTGTTGGAGTTCTCTGCGCGGAACGTTGGGCCAAAGGTGTACACGTCACCAAAGGCCATAGCAAAGTTCTCTGCCTGAAGCTGGCCAGAAACGGTGAGGTGAGAAGACTGACCAAAGAAGTCCTTTGAGTAGTCAACATCGCCCTTCTCGGTATGTGGAATGTTGTTCAAATCAAGTGTGGTAACACGGAACATCTCGCCTGCGCCCTCAGCATCAGATGCGGTGATGATTGGGGTGTTCACGTAGACAAAGCCGCGATCCTGGAAGAACTGGTGGATAGCAAAAGCAGCCACAGAACGGATGCGGAAGACCGCACGGAACATGTTGGTGCGCGGACGAAGGTGCTGCTGCGTACGTAGGTACTCAAGAGACTGGCGCTTCTTCTGCATTGGATAGTCAGGGCTGGATGGTCCCTCAATCACAATAGTCTGAGCCTGCAGCTCAATAGGCTGTGGGCGATCAGGAGTAAGCTCAAGGACGCCCTCAATAATCAGAGCAGCGCCAACGCCACAAGAAGCAACCTCCTCGTAATTGCCAAGGTTCTCACGATTCATAACAACCTGTAGGTCTTTGAAGCAGCTACCGTCATTAAGTGTGACGAAGCCAAAATTCTTCATATCCCTTACTGAACGTACCCAGCCAGCCACGGTAACTTTTTGGCCACCAAGTTGCTCTGCATCTGCGTACAATGCAGAAATCGTGATGCGCTCCACGGGCATACCCTCCTTGTAACTCACTCTGCAGGCTTTTCCTGCGCTCTGCAGGTCTATCCTGCGAGACGAACAAATATCTATTTAGAATACCGCATAACCACATGGCAGGCGCTCACTTTTATATAACTGGCAGTATTTACGCTAATCTCACACAGCCAAGCTGGCGCGCTATAAAACACCGCGCCCTAAAACACCTATCCGCAATTCGGCTAAACTAGTGCAGTAGAACATACCTACAAAGTGCAGCTGCGTTAAAAGGCCTGCTAAAGGAGAAACTATGGAAGACTACAAGCGCGAATTTATTGAGTTTATGGTCCAGAGCAACGTACTTAAATTTGGCGATTTTACGCTCAAGAGTGGTCGCAAGTCTCCTTTCTTCATGAACGCAGGCGCGTATGTCACAGGCGAGCAGCTCCACAAGCTGGGTCTTTATTATGCACGCGCCATTCACGACAACTTTGGCCTGGATTTTGACGTAGTCTTTGGTCCTGCATACAAGGGCATTCCACTTTCCGTTATCACTGCAATGGGCATCAATGAGCTTTATGGCAAACAGGTTCAGTACTGCTCTAACAGAAAAGAAGCAAAAGATCACGGCGCTGATGCTGGCATGCTTCTCGGAGCAGAGCTTAAAGACGGCCAGAGAGTGGTCATGGTTGAAGACGTCACCACTTCTGGCAAGTCTATTGAAGAGACCTATCCTCTGATTACCTCTATTGCAAACATCGAGGTAGTTGGTCTTATTGTCTCACTCAACCGCATGGAAGTTGGCAAGGGCGGAAAAGTCGCAGCACTCCAGGAAGTCTCCGAGCGCTGGGGCATGCCAACCGCAGCCATTGTCTCTATGGATGAGGTTACCGAGGCCCTCTACAACAAAGAGGTTGACGGCAAAGTTATTATCGACGACACCTTGAAGGCCTCCATTGATGTCTACTACCAGCAGTATGGCGTTAAATAAGGCGAGAAAACCTCTGCGTAGAAACCTGACTTATGACTCTGACTCAACTTAAATACGTTCTTGCAATTGCTAAGGCAGGCACTATTAACGCCGCAGCTAAACAGCTCTTTATCTCGCAACCTACCTTAAGTAGCGCAGTCAAAGAGCTTGAAGCCGAGCTGGGAATCTCCCTTTTTAACAGGACCAGCAAGGGTGTTGAGCCTACCGCAGATGGCGAGGAGTTTTTGAGTTACGCCAGGCAAGTTGTCATGCAGACTGACCTCATCGAAGAGCGCTATCTGGGCACTGCCCCCGCTAAGCAGCGCTTTTGTGTTTCTTGCCAGCACTATTCCTTTGCCGTTGAGGCCTTTGTCAACCTGATTAAAGAGCATGGCGGTTCAAAGTACGATTTCCGTATTAGAGAGACGCAAACCTACGAGATTATTGAAGACGTCTCCAAACTGAGAAGTGAGGTAGGCGTTCTCTACCTCAACTCGTTCAACGAGCGCGTTATTAGAAAAACGCTGCAGGACCAGGGCTTGGTTTTCTCGCCATTGTTTAAGTGCAAACCAAGCGTCTTTGTGGGAAAAGATAACCCGCTGGCAAAGCGCTCCTCGGTAACACTCAACGATCTTGCCCCCTACCCTCGCCTTTCTTACGAGCAGGGCGAGCACAACGCGTTCTATTTCTCCGAGGAGCTTCTGGCAACGCTTGATCGCGATAAAGACATCATGGTCCGAGACCGCGCCACTATCTTCAACCTGATTATTGGCCTGAACGGCTACACCATCAGCACCGGTCTTATTAATGAGGAGCTTAACGGCCCAAACATTGTTGCAATTCCTCTAGCTGTTGATGATTACATGGAAGTTGGCTACGTTACACACGACGAGAAGAGCCTCTCGCCCTTTGGTGAACTCTACATCGACGCGCTCAAGCGCTGCTGCCAGGCAGTTACGTGGGTGTAAGGAGTTTACTCCTTCCAGTTTGCGCTAAAATAATACCTTACGTTTTTGAAGCGCAATGGGAGGCATCATGGGTCTTAAGTATGAAACCGCACGATATGAGGCATCATACGGAGCAATCTCACAACTTCCTTCTCCAGAGACTCCAGAGGTGGCTTTTGTGGGCCGCTCAAACGTGGGTAAGTCTTCCCTCTTAAATAAACTTATTGGACGAAAACAGCTCGCACGAGTTTCAAGCGTCCCAGGTAAAACTGCAAATATCAACTTCTTTGACGTTGATGGCGTCAAATTTGTAGACTTGCCTGGATACGGATTTGCACGAGTTTCTCGCCAAGAAAAACAGCGCTGGGCCGACCTCATTGGCGGCTACTTTGAACAAGAGCGCAGCTTTAACCTGGTCATCAGCCTTGTTGACATCAGGCACGAAGCTCAAAAGCTTGACCTACAGATGATCAACTTTCTCCAAGAGGCTGAGCTGCCCTTTGTAGTTGCGTTTACCAAGGCAGACAAGATTGCGCGCGGCAAGCAAAATCAAGCCGCGGCCGCCCTGCGCAAGGCATTCCACATTACCCCTGAACAGACCATCATTACCTCGTCCGAGACCGGTCTGGGCATTGACGAGTTGCGCCGCCGCATCGAAGACGCAACCATCTAGGAGCATCATGGATCCAATCCACCAGCAAGAACAAGAGCACCTCTCTCACGTATATCAAAAGCTTGTTGAGATCCGTGAGGATTTGGACACAACGCTCAACATCACACAAAAAGATGCAGCTAGAGACCTTCGTCAGATGAGTGAAGAAATCCGCCCAGACTTTGGCGGCGCGGACGAAACCATCGAGACTCTTGCAGCCATTGAGACGCTCAACAGTGTTATTGATACGTACAACCAGTACCACGATTTCACTGTCGAGAAACTCGGTCGCGTCGAAATTCTCTTGAGGCAGCCTTACTTTGCCAAGGTCACGCTCAAGATGCGACCTGGACGTCCTTCTCGCGATGTATACATTGGTGCGGCGGGCATCACCGACAAAGACCGCACGCCGCTCATTGTTGACTGGCGCAGCCCTGTTGCCGAGACGTATTACAACCAAGAGATGGGTACTACGTCGTACCAGGTAGACGGCAAGAAAAGAACGGTTGAGCTGGAGCTTCGCCGACAGTTTGACATCACGCGCGACAAGCTGAACCTCTACTTTGACACAACGGTTGCCATTGAAGACTCGCTGCTGCTTGCCGCCCTAAAGCGTCAGCACACCGAGAAACTGCAGGCCATCACCGCAACTATCCAGCGTGAACAAAACGTTGTGGTCAGGCACGAGGACGTGCCAGTTCTGCTGGTCAACGGCATTGCGGGCTCGGGTAAGACGTCCGTTTTGCTGCAGCGCATCGCGTACCTTCTGTACCAGCAGCGCACTACGCTGACCGCAGATCAGGTGTACTTGTTTACTCCTAACGAGATGTTTTCTCGTTACATCAATACCGTTTTGCCCAGCATGGGCGAGCACAATCCGCAGGTATTTACCTGGGATTCTTTCCTCAAGGCGTTGGGCCTGGCCGACCACGCATCGGGCGCCCACAACAACCCCGATTCTCTGAAGAAGCTTGAGGAGCAACTTGCTTCACTCGAGCTCTACGAGGATGACTTCAAGGCCATCTCTGTTGAAGGTACCACCCTTATCAAGCCAGCTCAGGTGGCTAGTTCTGTGGCAAAGTTCTCGCAATTTCCTGTGGGTCCGCGCCTCATCGCGCTTGCCAAAGACGAGCTCCACACCCGCCTGGAGCGCAGGCTTGGTCAGATGGCACACAACGACGAAATCCAAGAAGAGATGCTCTCCCTTGACGTTGAGCAGCAGCTTGAGGTCTTTGGTCGCACCATCAGCCCTTCCGACGAGGAAGAAGTTCTGGCGCGCACCCGCGAGTTCCTCAACTGGCGCTTTGCCTCTGCGCACGAGGTCATCGAGTCCGCTTCCTGGCTCCGCATCGACCGCATTGGCATGCGCATGCTCAACACCTCCGCGCTGAGCGGCGCCGAGTGCATTTACCTGCGACTTCTTATCACAGGAGCTGGCGAGAAGGACGTCAAGTTTGTCATGATTGACGAGGTGCAGGACTATACCGAGACGCAGCTTATAGTGCTTGGAAAGTACTTCTCTCGCGCGCACTTCCTGCTTTTGGGTGACTCTAACCAGGCAATTTGGGAAGACACCGCAACGTTTGGGCAGATTGAGAAAATCTTTAGCGCAACACACGGCGAGGACGCTGTTTCTACCTGCAAGCTTCTGACCAGCTACCGCTCCTCTCCCGAGATTACCGCACTGTTTACCTCGCTTTTGAGCGAAGAAGAGCGCGGCCAAACAAGCTCCGTTCAACGCGGCGGCAAAAAACCTGAGTTCTTTGAGGTAGTCACTGACAACAAAGATACTGAGCGCGCCGAGTACCTGCAGACTATGAAGTCCCTTATTGAGCAGGCACAAGAGTTTGACGGACTGACCGCCATTGTGTGTACCGAGAAGTCTCGTGTTCGCTGGCTTGCCAAACAGCTGGAAGGGTCTCCAGTCAAAGTGCTCACCAGCCACGATTCCCTCCCCGCGAAGGGCGTTGTTCTTCTCGACCTTGCACTAGCAAAGGGCCTTGAGTTTGATCAGGTCATTGTTGCCGACGCACAAGAGGAAGTATATAAAGCAGACGGAATTTCTCGCCGTAGGCTCTACACCGCGCTGTCACGTGCGATGCATCATGTGATGGTGGTCTCTCAGGGAAAGATGACTCCGCTGCTCAGCAAATTGCTTTAAAAAAAGCAATTTCTACCTGCGAATTTTTGGAAATTTACTGATTGAAGGCGTCTGAATCGGGTAAATGCTAGTCATCGATAACATTTACCGTTGGAGGTTAGTATGTCCGAAGAATTGATTCCTGGTGTCATGAAGAACATCGACGCAAAGACTGTAGTAACCCTTAAAGACCAGGTTGCATGCCTTCCTGGCCAGGTCATTAGCAAGACCCTAGCGCAGAACGATGCCGTCAGCGTCACCCTCTTTGGCTTTGGTGCGGGCGAAGAGATTGCAAGCCATCGCGCAGGTGGCGACGCATTTGTCACCATTCTTGAGGGCCGCGCAAGCATCACCATCGATGACGACGTTTACAACCTTGAAGCTGGTCAATCCATTGTTATGCCACTTGGACATCCACATGCACTTCAGGCTCCAGAAGAGTTCAAGATGCTGCTGGTTGTTGTGTATCCGCAAAAATAATTTATATATTTACCTAACAATTCTGCAGGTATTTTCTATTTGGCCAGGTGGACAGTGCGTCTGCCTGGTCAAATACTATCTCTTCCGAGCCCAATACTATCTGTAATTACAATACACACCTCATAACAGAATGGGTATACTAGTTATGTCTGTGCAATCAGCAATTTGTTAAACCTAAAGAAAGGTGAGCTATGAGCCAGATTTTTGATGTTCACGCACGTGAGGTCCTCGATTCCCGTGGCAATCCAACCGTTGAGGTTGAGGTTGTTCTTGACGACGGCTCCTTTGGTCGTGCAATCGTTCCTTCCGGCGCTTCCACTGGTGAGTTCGAGGCTGTAGAGCTTCGCGACGGCGACAAGAGCCGTTACCTGGGCAAGGGCGTTCTGAAGGCAGTCGAGCACGTCAACACTGAGATCCGCGACCTCGTTATTGGTTGGGACGCAGAGGATCAGCGCGGCCTTGACCTCGCCATGATCAAGCTTGACGGCACTCCAAACAAGGGTCGCCTCGGCGCAAACGCTATTCTCGGCGTTTCTCTTGCTGTTGCTCACGCTGCAGCTGCTTCTGCTGAGCTTCCACTTTACGCTTACCTCGGTGGCGCAAACGCTCACACTCTTCCTGTTCCTATGATGAACGTCCTCAACGGTGGCGTCCACGCTGACAACAACGTTGACTTCCAGGAGTTCATGATTATGCCTGTTGGTGCTCCTGACTTCACCACTGCTCTTCGTTGGTGTGCACAGGTTTACCACACCCTCAAGGACACTCTGAAGTCCCAGGGCCTCAACACCGGTGTTGGTGACGAGGGCGGCTTTGCTCCAGACCTTAAGTCCAACGAGGAGCCACTTGAGCTTCTTTCCGAGGCTGTTAAGGCTGCTGGCTTTGAGCTTGGCAAGGACTTCCGCTTTGCTATGGACCCAGCTTCTTCTGAGTTCTACAACAAGGAGACCGGCAAGTATGACCTCAAGGGCGAGGGTCGCTCCCTTACCTCCGAGGAAATGGTTGCTTACTACGAGGAAATGGTTGAGAAATTCCCAATCGTCTCCATCGAGGACGGCCTTGCAGAGGAGGACTGGGACGGTTGGAAGATCCTTACCCAGCGTCTGGGCAAGAAGATCCAGCTCGTCGGCGACGACCTCTTTGTTACCAACACTCAGCGCCTGAAGAAGGGCATTGAGGTTCACGCTGGTAACTCCATCCTCATCAAGGTCAACCAGATTGGTACCCTGACCGAGTCCCTCGAGGCTATCGAGATGGCTAAGCGCGCAGGTTACACCGCAGTTGTCTCCCACCGTTCCGGTGAGACCGAGGACACCACCATTGCTGACCTTGTTGTTGCAACCAACGCTGGTCAGATCAAGACTGGTGCACCTGCTCGTACCGAGCGTGTTGCTAAGTACAACCAGCTTCTCCGTATCGAGGACGACCTCGCTGACGGCGCTGAGTACCTGGGCATGGACGCTTTCTACAACCTTCGCTAAACCCGCAGGTTGTGGGCTAGACGGTGAGTGGCCGGTCCAACCGAGCTGCAACGCCGTTTAGGCTGCTAGAAGCTACGAAGCCGCATCTCATTTGAGGTGCGGCTTTTTGTGTGCGCGTGCGGCGGGCGGCGCAGCGGTCAGGCGTCGAGTGCGAGCGCGGCGCAGGCCGAGAACGGCTGCGAGACCTGCGGGTTTCTCGCCGCGTGCGGTTTTTTAGCGGGCGCACGGGTTCCGCAGGTGCATCCGCATCGGCTTCGAAACGCTCGAACACACCTATGTCAGATAATCTGCTGAAAATGCCTATACATTCCGCCTAAAATGCTCATCTCGTGCAGAATATCTTCATTAGATGTGTTTTTCACCTTTGATTTTGCAGATTATCTGACTTAAGTGTGTTTGCTTAACCCTGAAATTTATGGTAATTAAATCTTTGATATATCTTCATTCATAATTATGTATATAAGATAGGGCTTATGCATAACTATGAATTGAGCAAACTCAGATGAGTTGGAATCACATTGCTGAAGCTATTTCACAATGCATCCAAGCCATCAAGCTTCACTTTATCTGCAGATTCTTGCCAATTCCCAATCACCGATATAACAACACCGCAGCTCTTGCGATTTATTGCATGAAATCACATTATTCTCACGGCGTCTCACTAACGCTGTAGCCTCCTGTCACGGTTATACTTGATACGTCAACACTCAAGAATCCGAGGCGCTCATGCATACAACATCCCAGCACGCAATCCGCACAATCCTAGTCGGGCAGTCAGGTGGACCAACCGCGGCTATCAATGCATCGCTTGCAGGTGTTGTTCACGCCGCTCACGCCCAGGGTCTTCGCGTACTCGGGATGCGCAACGGAATCCAAGGGTTTCTTGAGGGCAAGGTTGTTGACCTGACGGAGGTGCTTGAACTCACCGCATCTGAACCAGAAGCACTCGATCAAGCTGGCGCAAATCCTGGCGAGAAGAACCTTCAGCTCCTAAGAAAAACGCCTTCGAGCTGGTTGGGCAGCTGCCGCTTTAAGCTGCCGGATTTTGGAACGGAGCTTACCGCAACCTCAGAGTCCGCGGCAATCTCCCCTATCTACCAGCAGATTGATGCGCAGCTCAAGAAATACCAGGTAGACGCCGTTCTCTACATCGGCGGCAACGATTCCATGGACACCACAGACAAGCTGTCTCACTACTTTGCCCAGGTAGAAAGTCCCGTTCGTGTTGTTGGCGTGCCAAAAACCATCGACAACGACCTCGAGGGAACCGATCACACCCCCGGTTTTGGTAGCGCAGCGCGATTCGTTGCATCCGTAACCGCCGAGCTTACCCGCGACGGAGGCGTTTACAACAGCAAAAATGTAACGTTCATTGAGGCAATGGGCCGCGATGCCGGCTGGCTCACGACCGCTGGCGCGCTCGCGCAAGATATTTGCGGTACTGCTCCGGATTTTGTGCTCCTGCCAGAGATTCCTCTTGATGAGCATGCACTACTTTCAGCCATTGAACAGCGACTTCGCGAGAAAAACAACGTGATTGTAGTCGTTAGCGAGGGTGTCCATCATGCAGATGGTAGTTTCCTTTTTGATGCAAAATCTGTTGCAATTGACACGTTTGGTCACCTTGCAGCGCAGTCTGGAACAGCGGCATACTTATCGCAGCTGGCCAAGGATCAGCTGGGCGTAAAGTCTCGCGGCATTGAGCTTAATACGCTGCAGCGCTGTGCCTCGCACGCTGCTAGTAAAGTTGACTTGGACGAGGCAGAGGCGCTCGGCGCCGCGGGAGTTGAGGCTGTTCTCCAAGGTAAAACGGGCATTATGGTTGGCGTTCACCGAATTTCAGATGACCCATACGTTACGGAGATTCGCACCACCCCTGTCGCCGACGTTGCAAACAAGGTAAAGCTTGTACCTCGAGAAATGATCTCCGAGGACGGCTTCAGCGTTACCGACGCTGCTTTGACATATCTGCGCCCTCTTGTCGCGGGCATGGAGAAGCCGATTGCCGCCGACGGACTCCCTCGTTTTCTTGCGGAGTTGTCATAGCGATTCGTTGTGGACGCGGCAGTACCGTGCAGACACGTGCGATCCGTGCGGACGCGTGCGAACCGTGGTACGTAGCTCGCTACTCTCCGAGGAACCTTACCTCGGGGTGGAGCTCAACGTCAAACTGGCGCTTGACCTCTGCCTGAACATGCTCGATAACGGCATGAACCTCAGCAGCGGTAGCGTTGTCGTAGTTGACCACAAAACCAGCATGCTTATCAGAAACACCGGCACCACCAAAGCGATAGCCCTTAAGACCAGCGTCGGTAACAAGCTTGCCTACAAAGTGACCCTCGGGACGTTTAAAAGTTGAACCAGCGGAAGGCAGTTCAAGAGGCTGCTTTTCCTCGCGAGCGCGCGTGAATTCTTCCATCTTTTCACGGATCTTCTCGCCATCTGCACGATGAAGATTGAACGTGGCAGAAAGCACAATCATGCCCTCATCAGCGATTCTGCTGTGTCGATAACCCAGGTCAAGCTCGGAAGCGTCTAGCGTAGCAAAGGTGCCATCGGCGAGAAGGACACGGACGGATTTGAGCACGTCAGTGATGCAGCCGTCGTAAGCGCCTGCGTTCATGAAGCATGCGCCGCCCACAGAACCTGGGATGCCACAGGCAAACTCAAGTCCAGAAAGGTCCAGCTCACAGGCCATCTCCGAGGCTTCTTTGAGGCCAACGCCGGCCTGGCAGATCATCTCGGTGTCGTCGAT
>JABZGY010000024.1:0-17016 GCA_015259155.1 Atopobium sp. | reverse complement strand
TACCCGTTCGATTCTATTTCGTGGAATCGAACGGGTATTTTTGTGCGTCCGAGTGAAATTTTTCAGCGATAGAGTACCATTCGGCGGCAAAGTGGTAAAAAATGCGTTTAGTTGGAGTATCCAAAAATGCTTAGTTTCTATGCAAGCCATCTACCAGCAATTTTGCGTGGACAAAATTGTGGAAATTAGTACAAAATTTCTGAGCTGGGTAAACGTAAGCACCAAAACTACGAAGTCTAAAAATAAACTCCAACTAAACGGATTTTTTACCCAAAACAGCACCTCTCATTTGATACATCAATTTCTTGATTAGTTTTCCTGCATATTAGCCAGTGTTTATGCACAAACTGTACGTTGTTGGTTAAAACTTTTATTCGAACAGGTATTCTACTTTTACAGTAGCCATACAGTTTGGGGGCAAAAAGGGTGCACTTGCAGTGTTGGCCTAACAAAAAAGGTAGACGGCAAGCCGTCTACCTGGAGTTTCTGGTGCCTCCTGCGCGATTCGAACGCGCGACCTGCGGTTTAGAAGACCGACGCTCTATCCAGCTGAGCTAAGGAGACATATAGCGTCGTTCATTATAGCAATAAGGATTGCAAATACGTCGTGCCATCAAAGATTTTCTTATCAGAAGAATGACAAAGGAAAAGAAAAGTAGCTACACTAAAAGCAGCTACACTGATTACAGGCTTACGTGAATGGAGACACTATGTCTTACGATTTTGAATCACGCGTTGATCGTGCTGGTACTGGTTCTAGAAAATGGAACGTCATGTATGACGTTAATCCTGATGTAGCTCCTGGTATTCCACCTTTTTCTGTTGCTGATATGGAGTATCACACAGCCCCAGAGATTGTCGAGGGCCTCAAGGAATACATCAATGACGCAATCCTTGGCTATTCCGTGCCAACCAATCAGATGAAGCAGACTGTGTGCAAGTGGATGAAGACCCGCCACAACTGGGATGTAAAACCAGAGTGGCTGCTCAACTCTTCAGGCGTGGTGCCTGCGCTTTTTGCATCTGTTGCCGAGTTCACTCAGTCAGACGAGGGTGTCATCCTGTTTACTCCTGTCTACCATCCGTTCTACATGGCAGTTGAGGAGAATAACCGTGCGCTGGTAGAGTGCCCGCTTGTCCTGTCGGAGGGTCCTCACTACGATATTGACTTTGACCTGCTTGAGAAACTTGCCGCCGAGCCAAAGAACACCATGGTCATCCTGTGTTCACCCCACAATCCAAGCGGTCGCGTGTGGACCAAAGAAGAGCTCACGCGCAT
Organism: Atopobium sp.; assembly: GCA_015259155.1. Lineage (GTDB taxonomy): Bacteria > Actinomycetota > Coriobacteriia > Coriobacteriales > Atopobiaceae > Lancefieldella. The sequence continues at coordinate 15,737 of JABZGY010000024.1, read as the reverse complement.
CGCAGAGATTGCGGTTAAACACAACCTCATCGTGGTTGCTGACGAGATCCACCACGACCTCATCATGCCAGGCTCTACGCATACCGTCTTTGAAACAATTTCCGATGAGGTCGCAGCGCGTACCATTACCTGCACAAGCGCTTCAAAGAGTTTCAACCTGGCTGGCACGCAGTTCAGCAACATCATCGTGAGCAATCCAGAACTGCGCAGCCGCCTCGAGAAGCGCCTGCAGGCCCGAGAGACCACCTCATGCAATCCAATCAGCTTCAAGGCCTGTGAGCTGGCTTATAGCAAGGGTGGGGCATGGCTGGACGCATGCATCAAGGCTGTTGACGATAACCAGAAATTGGTCCTGGACTTCTTCGCTAACAAGCACCCTCGGGTGAAACTCGCACCAATCACGGGAACCTACCTCCAGTGGCTCGACTTCAGGGACCTTGGCCTTACTCCAGAAGAGCTCGAGCATCTGTTGCAGTTTGAGGCCCAGATTTTCTTCACCGACGGCGTCTTCTTTGGCAAGGCTGCCCAGGGTTTCAAGCGTTGGAATTTGGCAGCCCCTCGTGTGGAGATTGAAGAAGCGCTGGATCGCCTGGATGCAGCACTTACGGCTCACGGTTTCTAGACACAGTCTGCGGCTTTTAAGCGGGTTGATTGCGGTTTCTTGACACCGCACCACTGCCATACCGCCATATACCTGCGCGTATAGTGCATGAGATCACCTGCGGAGAAGCTCGTTCTTCTCCGCATCTTGTTTGGCGAGAAACCCGTTGCACCGGCTGATTTTAAAGAAAATCAAAAAAGAGTTTGAAAAATCTGCGTTTCTCGCTTGCATCTTTTTCTGATTCTGTAATAATGATTTAGCTGCGTTTCATGAGGTGGCCAAATGGTGGGAGTAGCTCAGTTGGCAGAGCGACGGACTGTGGCTCCGTAGGTCGAGGGTTCGAGCCCCTTTTCCCACCCCATTCGAAACGTTAATTGGATCGTTAGCTCAGCTGGTAGAGCAGGGGACTCTTAATCCCAAGGTCCAGGGTTCGAACCCCTGACGATCCACCATTTGAATTTCAAACCCCGGCTTGCGTCGGGGTTTTTATTTTTTGTGAGTCGCTAGTTTCTAATTGTTTGTTGAGAGCGATTGCGTCATACTGAAGTCTCCATGATTTTATTGTAGTTCGGAGGACTCGCCGTGATTTACACAATGACGCTTAATCCCGCGCTTGACTATGTCATGCATCCAAACACATTGGACATGGGCTTTACTAACCGTTCCTCCTCAGAAGAGTTGCACTGTGGTGGTAATGGTATTAACGTCTCCACGCTCTTAAATGAGCTTGATAAAGTCACCGTTGCCATGGGTATTGTTGGTGGCTTTACTGGTGAATACCTGCTCAGTGACCTGCAGCGTCAGGGAATTCCAAGCAACTTCGTCAAGCTTGATTCTGGCTTTACTCGTATTAATGTCAAGCTTAACGGCATTGTTATGACCATGGTCAACGGTAATGGCCCACGCATTCCAGAGAAAAAGGTTGATGAGCTGCTGGAGCGCATGGACGTTGTTGGCGCAGGTGACACCTTGGTTCTTACGGGATCTATTCCAAGCTCACTTCCAGAGGATATCTATACTCGCCTTATGGCTCAGCTTGCAGGTCGCGGCATCCAGTTTGTTGTCGATGCTCCCGGTCAGCTGCTTATGGAGGCTATCAAGGCTCAGCCATTCCTGATTAAGCCTAACAACCACGAGGTTGGCCGTATCTTTGATGCCAATCCAGAGACCCCAGAAGAGTGCATTCCATTTGCAAAGAAGCTCCAGGATGGCGGCGCTCGCAACGTTATCGTTTCTTGTGGTGGTGCAGGTTCTCTACTTCTGGACGAGTACGGAACTGAGCACATTGTTCCAACCGCTAAGATTCGCCTGGTTAACGCAACCGGCGCTGGTGACTCCATGGTCGCAGGCTTCCTGGCAAAGACTACCGCTGGCTACGATTACGACACCGCGCTTATTTACGCTTCAGCTTGCGGTACTGCAACTGCAGCAAGCCGAGGAATCGCAAAGCGCGCAACCATTGATCGCGTTGTCACCGCTCTTTACAAGAAGATGGGCCGAGAAATGCCTGCTTCTATCGCAGAAGAGATTCAGCTTGCTCGCCAGAAAGAGGAGAGCCGCGAGGCTAAGTCTTCTTGGCTTGCAGATTCTGAGTAGTAATCGCAGCTAGAATGCATAGTTCTTTTGGCGAGAAACCCTCAGTTGGTGCGCTCTTTCCGCGTGGAGTAAACAGAGCGTCCTTACTATCATGAACGCACAAACACTTGGCAAGAAAGATTTTCTCGCCAAGTGTTTTTTATTGAAATTTATTTAAAGATACTCACAACGTAACAGGTCAAAAAAATGTTACCCTGTAAAAAGACAGGTTAGTTTCTGCGACTATTGTCCTGTGTGGATAGGCTTGCAGAACGTTATACACCGCTAAACGGACAATGATAGGAGCAAGTATGTTTGAGGGAGTCAATGCATCCAACGGAATCGGCATCGGTATTGCTCAGGTTGCCGTAGATCCAGACCTCACTTTTACTCCGCACACTGTTGAGGACACTGCTGCAGAGAAGGCTCGTTACGCAGAGGCTGTAACTAAGTTTATTGCACAGACTAACGCACAGATTGAGCGTATGACCAAGACGGTGGGCGAGGAAGCCGCTGCTATTATGGGTGCTCACATTGAGTTTGCTGAGGATGAGGGCATCAAAGAGGCTGTTAACGGTGCTATTGATGGCGGCACCTGCGTTGAGCAGGCTGTAAGCGACGCCTACGACATGTACTACAATATGTTCCTTGGCATGGAGGATGAGCTCTTCCGTGAGCGCGCAGCAGACGTTGCTGACGTCAAGACCGGTCTTCTCGCTGACCTGCTTGGCAAAGAGGTTGTTGACCTCTCCACACTTCCAGAGAACTCCGTCATTGTCTGCCATGAGCTGACTCCTTCAATGACTGCAGACATCGATAAGGACCACGTTGCAGGTATTGTTACCGAGACTGGTGGTCGTACTTCTCACTCCGCAATCATTGCTCGTGCTCTTGAGATTCCTGCAGTTCTTTCTGTTCCTAACATCACTTCTGAGGTTGCAACTGGCAACGCTATTGTTGTCGACGGCACTAACGGTAAGGTTGTTGTCAATCCTTCCGAGGCTGAGCTTGCTGAATACAAGGCTCAGGCTGAGGCTTATGCTGCAGAGAAGGCTGCTCTTGAGGCTTATCGCGGCAAGGAGACCGTAACTGCTGACGGCATCAAGGTTCTGCTTGTTGCTAACATCGGTAACCCAGATGACGCTAACGGCGCAGTTGACGCTGACGCTGAGGGCATTGGTCTTTTCCGCTCCGAGTTCCTGTTCATGGACGCTAAGGAGCTCCCAAGCGAGGAGGAGCAGTTTGCTGCTTACCAGAAGGTTGCTCTTCGCATGAAGGATAAGCCAGTCATCATTCGTACTCTTGATGTCGGTGGCGATAAGGAGATTCCTTACCTCAACATGAAGGCTGAGGAGAACCCATTCATGGGCTTCCGCGCTATCCGTTACTGCCTCAACAATGCTGAGCAGTACAAGGTTCAGCTCCGCGCTCTTCTCCGCGCATCTGCATTTGGCGACATCAAGATTATGCTTCCTCTTGTTACCACTGTTGACGAGGTCCGCGAGGCAAAGGCTCTTGTTGAGGAGTGCAAGCGTGAGCTTGACGCTGAGGGCGTAGCTTACAACAAGGACATTGAGGTTGGCACCATGATTGAGACTCCATCTGCATCTCTGATTGCAGATAAGCTGGCTCGTGAGTGCGACTTCTTCTCTATTGGTACCAACGATCTCATCGGTTACACCATGTGCGCTGACCGCGGCAATGATCGCGTTGCCTACCTCTACGAGGTCTACCAGCCATCCGTTCTCCGTTCTCTCAAGTTCCTCATCGGCGAGGGCAACAAGGAGAAGATCATGGTTGGTATGTGCGGCGAGGCAGCTGCAGATCCACTGCTCATCCCAGTCCTTCTTTCTTTTGGTCTGGACGAGTTCTCCGTCTCTGCACCATCTGTCCTGCGTACCCGCAAGACCATTGCTGCTTGGACAAAGGCTGAGGCAGATGAGCTCACTGCTCGCGTTATGGAGCTTGATACCGCAGCTGAGGTTAAGGCTCTGCTTGAGCGTGAAGCTCGCTAAGTTCTAGTCGTAAAGTCTTAGCCTACACGATACAAATTCAGGGGCATCTGCGCTGGCAGGTGCCCCTGTTTCTTTAACGTTAAACCTTTTGGCGAGAAGATCGATCTTCTCGCAATGCGCAACCAGCAAAGCCCGAGCCGCGAAGCGCGACCTACGGCGCAGGAGTCGCTCTGTGCGCTAGGGAACAATCACGGAAAGTGCAGCGGGAATAACTTCAATGACAAACTGCTCTGCAAAGGGAAGCTCTTCTCCGTCTACCTGAATTGGGACAGGCTTGTGGAAAGTTACCACTGCTTGCTTGAGGTGGCGCTCCTCAATGATGCGGGAGTTGACGTGTTTGCCAGCCCTAGCCAGGCCAAACAGAGCCAACAGGTGAGGAATGATAGGTACTTTAGTGTTGTAGCAGACGGTAAGAAGGCCATCGTCAGGCTGCGCATGTGGACAGACCTTAAAGCCGCCGCCATACGTAGGGCCAATCTGGAAGGCCATGATAAGCGCTTGAAGATCAATGTCCTTCTCGCCATCAAATGAGACGGTGCAAGGGTAACCCTTGCTACCTGCAGCCATAAACTTGAGGCCCGAGGTTAAGAAGAGCGCCTCGCCCTCGGTAGAGGAGTTGTTCGCGCGGCGCTTTGTGGTATCGGCTGCAATAGCCGCATCAAGTCCAAACGACATGGTCTCCATGAAGTAGACGTCGTTGATGTGACCAATCTCTAGCTGCTTAACCTTGCCGCGAACCAGCTGTGCAAACGCGCCTTCGGGGTCGTTAATTTTCATACCCAGAGTGCGTGCATAGTCGTTTCCCGAACCCATAGGGATAATGCCAAGCGCTGGACGAACCTCTGGCGATAAGGTCATGAGGCCGTTGACCACCTCGTGGATGACGCCATCTCCGCCAAGTGCGACAACCGTATCAAAGTCCGCAGCTTCTGCGGCCATGACACGCGCATCTCCCATAGCTGTGGTGAGCTTGAGCTCGTATCCGTCTGTTGCAGCAGAATAGCTGGTTAAAAAGTGGCGAGCAAACTCTGCACCAGCAGCACCTTTACCGCTATGAGCAGCCGGATTAGCAATGATAAGCGTGCGTCCAAGAGGGGATTGAGACATATTGCACCATTTCTACAAGCGCTGCTGTTGAGCGCGCTGTTACTAAATAGTCTTGTCACCACATATCAAAATAAAATAGTGGAGAAAACAGTTCAACAACGTTTCAAGTTTAAACGGCTTTGTCTGTCTGTGCTAGGATAAACCATACAGAAATCGGTAGAAAAGGATAGCGCGTGAGCGAGTCTTCAACACAAACTAATAATGCGCAGGACACAAGCGTAGTTTCTGCAAATACTAATAGTGCAAGTCTTGTTGCTGTTTCTGCTCGAGATGCATGGTATCCAACACATCAGCGTGACCAGTTCATTTTGCGTCAGCTGGTAAGTAAAGACTTTAAGCTCAAATATCGCCGTTCCATTTTGGGCGTTGTGTGGTCAGTTTTGAACCCACTTTTGATGATGACCGTTATGGCAGTTGTCTTTTCTACGTTTTTAGGCAACCGCGCCGAGGATGTTGTGAACTATCCTCTGTATCTTATTCTTGGTAACACAGCGTTTCAGCTGATGAACGATGCAACCACTATGGGAATGCGTTCAATTATTGATGCATCTAGCTTGCTTAAGAAGGTTCGCATCAATCGTGTTGTTTTCCCTGTTCAGAAGGTGCTTTTTGCGGTTGTAAACTATCTTTTCTCGCTCATTGCTGTTGGCATTGTTATGCTTGTCTTCCGCATTCCGCTGACAATTTATTCATTGCTCACACCTGTTGCTTTGCTTCTTCTGGCTTGTTTTTGCATCGGTCTTGCAATGCTTCTCTCGGCCCTTGCAGTCTTCTTTAGAGACGTTATCCACCTGTGGAGCGTTGTAACCACTGCTTGGATGTATGGTACACCGCTCTTTTACTCCGTTAATATCATGTCGCCTTGGATGCTTCAGATTGAGCGCTTTAATCCAATGTTCCACTTTGTAACATTTATTAGAGACTGCCTTCTTTTCCAGAAGTTTCCTGCAACAAGCACCATTTTAGGCTGCCTTGTTTCTGCAGTTCTTGCCCTCGTAATTGGCTATACCGTTTTCCACAAACTAGAGAAGAAATTTATTCTGCACATTTAACCACAGATTATCTTTTTGAAATAACCTTGTAGCAGAACGTTTCTGGATGACTACGAGTTTGTGTGAAGCCAAACATAACGCCTTTTGAGTTGAATGAATGGCTTTCCACCACTGCAACGCAGTTAAAATCTCCAAGCTCTAAATGTTGCTGGTCTTCTTCAGTTGCCAGTTCAACACTGATGGTTCTTTTGCTCTTTAGAATTTTCATATGAAGCGTGTTTTCTAGGTATGCATAAATAGACGTTGATGCATCAGCAATGGTTAGATTTCCAACGGCAGATGCTAAAAGGTAGTCGTTGTCTATCTGGCGAGAAGATCCGTCGAGTTTACGGATTCGAACAATGTGGATAAGTTCTTCTCCTGCTTTAAAACCAGTTTGATGAGAAATACTGTCTGTGCAAGGAACGTGCTCAAAGACAATGACATTTGTTTCAGGTACAAGATTGTTTCTGTGGGCATATTCTTGAAAGGACTCAAGCCCTTCTAATGAGCCAATAACCTCACTTGGCTTTTTCTGCCAAATAACGCGTACGCCTCTACCGTGAATAGGCTGAAGAAAGGCTTCATCGGACAGAAGTGTGAGCGCACGTCGAACGGTGTTTCTGGAGCAGGAATATATCTTAGTAAGCTCCATCTCGGTTGGTAAATAGGACTCATACGCATATGTCCCGTCTAAGATCTTATTTTTTAAATCATGATAAATCGTATTAAACCGTGCGCTTGGCATATTTTTTCCTTAACGTGCTGTTGAAGGTTGGAGTTGCATGTTCAAGTTGCTCTTTATTAGATAGTAGCTTTATAAAATGAAAGTTACATAAAATGATTCCTTTCATACCATTTACCGATAATTTCATACCGCTCGGAAGTGAGTTGTTTAAACAACTCGTTAATACTAATATACTTTTATTTTGTAGACATAAGCAAAATTGTTTTGAACGTGTATCAAAGCATAGCTTATGAAAATCATGAGAAGAGATGCAACCTAGCAAAGGGTTAGGAGCACTCTCTAAGGAGGAGTCTTATGTCCGGTATCAATCGTAGGCAGTTTGTCACCTTAAGTGCATCAGCTCTTTGCTCACTGGGTCTTGTTGCTTGTGGAGGAAATAACGACAAAAAGCAGGGAGGGTCTGATTCTGCAAACGGTTCAGTTTATTTCCTGAACTTCAAGCCTGAGGCTGATCAGCAGTGGAAAGATCTTGCAGCTAAGTATACTGAGGAAACAAAGGTTCCTGTAAAGGTAGTAACTGCTGCTTCTGATACCTATGCACAGACATTCCAGTCTGAGATTAACAAGGACGCTTCTGTAGCTCCAACACTGTTCCAGACAAATGGTCCTTCTGGTCTTATTGGTGTAAAGGATTACTGTATTGACCTAAAGGGTGCCAAGATTCTGGATGAGCTCACCAATGACGCTCTTAAACTTCAGGAGGATGGCGTTGTCTACGGTGTTGACTATGTAGAGGAAGACTACGGCATTATCTACAACAAGAAGCTGCTTGAGAAGGCTGGCTATAAGGGAGACGACATCAAGGACTTTGCCTCACTGAAGAAGGTCGTTGAGGATATTCAGGCTCGCAAAGCAGAGCTTGGCGTAAAGGGCGCATTTACCAGTGCTGGCCTTGATTCCAGTTCTGACTGGCGTTTTACCACACACCTTGCAAATCTTCCTCTGTACTATGAGTTCAAGGATACTGGTAATCCTGAGGCTAAAGAAATTAAGGGAACGTATCTCCCTAACTACAAGCAGATTTTTGATCTCTATATCAACAATGCCACATGCAGCCCAACAGAGCTTTCTGGCAAGACTGGTGATGACGCTGTGGCAGAGTTTGTTAACGGCGACGCAGTCTTCTACCAGAACGGTACCTGGGCATACAATGACATCAAGAAGCTTGGTGACGATGCTCTTGGTATGATTCCAATTTATATTGGTGTTAAGGGTGAAGAGAAGCAGGGTATGTGCTCCGGCGGCGAGAACTATTGGTGCGTAAGTTCCAAGGCAGACGACGCTTCTCAGAAGGCAACACTTGACTTTATCTATTGGTGCGTGACTTCTGATACAGCTACCACTGCAATTGCTGAGGAAATGGGCTTCACCATTCCATTCAAGAACGCAAAGGCAACTAAGAATGCTCTTGCAAACATTGCAGCTGAGTATGCAAAGAAGGGCAATGAGTCTGTTGCTTGGGACTTCATTTACATTCCTTCTCAGGAGTGGAAGAACAATCTCTCCAGTGCACTTAAGGGCTATGCAGCAGGAACAGAGGACTGGGATGCTGTTAAGTCTGCATTTGTTGACGGTTGGAAGACTGAAAAAGAGGCTAACGCATAGTAGCCCTTCTAGTAATGCTTTGATTGGTGAGAGACGAGAAGAGAGATCTCTCTTCTCGTCTCTTGTTATTGGAGGGTATCTCTATGGCTAAGATGTTGAAGCGGTGGTGGCCATTATTTGTTCTGCCTACTGCGCTATCTTTTTTGTTTGGCTTTATGATTCCGTTTGTGCAGGGATTTTATCTTTCGTTTTGTAAATTTATTACCATTAGCGATGCTAAACCAGTTGGTCTAGATAACTATGTAGCAGCTTTCTCTGACCCACAGTTTGCTCATGCTTTTTGGTATACCGCATTATTTGCATTAGTCTCAACAGTTCTTATTAATGTATTAGCGCTTGCAATTGCGCTTGCCTTAACTAGAAAAGACCTTAAGGGTACCAATTCATTTAGAACTGTCTTTTTTATGCCTAATCTTATTGGCGGCATTGTTCTGGGATACATCTGGAATATTTTGATTAACTGCGCGCTTTCTATTGTGGGCGAGCAGCTTCTTGCGCTTAATAGCACTGCTGGATTCTGGGGAATGATTCTTCTTACTCTTTGGCAGCAAGTTGGTTACATGATGATCATTTATATTGCTGGCCTGCAGTCTATCCCAAGTGATTATCTTGAAGCAGCGAGAGTTGATGGAGCAAATGCTTGGCAGACACTTTGGAAGGTAAAAATTCCAAACCTTATGTCTACCATTACTATTTGTCTTTTCTTGACGGTAACAAATGGCTTTAAATTATTTGATCAGAACTTAGCACTTACTGCAGGTGAGCCTAAGCACGCAACCGAAATGCTTGCTCTTAATATCTACAATACCTTCTACGCTCGACAGGGAGCAAAGTGGATGGGTATCGGCCAGGCTAAAGCTGTTATTTTCTGCATTCTAGTTATTTGTATTGTCATGATTCAGCTGAGAGCCACCAGGTCGAGGGAGGTGCAGCAATAATGAAGCGCGATAAAATCATTAATAAAATTCTTGCTGTATTCTTTACCATTCTTTCTCTTGCATGGATTTATCCAATGGTTATGATCTTGATGAATTCATTCAAAGAAGAAACAACTATTACTACATCCACGGCGTTTGATTTTGTTACATCAGAGAACTCTGCAGGCTTTGCTAACTACATTGCCGCTTTAGAGAAGCAAGGTTTCTTAGCAGCCTTTGGATATTCTCTAGTAATTACCATCACATCTGTAGCACTGATTTTGGTTTGCTGCTCAATGTGTGCATGGTTTATTGTTCGTGTAAAAAATCGCATTAGCAACATTTTGTACTACCTGTTTGTCTTCTCGATGGTAGTGCCTTTCCAGATGCTTATGTTCACGCTGTCCAATATGGCAAACACGCTTGGATTTAATACTCCTTTCAATATTTGCTTCATTTACTTGGGCTTTGGCGCTGGATTAGCAGTATTCATGTTTGCTGGATTTGTTAAGACCATTCCTCTTGAGATTGAGGAAGCTGCAACTATTGATGGTTGCAACCCACTTCAGACATTCTTCCATGTTGTTTTACCTATTATGAAGCCAACGTATATTTCTGTTGGTATTCTCGAAACCATGTGGGTCTGGAATGACTATTTGCTTCCATACCTCGTACTGGATAGAACCAAATACCAAACTATCCCAATTCTGATTCAGTACTTTAGAGGTGGATATGGACGCGTAGAGATGGGTCCAATGTTTGCCTGCATCATGATGGTTATTGTCCCAATTGTCATTATGTATTTGCTGTGCCAGCGCTACATCATCAATGGTGTCATTTCTGGCGCGGTAAAAGGCTAAATCTCAATGTATTGCAGCAAGCTATAGGCATTTCTGAAAGGTTTTTATCATGGCAGAAATCGTTTTAAAGAATATAAAAAAGATTTACCCAAATGAGAAGAAGAGCAAGTCTCTCTTTGGTAAGAAAACTGAGCAGAAAAAGAGCAACCTTGAGGTGACTGAAGAGGGTGTTGTCGCTGTTCAAGACTTCAATCTCACTATCAAGGAGCACGAGTTTGTGGTGCTTGTTGGTCCTTCGGGCTGCGGCAAATCTACTACGCTTCGCATGATTGCAGGCCTAGAAGATATTTCTGCTGGCGAGCTTTATATTGATGGAAAGCTTGTCAATGATGTTGCACCAAAAGATCGAGACATCGCAATGGTCTTCCAAAGCTATGCGCTGTATCCAAATATGACCGTTTATGACAACATGGCGTTCACCCTTAAGCTTAAGAAGGTTGACCCACAAGTAATTGATCAAAAAGTCCGTGCAGCTGCAGAAACATTAGGCATCACGGCATATCTTGATCGTAAGCCAAAGGCACTTTCCGGTGGTCAGCGTCAGCGTGTTGCAATTGGTCGTGCAATTGTTCGTGATCCAAAAGTCTTCTTGATGGATGAGCCACTTTCAAACCTTGACGCAAAGCTAAGAAACCAGATGCGTACAGAGATTATTAAGCTTCGTCAGAAGGTTGATGGAACCTTTGTCTATGTTACACATGACCAAACAGAGGCAATGACCTTGGGCGATCGCATTGTCATTATGAAGGATGGCTTTGTTCAGCAAATTGGAACACCACAAGAAGTGTTTAATAGACCGGCTAATCTCTTTGTTGCTGGTTTCATTGGCATGCCTCAAATGAATTTCTTTAACGCACATCTTATTCGCGTGGACAATGAGTTCCATGTGGAGACAGATAACATGTCATTTGAAATTTCTCCTGAGATGGCTAATCTGTTAGCGCAGTCTTGGGTTGCTGCACCAGCAACAGATGTCATTGTCGGCATTAGACCCGAGCAAATTTATTTGACTGAGCCAAATGGAATTGGCGCTTTTAAGGGCAATCTTGAGGTAAGCGAGCTTATGGGCTCCACTGTGCATCTTCATGTTCATACTGATGACGGCAACTTTGTTCTTATCGTTCCAGCAACTGAGTTTGCTAAACGAAACCTCAAAATTGGAGATGAAGTGTGGTTTAAATTTGAAGACAATGCTGTTCATCTCTTTGATAAGAATACACAGGATAATCTAGTTAAGTATTAAAGCTTTGTACTGGCTTATCTTGAAAAGATAAGCCAGTACTCTTTTTGTGAAAGAGGCAACTATGGGACGAGCAAGCGGAGTACTTATGGCCGTTTCTTCTCTTCCAAATTCATATGGGATTGGCACGTTTGGCAAAGAAGCCTACGATTTTATTGATTTTCTCGTCAGGACAAAACAAAGGTATTGGCAGGTTTTGCCTCTTACTACCACAAGTTATGGCGACTCTCCTTATCAGTCTTTTTCTGCTGCAGCGGGAAGTCCTTACTATATAGATTTAAAAGATCTTGAGAAACTTGGCTATTTAAAGTCAGATGACTTTGAAGATATTTCTTTTGGGACTAGCAATACTTGCGTTGATTATGGTGCGCTTTTTGTAAATCATCGTCGTTTACTTAACCGTGCCTTTGATAGGTTTATGCAAGATGTTCCTGCTGATTTTGAGAAGTTCTGTCACGATCACGCAGAGTGGCTTGATCCATATGCGGAGTTCATGTCTCTAAAGGAAGAGTTTGGACATAAAGCCTACTGGGAGTGGCCAAAACTTTATCAGCACAGAAATGAGACTACTGCAAAAGAAATTAAGAAACTGCAAAAGTCAGTTTTGTATCACAAGATGACTCAGTATTTCTTCTTTACTCAATGGGCAAAGGTTAAGACTTATGCCAATAAAAGGGGAGTACTTATAATTGGTGATCTTCCCATTTATGTCTCGCGCGATTCTGTTGAGATGTGGGCACAGCCAGAACTGTTTAAAACGGATGAAACAGGACGGCCTATTACGGTTGCGGGCACTCCTGCTGATCAATTTTCTTCCACCGGTCAATATTGGGGAAATCCCATTTATAACTGGGAGTATATGAAGAAATCGCACTATTCATGGTGGGTTTGGCGTGTACAGACAAATCTTGAGATGTTTGATGTGCTTAGAATTGATCATTTTAGAGGTTTTGAAGCCTATTGGGAGATTCCTTACGGAGCTGCAAATGCTACAGAAGGCAAATGGACTAAAGGGCCAGATTTGGAGCTGTTTAAGGAACTGGAAAAGCAGCTGGGTAAGCTTCCAATCATTGCGGAAGACCTTGGCTTAATTACACCAGAGCTTATCGCCATGCGAGATAAAACTGGTTTCCCAGGAATGAAAATCTTGCAGTACGGATTTGATGGAAAGCATGATTCAAGAGATCTTCCTCACAATTACACTGCAAATACCATTGCTTATGTGGGAACGCATGATAATCCAACTGCTCGTGGTTGGTATGAGACTCAGGCTACTGATAGAGAGCGTGAACAGGCAGATATTTACCTGCATCGCTCAAAAGATGAGCCAATTGGTGAGGCGCTTTCACGTGGAATTGCAGCTTCTGTGAGTGACACTTGTATTCACACCATGCAAGATCTTCTTGGCTTAGATGATTCTGCACGCATGAATGTTCCAGCCACTGTTGGAGGTAACTGGTGTTGGCGTATGAAGCAAGGAGCCATTACGCGTCACATAGAAGATTTTTTAAGAACTATTACTGAGATGTACTTCAGAGTGTACAAAGAGGAGAAGTAATGAACTTAGACACTTTATCTCTTCAACAATTTAACCAACCCCTGTCTGAAATTACTGACAGGCAGGTTTTTGAATTACTGCTTCAAGTGGTTAAGAGTAAGTCGGAAGCTCTTCCGTTAAATAATGGTAAGAAGAGGCTCTATTACATCTCCGCAGAGTTTCTGATTGGCAAGCTGCTTTCAAATAACCTCATCAATCTGGGAATTTATAACGAAGTAAAATCGCAGCTTTCTAAAGCAGGCCATTCGCTCGAAGACATCGAAGAGATTGAAGTTGAGCCTTCACTTGGTAACGGTGGTCTTGGTCGATTGGCAGCATGCTTTATCGACTCCATGTCAACACTTGGTCTGCCAGGCGATGGTGTAGGCCTTAAGTATCATTTTGGCCTCTTTCATCAGCAGTTTTTAGATAGACAGCAAACTGCCGTTCCAGATGCTTGGCTTGCTGATGATAGGTGGCTTGAAGACGAGAAGACATCATTTACCGTGGAATTTAGAGATTTCTCGGTGACGTCTGAGCTCTATTCAATTGATGTTTTGGGATATGGCCGAACAAAGAAAAACAGACTTCGTTTGTTTGACCTGCAAAGTATCGACGAATCATTAGTTTCTGATGACGCTATTGATTTTGATAAGACTGCTTTAAAAAAGAATCTAACACTCTTTTTGTATCCCGACGATTCGGACGAAGACGGTCAGCTTCTTCGTGTGTATCAGCAATATTTTATGGTTTCAAATGCTGCACAGCTGATTGTTAAAGAAGCGGTTGAGCGCGGCAGTAATGTTCATGACCTCGCTGACTATGTTGTGATTCAGATTAACGATACGCACCCCACAATGGTAATTCCAGAGCTTATTCGTATCTTGACTGAGAAATACGATATCTCGTTTGAAGAGTCTGTAGCCATTGTTTCTTCACTTGTCGCATATACAAATCATACAATTTTGGCAGAAGCTCTTGAAAAGTGGCCTCTTAAATTTATCGAGGAAGTATCTCCAAAGATTGCTTCAATTATCAAAAAACTTGACGAGCGTATCCGCAGTACCGTCGCTGATCCAAGTGTACAAGTCATCATTGATAAGAAAGTTCACATGGCTAACCTTGCCATTCATTACGGCTTTAGCATCAATGGCGTTGCAGCGCTTCATACTAAGATTTTGGAAGAGACAGAGCTCAAGTCATTCTTTGATTTGTACCCAGAGAAATTCTCTAACAAAACTAATGGAATCACTTTCCGTCGCTGGCTCATGGGTTGTAATCCCGAGCTTGCCGAGTATCTTGATGCGTTGATAGGAGATAGCTGGAGAACAACTGGTAATCTCGAGGGACTTTTAGAGTATCAGAATAACGATGAAGTTCTTAATAGGCTGCAAGAGATAAAGCATATAGCCAAAGATAGAATGAGCAAGTTTTTGCTGGACAATCAAGATACAAAAGTTAATGCCGACTCCATTATTGATGTCCAGGTGAAGCGTTTCCACGAATATAAGCGTCAGCAAATGCTATTGCTTTATTTGATTTGGAAATATTTTGATATTAAGTCTGGACACCTTCCAAAGCATCCTATTACTGTCATTTTTGGTGGTAAGGCTGCACCAGCATACGTGGCTGCTCAAGATATCATTCATGCAATTCTTGTTCTCTCATCTTTGATTGCAAACGATGCAGATGTTTCACCATATCTTCAGGTGATAATGATCGAGAATTACAACGTTACTGCCGCTGAGCACGTTATTCCAGCAGCAGATATCTCTGAGCAGATTTCACTGGCTTCCAAGGAGGCTTCTGGAACTTCCAACATGAAGTTCATGCTTAACGGCGCTGTTACCGTTTGCACAGTTGATGGTGCAAATGTAGAAATTGCCGACTTGGTAGGCAAGGAGAATATCTACGCGTTTGGTGCTTCAAGTGATGAGGTTGTAAGCCTTTATGAGCACAAAGGTTACAAAGCAAAAGAGTTTTATAAGAAACCCCAGATTAAACCACTCGTTGATTTCTTAATTAGCCCAGAGTTTATTTCTCTTGGAAATGAGGAGCGCCTAGAGCGTCTCCACAAAAACTTGTGCTCAAAAGACTGGTTTATGACGCTGCTTGATTTGGAAGCATACATTTCAACAAAAGAGCACGTGTTCGATGATTATGAGGATAGGAGAGCGTGGCTCCAGAAGTCTCTTGTAAATATTGCTATGGCAGGAACGTTCTCATCGGATAGGACTATTGCTGAATATAACAATGAGATTTGGCACCTTACTCCTGATAAGTAGATGTAAGTAATACGGACCAGCAAACCGCCACTTAAGCCAGCGGTCTAATGTAGTTTTAACAAGCGGCCTTAACAAGCGGCCTTAACAAGCGGCTTAGACCAGTAGTCTAGGCCGCTTGAATGTGTTCCTCTAGCGATTTAATGAACAAAAATATCATCTGTTTTGGTCTCATCTGCATAAATGACAAGAAATGAGCTATGGTATATACATAAATAT
>JABZGY010000023.1:0-17532 GCA_015259155.1 Atopobium sp. | reverse complement strand
GGTAACGAGAGCGTTCACGCTAAGCTTTGGTTCAAGTATCTCCATGGTGGCAAGATGCCAGAAACTGCAGAGTGCCTTAAGGACGCTGCTGCTGGTGAGAACTACGAGTGGACTACCATGTACGCTGACTTCGCTAAGGTAGCTGAGGAGGAGGGCTTCGCAGAGATCGCTGCTAAGTTCCGTCTTGTCGGTAACATCGAGAAGGCTCACGACGAGCGTTACTCCAAGCTTCTTGAGCGCGTTGAGTCCGGCGAGGTCTTTGAGCGCGAGGGTGTCAAGGTCTGGAAGTGCCTCAAGTGCGGTCACCTGCACGTCGGCGCATCTGCACCAAAGGTTTGCCCAGTTTGCGGTCACCCACAGGCATACTTCGAGGAGCAGTCCCTCAACTACTAAGTTGTAGGTACTCTGAGCTGCGACGACGCGCAACGACGCAAAGCTGCAGCTCAAACTTCTAGTGCGTTAAAAATGTACCCGCCAGCAGGTCATCGGCTTGCTGGCGGGTATTTTTGTGTGTGGACGTTGCGGGGAGATTGGGTTTCTCGCCATATGTCTAACGCATCTAGTGGGCCGTCCGGCACGCGCCTGATTTCCTCAAAGAATCGGTAACTTTTGCCTAAAAGCAGCAAAGAATCTGTGGATTTGCCTGATTTTGTCAAAGAATCGGTGGCTCAAATACAGATTCTTTGCACTTTTCAGGCTCACGTAACGTTCCTGACGAGAAACCCACGTGCTTGCACCCCCCCGTCTGGCGAGAAACCCCGTGCGCTCGCAGCTCGGCGCTTTGCGCGTCCGACCTGCAAGTTTGTCCGCACACGACGCTGTCGCCGTACAAAAAACCGGTGTCCACCTGCGTGAACACCGGTCTGACCTGCATGTTATGTGGAACTTCCAGCTCGCACCCGTGCTACCCCTTGAACCAGCGGTTAGGCTGCTCGTAGGAAGGGCAGATGTCGCTCATGGGACAGCCGACGCACTTGGGGTTGCGAGCGGTGCAGGTTTCTCGCCCAAAGTGAATCCACTCTTCGTTGACGTCTTTCCAGAGCTCGTGGGGGAGAAGGGTGAGCAGGTCTTTCTCGGCAGCCAGCGGCGTGGAAGCCGAGCTCAGGCGCATGCGCTTGGAGATCCTGTACACGTGCGTGTCCACCGCGATGCCGTCGACCACGTCAAACATCTTGTTGAGGACGATGTTTGCGGTCTTTCGCCCAACGCCCGGGAGCGTGACCAGGTCTTCCATGGTGCCCGGAACTTCTCCGCCGTACTCCGTTAGCAGAATCTGCGCCGTCTCTACGCAGTGCTTAGCCTTTGCGCGCCAGAAGCCGATGGTCTGAATGACCTCTCCGACCTCGACAGCATTGGCGGCCGCCATGGATGGTGCGTCAGGCCAGCGGCGAAACAACTCGGGAGTAACTTTATTTACCGCGGCGTCTGTAGTCTGCGCCGAAAGCATAACGCTGATGAGCAGGGTAAACGCGTCGTGATAATCCAGGGCGCTCTGGACGCTTGGATAGAGCTCGTGCATGCGTCGGCACAGCTCAATGCCGCGTTCTACCTTGACTTTCTTTGATTCTCTGGGCATAACCTCTCCTCAATTCCTTTTATGTGTACCCAGTATGTAGTTACGTTATCACGTGGGGCGAGAATAGCAAAATAGCTGCATAACAGCTACAATAACAGCCCAATTGAAAAGTTATCAAACCTGCGCTTGCGCGGCGGACGTCGCTGGCAAGCGCGGCGGACGTCGCGGGCAAGCGCGCCGGACGTCGCGCGCCAGACGCAGCTGCGTCCAGTAAGGTTTGGTGTAACCCGCATGCGTTTGCATGTGGGTTTAGCGGTATGGCGGGAGACTGTGTGTTTATCAATAGAGTTGCAGCTCAACTACTGAGCGCGCCCGAGCTAGAGAAGCTGAAACGAGAGCTTTCGCGTGGATCAGACGCTACACTGTCCCTCTCGCAAAGTGCTCGTCCGCTGATGTTAGCTGCACTTTGGTTGCAAAATCCCCGCCCATGCCTGCTAGTCGTTGCAGGAGAGGATGCCGCGAATCGCACGGCGCGCTCACTTGCAGCGTGGCTGGGAAACGACGTCGTGCTGCGCTATCCCAACCGCAAGGATCGTCCCTGGTCGGATACCACGCCAGACGACGCCCTTATTGGAGCTAGGTGCCGTGCCATCGCCAAGCTTTCCGCTGGCGAGAAGGTCATTGTAGTTGCAAGTGCTCACGCGCTGATGCGCAGAGTTCCACCTGTTGGTTCGGGCTATTTTCTTCCTGCGACGTTCACCGTTGGCGACGACGTCCCCTTTGAGGACGTGTCCTCGCTGCTCGTCGGCATGGGATACGCCGACACGGGCGAGGTAGATGCGCCAGGAACCTTCCACATTCACGGCGATACGGTTGATATCTTCCCAGCTCAAGCTACAAGTCCTGTGCGCATTGAGTTCTTCGGAGACGAGATTGACCGCATCAGGCGCATGGTGGCAGCAACTGGACAGACCATCGGCGCCATTGATGAGGTTACCGTTGCCCCAGCTAGAGAGCTTGCGTTTACCAAAGAAACCATCCGCCGCGCAGAAGAGGCGCTCTATACGCGTGCGCAAGAAAACTCTGCACTCGCTGCTGACCTGGAGCTTATTCAGCGTGGAGCTCAAGCCCCCGCACTTGAGCGCTATCTTCCCGTGTTATATGGAGGCACTGCCAGCCCGCTTGAGCATATCTCTTCAGAGACGCTGGTAGTTCTTGCGGAGCCACGCTCGCTGTTTGACGACTGTCAGCGTGCCTTTGACGAAATTTCTGCATCCGCAACAGCATCAAAAGTGAAACTAGATGGTCTGTATACAGATCCCAAGGCCATGGACTTTGGCTCGCAGCAACGCTTGTCCTTCTCGTCACTTCTACGTACGGGAGCTGCGGTAACGTCAGAGCTCTCTGTGGTACAGCCGTCTATTGCAGGCTCGGACACAAAGCTTTTAGGCCGTGTGAGGCAGCTGGTGCAAGATCGCGATGCCGTGGTATTTGCAGTGCCCGATCGTGCAGCTCGCGAGCACCTCAAGTTGCTTTTCTCGGATGAGTCCATTCCGTTTGAGGAGTCGCTAGGTACGGCGCTTGAAAACGAACCTGATCAAAACGGTGCTTACGCGCCACTTAAGCGTGGTCGCGTCACGTTTACCGACGCGCCCGTTCCTGCGGGAATCATCATTCCAACAGCTAATCTAGCAGTGCTTTCTGTCTCGGACTTGACGGCCAGAAGCGCGCGCAACAAGAAGCGCTCCAAGCGCATTGACCCTACAACGGTCACGTTCCCGTTTAAGCCAGGTGATTACGTTGTCCATGCAACGCACGGTATTGCGCACTTTACGGCCATTGTGCGCCAAGAAGTTGCAGGTAGAGAGCGTGATTACTTCCTACTTGAGTACGCCAATGACGATAAACTCTATGTGCCTCTGGAGCAGGTTGACCGCATCACGCGCTATGTGGGACCCGACGGCAACAATCCGCGCCTGACCAGGCTTAACACGGCGGATTGGTCGCGCGCTACTAACAAGGCAAGAAAGTCCGCCAAGAAACTGGCATTTGACCTAGTAGACCTCTATACGCGTCGCGCTTCAGTGCCGGGCTACGCGTTCTCACTGGATACTCCTGCTCAGGAAGAGATGGAGTCCAGCTTCCCATATCAGCTGACACCAGACCAAGAAAGCGCAGTTGCAGACATTAAGCTGGACATGGAAGCGCGCAAGCCAATGGATCGTCTGCTTTGCGGCGACGTGGGCTTTGGCAAGACAGAGGTGGCGCTTAGAGCTGCATTTAAGGCGTGCCAGGATGCTCGTCAGGTTATGATTTTGTGCCCAACTACCATCTTGGCTCAGCAGCACTACGAGACGTTTTTCTCGCGATTTGCTCCGTTTGATTTGAAGGTAAGCGTGCTTTCGCGTTTTGTGACTCCTGCTCAGCAGAAAAAAGCGCTTGAGGGATTTGCGGACGGAACCGTAGATGTGCTGGTAGGAACCCATAGGTTGCTCTCAGCTGACGTCAATCCGCACGACTTGGGCCTGGTTATCATTGACGAGGAACAGCGCTTTGGCGTACAGCACAAAGAGCAGCTCAAAAACATGCGCGAGCAGGTAGACGTGCTAACGCTTTCGGCAACGCCTATTCCGCGCACCATGCAGATGGCCATGAGCGGAGTTCGTGACATGAGCCTGATTCTGACGCCGCCGCCTGGCAGAAAGCCTGTTCAGGTAATGGTGGGCGAGTACAACCCGGATCTTGTTTCCGCAGCTATTAGAAGCGAGCTGGAGCGAGAAGGACAGGTGTACTACGTGTCCAATCGCGTGACCACTATTGATGAGGCGGTGGCTCGTGTGGAGGAAGCCGCGCCAGAAGCTCGCGTGGGCGTGGCTCACGGCCAGATGAGCGCTCGTGAGGTAGAAAACGTCATGCTCGCCTTCCAGGAGCACGAGATTGACGTTTTGGTGGCCACCACCATTATTGAGTCCGGCATTGACAACTCGCACACTAACACGCTGATTATTGAGGACTCACAGCGCCTGGGACTGGCTCAGCTGTATCAGCTCAAGGGCCGTGTTGGTCGTGGTAGGCAGCAGGCGTACGCGTACTTTATGTTCCCAGCGGAGTTGCCGCTCACAGAAGAGGCTACTGAGCGCCTGACTGCAATCAACGAGTTCCAGGATCTGGGCAGCGGCATGCGTATTGCCATGCGTGACCTGGAGATTAGAGGTGCAGGCTCCCTTATGGGCGCTGAGCAGCACGGAAACCTTTCCAGCGTTGGCTTTGACCTCTTTACGCAGATGCTGGGCGAGGCAGTTGCTGAGGCTCGCGGTGAGTCCGCTGAGTTGGAGCAGGCTGAGGTGACCATTAATCTACCTGCAGATTTCTATCTTGATGAGGACTATCTGCCAGAGGTTGACCGACGCGTTCTGGTGTACCGTCGTCTTGCCGCAGCTACAGAGCTTTCCGATGTGGATGCCCTGCAGCAAGATACCGAGAATAGCTTTGGCGCCCTGCCGCTTGCAGGTAAGAACTTGTTTGATCGTGCTCGCGTGCGTATCCGTGCGCAGCGTCTGGGTGCAACGTCAGTGAGCCTGACAAATGGCCGTCTGGTATATCTGGGTGTAGAAATTCCTCGCGAACAAGCCCTCAAGTTGAAGGGCCGCGGTGCTATTGTGTATCCAAAGACGCATAAACTAGCGTATCCGTTCCACCGAAATGAAGAGCAGCTGATGCCCGCCGCCCTGGGAGTTCTTGAAGAACTTGGTGGCGACGACGAGGTTGAGGAGTAAACATGAGCCAAACAGCAGGTCAGACGTTACAGAACGCCGCGAGCGCCGCACAGAACGCCGCGAGCGCTGCACAGAACATCGCGAACGCCGCGCAGGATACTGCGAGCGCCGTTGACACCATCTTTGCCGCACCACACCTCAGATGGGGTGTTATTGGCTGCGGAGTCATTGCAAATCAGATGGCAGAGGCGCTGGCTTCGGTTGGCAGAACCATCGACGGCGTGGCCAACAGGACACAGGAAAAGGCCGTCGCGTTTGCACAAAAACATCACGTCAAGCGCGTGTATGACAGCATCGACGATCTTCTCGCCAGCGACGAGATTGACGCGGTGTACCTGACCACGCCTCACAACACGCACATCATCTACCTGCGCAAAGCGCTTCATGCAGGCAAGCACGTGCTGTGCGAGAAGTCCATTACGCTCAATTCCGCTGAGCTGCTTGAGGCCGAAGAACTTGCTCGTCAAAACGGTGTTCAGCTCATGGATGCCTGCACCATTTTGCACATGCCACTCTACAAAGAGCTGGTTAGCCGTGTGGAGGCTGGCGAGTTTGGTCCAGTCAACCTGATTCAGGAGAATTTTGGCAGCTACAAAGAGTTTGACATGGAGAATCGCTTCTTCAATCCCAAACTTGCGGGCGGCGCGCTTCTGGACATTGGCGTCTATTCGCTGACACTGGCGCGTCTTTTCTTGAAGAGCCAGCCTCATGACGTGCTCTCTATGATGAATCCGGCCCCTACCGGCGTTGATCAGACGGACGGCATTTTGCTCAGAAACGCCGAGGGTCAGATGGTTGTCTTGGCGTTGACGCTTCATTCCAAGCAGCCAAAACGAGCTATGATTTCCGCTGATAAAGCCTTCATTGAGATTATGGAGTATCCACGCGCCGACGTTGCCACAATTACGTGGACTGACGACGGCAAGCAGGAGAAAGTCCAGGCAGGTCGCACAGCTGACGCTCTGGCGTACGTGCTGGCAGATCTAGAGGCCGCTGTTTCAGGAGACGCTTCTGCTCAGGCACAGCTTGAGGTCTCAAAGGACGTTATGGAGCTCATGACCAGCCTGCGTAACGACTGGAATTTCCTGTACCCTGAGGAGCAATAAACTACATGACATCTGACGAGAAGATCGCCCAGCTAGCTGCTGCAGTTGATGAAGAAACAAAGGCTCGTCCTGGTGCACCGCAGACACATCCGGAGTTTGACCGTCTGGTTAGAACCATCTGGCGTCTTCGCCAGGAGGACGGCTGTCCTTGGGATAAGGAACAGACGCATCAGTCCATCTCAAAGAACATGATTGAGGAGGCCTACGAGGCGGTCGAAGCGATTGCTGAGGGCTCTCCTGAGCACCTTGAGGAAGAGCTTGGCGACGTGCTTGAACAGGTAGTTCTTCACTCGCAGATTGAGGCTGACAGCGGTGCCAGTGCGGGCAGTGGGGCTCGCGACCGCGCAGCGTGCTTCGACATCGACGACGTATGTCGAGCGCTCAACCAGAAGCTGGTACGCAGGCATCCGCACGTGTTTGGGCCAGAAGCGGGTTCTACGTCGTCGGCAGCGGCCGTCTTGGACGTGTGGGAGAGCGTCAAGGCTGAGGAGCGCGCCAGTGCAGAAGATACCGTGCACACCGAGGGTCTTCTCGACTCGGTTCCACAGTCTTTACCTGCGCTCATGCAGGCGCAGAAGATCTCAAAGCGTGCTGCAAAAATGGGTTTTGAGTGGGCGTCTGTCGATGACGTGTGGGACAAGGTTGCCGAGGAACGCGCGGAGTTTGACGCTGAAGCTCCAGGTACGCAGCAGAAAACGGACGAGTTTGGCGACATCTTGTTTGCGCTGATAAACGTTGCTCGCTGGGAGGGTGTTGATGCGGAAGAGGCGTTGATGAGCGCTTGCAGGAAGTTCCGCTCTCGCTGGTCGTACATGGAGAAAGCTGCTGCTGAGAGAGGCTTCTCGCTTGACGAGAAACCCGAGCTACAAGAAGATTTGTGGCAAGAGGCAAAACGTCATCTTGATGCGTAAGCAAGCTGCATAGATCGCTTCGAAGACGCGCGACGTGCCGCAAAGCTTATGACTTGCCGTGGAGCAACGGCTTCTATTCGGTAAAACGATGAAATTCCAAACTGAGGCAGGGCTATCGGCGCTGCCTCTGCCATAATAAAGATGTTGCAATTTGTTGCGACGCATCACCAAACAAACCAGAAATGAGATCCGTGATGAGTCAAGACACCACTAAAAAGAGTGGTACAAAAAGAAAAACAACGCCCACCAAGCGTTCCGTTGAGCCTCTTAAAGAGACTACCGCGGAGCACGCCGCTGGTGCTCTCAAAATATTTTCAACTAAAAAGGCCGAGAAACCCCAGGTAACTGAGAAATCTCAACCTGATCAGAAGTCGGCCGTGGCAAAGAAATCTGTGGCGGCTCCAAAAGACACAGCGTCGTCAGAGGGCACGACGCCATCAAAACAAGCATCTTCCCAGGAGAGTTCCAAGGACACCAAGTCTAAAAGAACTGCTCCTGTTCAGAGGATTGATAGGACTCAGAGGTCCGAAAGAGGTCAGAAGTCCGAGCGCGGACAGAAGACTGAAAGAACCAATAAACCGCAGTTCAGCGTAGCTTCTCTGGTAGAGCTTAAAGACAACGCACTTGACTTCGCGCGTAATCATACCAAGCTCGTCGTTTTTCTCGGCGTTGTAATCTTTTTGCTTGTGGGCCTGTATCCGCCAATTCGCGGCTACTACCACGCTGTTCGTGAGCACGATGAGTTGCTGCTAAATCAGCAGAAGCTTGAAGAAGATCAAAAACGACTTGAATCCGAGGTTCAGGGTCTGCAGACAAAAGAGGGCATCATAGACGAGGCTCATAAGCAGGGCTTAGTTTCTGGCGACGAGGAATCTGCGCGAGTAGAGGGCCTTGATAAAAAGAAGGACGAGAATACCGTTCAGCATCCTGACTATCCGTGGTACATCAAGGTTGGGGATTTTGTTTTTGGATTTACACCAGGCGATTCCGGCAATACTGAGGCTCCTAAGAGCGCAAACTCCGACGATTCTACGTCTGCGTCTGCTCCAGGAGAGTCTCGCGAGCAGAAGAACTCCGGAGAAGGCGGATCTTCTGAGGGGTCCGGCGCCGACAATTCAAAGTCTGATAGTGGGAACTCACAATAATGCTTCTAGCTGCAATTGATATTGGAACCGTAACTGCTCGACTTGCGCTTGCGCAGGTAGAGGACGGTCGCGTCATTCGCATGGCCAAATACACCGAGATTGTCAATTTGGGCGAGGGTGTTGATAAGACAAAGCGCCTGCTACCTGAGGCAATTCACCGTTGCGTTGGCTGCGTTTCTTCCTACGTTGATCACGCGAGAAAAGAGGGTGCTGAGGCGGTTGTGTGCACGCTCACAAGCGCTGCTCGCGATGCAGAAAATGCGCCTGACCTGGGAATGGGTCTAGCTTCGCTGGGACTTGAACCCATGATTATTCCGGGTGAAATTGAGGGTGCGCTCACTTTTTTGGGCGTCTCTCACGATTTTGAGAATCATCGCATTCTTGTTGCCGACAGCGGCGGCGGCTCAACTGAGTTGGTCGTTGGCATGTTGGCGGGCCAGCCTGCAGCCCAAGGTGCAGGCCAGCCTACGGCCCAAGGCGCAGGCCAGCAGCTTGGAGGGCAGCAGAGTGCAAGTCAGCAGCTTGACATCAACTTCGTTGAATCCGTTGACCTTGGTTGTAGGCGTCTGACTGAGCGCTTTAACTTGTCATCTGATCATCCTTCGGCCGAGGACATCGATGGAGCACATACAATGGCAGCTCAGATGATGTCTGAGGCTATTGAGCGAGCTCAACAGCAGTGTGCAGCACCAGAGCTTTTAGTGGGTGTCGGCGGAACCGCAACCAGCCTCATCGCCATCAGGGACCACCTTGACCCGTACGACCCATCAAAGGTGCACCTCAATCACATCTCGATTGATGAGGTGTCGCAGATAGAGGGGCTTCTCGCCAGCAAAACGCTAAAGGAGCGAGAAGACATAACGGGATTGCAGGCAAAACGCGCGCCCGTCATGCTCGCGGGCACTATTTTGCTTGCAGAATTGATGAAGAACTCGGGCTTCAAACACCTGGCAGTAAGCGAGAGTGACCTGCTCTTTGGCCTGGTGATAACTGCAGCTGCCGTTCACCAGGGAAAGCAGTCGCCTGTGATTTGGAAGCCAATTTTGCGCCCGCTGAATTAAAAGTAGTGGCATAATAGCTAGACATATCCGGGGGCGTGGCGGAATTGGCAGACGCAGGGGACTTAAAATCCCTCGACTTCGGTCTTGCGGGTTCGAGTCCCGCCGCCCCTACCACTTTTGTTGCAGAATAAATAGCATTTTAACTGCGTATTTTCGGAAAATATTTAAGTATTAGGCGTTTTTGAGCGTGAAGAGTGTATAGCTCTTGACCTGGTAAAACTTAACTCACCAGTTGGCTCATGGGACAAAAATGGGACAAAATTAGGACAAAGAGCGTGTTGTTGAGCTTTGATAATTCGCTTTATAGAGGTCTGTGCAATGTTAAGATTATTGGCAGTGATACGTCTCGTTGACATTCTACGGAACCGAGACCAAAAAGCGGCTGCCATCGTGTAACCGCTTTTTTCATAAGAAGAAGCTATGAAAAAGCCTTTTCTTTCTATTGATCAACAAATAGAACTCTCAAATTCAAGAGGTGTTATAACAGATAAAAAGTCAGATAACTCCTATTCTGTTCTCTTTCAGAAACTTGTATACTACTTGTCTTGTACCTAACGTATGCATGACTAATTTCTTACTCACTTCGGAGGACCTATGTCATTTGAGACAGGAGTTTTTCCGGTTTTAGTTTCTGAGGACGCAGCTGTAGAGTCGTTATCTCCCCAGGTCAGGGGAGGACTCAATGCGTCGTCTGCTACGCCCCTTCATGTTCAGCTGTCAGATTTGATGCGCGTCAAAATTCTGTCAGAAGACTGGAAGGCGGGAACGTATATTCCGTCTGAGGCCGAATTTATGGCGCAGTATGGCGTCAGCCGTGGAACCATCAGAAAAGCTATTCAATCCCTGGTCAAAGAGGGTTTACTGCTTACTCAAAAGGGTCGAGCAACGCAGGTTATCTCTAACACCGTTCGTCATGCAGCAGGAAATACCGTACTTTCATTTGCAGCCGCGCTCAGAGATGGCGGCTTTGAGTATCGAACTGAAGTCCTATTTAAGCAGGTAGTTCCTGCAGATCAAGCCGTTGCCGAACACCTGGAGATTCCCATTGGCTCTGACGTGCTCTTTTTGCGTCGTGTCAGGAGCGTCTCGGATAGGCCTGTGGTGTGCCAGGAATCATGGTCCAACCTGCTTGTTTGTCCACAGCTTGAAGAGGCAGACTTTGAGAATGAGTCGCTCTTTGATGCGGTTGAAAGAACTTCTCAAAAAGAGATTGCGCGCTCTCGCATGCGCTATCAGTCGCAAATTGCAGGTAAAGACCATGCCGACTACCTGCAGTGTTCTCCAAATGAGGCTTTGCTTGTACTTGAGCAGGTAATCGAGCTGTCCGACGGCAATTGCATTGAGTGGAGCCAGACTTGGCTTGCCCCGCATCAGAGTGTTGTTGGCGTATCTGAGCAGGTAGATGGCTCTATTGGACCTCTGGACATCTCTTCTGTTCGCCAGTCAGAGCACGTGGGTACATCGCTGACTTCTGCAGAAATAGACTCTGATCAGCGCAAACAGCTTGAACTTGATTTGCGCCACGAGGCGCTTGCAGTGCGTCGAGGCATTATTGAGTTAGCACATCGCTACAGCTCAACGCCATTTCACATCGGCGGCGCGTGTTCTGTGGCAGATATAGTCTCTGTGCTTTTAAGTAAGGTTATGCAGGTAGGCCACAGGGATTGCGGGTGGGAACTCAGAGACCGCTTGATTCTCTCTAAGGCTCATACATCGCTGGCGCTGTTCCCAGCTCTTCTACGTGCAGGAATGATCTCTCAAGAGGACATCGACCGCGGAGTTTTTGGACCCAATGCTGTCCTCTTTAAGCATCCGCTGCGAGACCCTCAACGCGGCTTTGAAATCTCTGGCGGCAGCCTTGGAATGGGCTTGGGCTACGCCGCTGGCCTGGGGTTAAGCCTTCGTAGAAAAGATCTTCCTTCTCGCGTTTTTTGTATTTTGGGCGACGGCGAGTGCGACGAGGGCTCCATTTGGGAAAGCGCCGCGTTTATCGGCCACAACCAGCTCTCCAACGTGACGGTCATTGTTGACCAGAACCGCATGCAGCTGGATGGCCCTTGTGCGTCCATTTTGGACACTGGATCAATTGCAAGAAAGTTTGATGCGTTTGGCTTTGAGTCCGTCGAGGTAGATGGCCATGATGTGCTCGCGTTGTACGACGCATTAAAGCAGCAATCTTCCAGGCCTCGCGCGATTATCGCGCATACCATCAAGGGCAAGGGACTTTCATTTGCCGAGAATAACGTCTCGTTCCATGATGCATGTGTGACGGACGACCTCTATGAGCAGGCGTTGTCTGATCTGAAAGTTGCAGAGGAGGCATGCTCATGCTAGATAGATCGTTGCAGTCATCGTGCATTTCGGCTGAAGAGTCGCAGATGCTTGCAGGTATGAATACAAAAGAAGTGTTCGGTTGGGTTATGGGCAAGCTTGCCGAGGACGATGAGCTGCTAACTGTTGCTGTAGCCGACTATGGTCGTCGTTTGAACCTGGACCGCTTCCGAGAGCTTAGACCGTACGGCTACATTCAGTGCGGAATTGCGGAACAAAACCTCATCGAGGTAGCGTCTGCCTGCGCAAATGAGGGCTTCCATGTTTTTGCGCCGTGTTATGCCACGTTTGTGACCTCACGAACGCTCGACCAGATTCGCGTCAACCTTGGCATGATGAAGTCGCCCGTGGTGCTTGTAGGTGTTGCTGCTGGCTGCGAATCCGCAGCTACAGGCCCATCTCACATGGCTGTGGAGGACATTGCGATTACCAGGACCATCCCGGGGCTTTCCGTGCTCAATCCGATCGATAATGCCCAGCTTGCGGCCACGCTCATGGAGCTTGCAAAGCATCCACGACCAGCTTATGTCCGTATGACCTCGTGCGATGGCGTTAATCTGCATCCAGATGGTTACGTTTTTGATGCCTCTGGTGTCGAGAAACTCTTTGGGTCTTCACGCGCGGTGAGTGCTGCGGGGACGTTTGAAGCCGCAGCTACCACTCACCCAAAACACGTGACCGTTCTTGCAACGGGAGCGATAACCAGCCGAGTCGTTGAGGCAGCTAAGCGAGTTGCAGAGCAGTTGGCAGCTGAGCAAGCCGCCGTCGCTCAGACGAACATCGAGGTCTACAGCGTATCGAGCATCAAACCACTTGACGCTTCTCTGACGCAAATCTGTCAGAACTCTGACGTGATTATTACCGTTGAAGAGCACAGCGTTTTGGGTGGATTTGGCAGTGCGGTTGTCGAACAGTTGAGCGCGTCAGGCGCATGTCCGCAGGTACTACGTTTAGGCATGCCGGATGCATACCTCGAAGCAGATGTTCACCACAACATTCTTGCGCGTGCTGGGCTATCGGTTGAGAGTCTACAAGAGGTTCTTCTCGCCAACTGTTAAATGAGGACCTAAGAAAATAAGGACCTAAGAAAATAAGAAAATAAGAGCCTAAGAAAAAACCCAAGGGAGCGTTTGCTGCCTTGGGATTTGCGTTCTATGGTGCCCCCAACGGGAATCGAACCCGTATTGCCGCCTTGAAAGGGCGATGTCCTAACCGTTAGACGATGGGGACGCGAAGAAAAAGTATAGCAAAGATGCTGCAGATTTCTAGGGCTAAACGGTGCGATTTTGAGCTTTCATCTATTCTTCGTTTTCCCACCAGTCCAGTCCGGCCTTAAATGCATAGTCTCGAGCGCTCTGAGTTACGCCAGGCACCGACTCTGCCCACGAAATAAATTCCGGCACGTCGGCGATAATCGCCTCGGCCTCGTGAACTGCGATAACATTCTCGGCAAACGTGTCAGGTGTGAAATTGATTCTGCACGGAATGTAGAGATCAACAAAAGACGGCCTGAGCAGCGCATATGCCGCTCCCTCGCCAAGGTTAACAAAACCTTTGAGCGCGCGCTTTGCCGCGGGCATGCGATTCAACTTGAAGAACAGCAGCGTAAACGCCAGGCGCATCCAAGCATTGGACTGATATCCACAGCTCTCGTCAAGCTTATGGAGCCCCTCCTCGTCTTCCAGGCGAGCAAGGACATATGCCAAGGTAAAACGCGCACCCAGTAAATCTGTTGGCGAGAAAAACAAGAGGTCTTCGCAGGTTTTTTTAGAGAGCTTGAAGCAGGCACAATCAGTTGCCACTTGGGCAATCTGTGCGTAGAGGCGCAAAAGTGGTCGAGCTTCAGCGCAGTTCCAGGCATCACCCTGCTCTTGCTTTGCTTGTTCCAGCCTTAGCCTAAAGATGGGGTCGAATTCTTTTTGCAGGTCAAGCAGGTCATTAAGGATTGCCGCAGGATGATTGTTGGAGATTTGCGCCAGGATTCTCTGTGCTTCAAGATTGATACTTGTGCTGTTAAGAGCTGGGTTTTCTATAATATTTGTCATCTGATTATGCAAGAAATTAAGCAGATCCATACGGCTTGAAAAGAAGTCCGCATCGGAATCAATTTCTTTAGTAATTCCAGCCTGATACTTGCCAATGACGTTGACGTATTGAGCAAAAGCTTTTTCTTCTTCGTCAGCAATGAAGTCTTCAGGAGAAGCTTCTACCGCAAGCTTCAACTCGTAGAGAGCAGCTTCAGAGACGATGTTCTTTTCTTGAGCACACTTGGCTACTAAGCGATCTACCTGCTCACTGGCCATATCGTTAGCGGAATGCTTAATCACTCTGCATCACCACCTGGGCATGGATTATTTGGCCCGTCGATATACGGTCCGTGTGGTCGCGGGCCAGCGGGGAAGTTGGGGCCGCCAGGGCCAGCGGGGCCGGAGCCGACCGGGTCGTCGGGGAAGTCGGATCCACCAGGGAAAGAATCTGCCGAAGCAAACAAGGCGTTTGCCTGCATCTGCAGCTCTTTTTCTGCAAGTTCAACGGTCTTTGGGTCTCTCGCCCTCACTTGATCTGCAAGCCAACGGCCAAGAACACCACGTCCTATCAAGTCATTTCCTTCTTGCAGCAGTACCGTTGCCTCTGCAATGGCAATGATGAGCTCGTCCTCAGAATAGGGGAGCACGTTAAGGCGCGAGAACTCTCCCTCGGGCAAATCCTTCTGCACAAAACAGCAAAGCGTTGCCTCAGGATAGCGCTCAATCAGCAGGTCAAGGTAGTGCTCCGCCTCAACCAGCTCACGCTTTTTGAAGTGAATTGCCAGGCGAGCCAGCAAAATCCACGGGTCATCTGCCCCACGAGGCGGATCAAGCTTGCGGTACTGGTCCATGAGGTTGTCGAGGGCGTCCTCGTCCTCGAGCTTTGCGTATGCGAGTGCAAGCGTAAAACGAGCATCGGCCGCATCCGCAGCGTCAAGCTCCAGGAGTTTCTCGCCATATGCGATGGCATCTTTGTTGCGGCCGCAGATAAGCGCGCGAGAAGAAAGCGTTGCCAACCAGCGCTTATAGGGGTTGATTGCCAGCCTCTGGGCAAGTTCTGCCTGCTCAGCGGGGAGTCCCTGCGAGGACTCTTGCGCCTTTTGGTAGCACGCGGCTTCTACCTGGGGAAGCTTCTCTACAAGGAACTGGTAGTAGGCGTCAAAAAGCCTGCTATTTGAGGCGTGGAGCATGCGCTGGGCGTCAAAACAGTTGGGGTCCAGTTGAATTGCCTGGTTGAGGAGGCGTTTTCCCTGGTCGATAAGGGTCTGCGCCTGAGATTCCTCGACAAAAGGCAGACGATAATCAACAATCTCGGACGCCTGAGCAACCAGGTTAAATGCGCG
The DNA here is from genome assembly GCA_015259155.1 of Atopobium sp. Classification (GTDB taxonomy): domain Bacteria; phylum Actinomycetota; class Coriobacteriia; order Coriobacteriales; family Atopobiaceae; genus Lancefieldella. The sequence goes on along the minus strand of JABZGY010000023.1, from coordinate 2,316 downwards.
GTCTTCGTCGGTTTGGGGGAGGGAATCACGGTCGTTGGAGAATCGCCAGTTGAAGTCCTTCATCAGCGTAGCAATGCTGTCCTCGTCGCTGACTTGCGTGCGAGCAAAGCGGAGGATAAGCCGCTGGTAGTCTTCTTTTACTGGGTCAAACGCCACGTGATTCCTTTCTCTCTTACGTAATAATATCGCAGGTTATTGAGGTGTGCAGCGCAACTCCGCGAGCGTCGTAAGAAGATTGCGAACGGCAGACGGAAACGTTTGGAGTGGACGGGTTTCTCGCCAGACGGGCGTCAGGTTCCTGTCAGGGGAGTGCATAAATTCTGAACGATATTGCATAAAATGGCACATTCATTTTGGTACAGCTGTCCAAAATGAGCTAATATAGAAATGTTGAGAAGAAGTAATTGCGAAGAATGGCTTCGCTAGCCGCTAAGGGAAGCGGCACATAGTTAAGGAGAGGTTTTATGGGACGTTTTACAAATCCACGCGATCTGTATTTTGGCGAGGGTGCTCGTCACGAGGTTAAGAACCTCAAGGGTAAGAGGGCAGTCATCGTTTCCGGCGGTAGCTCCATGCGTCGCGGCGGCTTCCTTGATGACATCGAGAATGACCTTAAGTCCGCAGGTTTTGAGGTTGCTCACATTGAGGGCGTCGAGTCCGATCCTTCCGTCGAGACCGTTATGAGTGGCGCTGCTAAGATGAGCGAGTTCCAGCCAGACTGGATCATTGCTATCGGCGGCGGCTCCCCAATCGACGCAGCTAAGGCTATGTGGATCAAGTACGAGTACCCAGAGACCACGTTTGAGGACATGTGCAAGGTCTTTGGTCTGCCTGAGCTCCGCACCAAGGCTCACTTCTGCGCAATTTCTTCTACTTCCGGTACCGCAACTGAGGTAACCGCATTCTCCATCATTACCGATTACCAGAAGGGTGTTAAGTACCCAATCGCTGACTTCCAGATTACCCCTGACGTCGCAATTGTTGACCCTGAGCTCACTTACGGCATGCCTGTTAAGCTTGTTGCTCACACTGGTATGGACGCACTGACCCACGCTATCGAGGCATACGTTTCTACCGTTGCTTCCATGTACACTGACGGTGACGCTCTGCACGCAATCCGCGAGATTGTTGAGTGGCTGCCAAAGTCCTACGCAGGCGAGAAAGAGGGACGTCAGCACATGCACGATGCACAGTGCCTCGCTGGTATCGCATTCTCCTCTGGCCTTCTGGGTATTGTTCACTCCATGGCTCACAAGACCGGCGCTGCATTCTCCGGTGGTCACATCATCCACGGTTGCGCAAACGCTATGTACCTGGGCAAAGTCATCCAGTTCAACGCTCGCGACGAGCGCGCAAAGACTCGCTATGCATTCATTGCTAAGGAGATTCTGCACCTCGAGGGCAACACTGAGGACGAGCTGGTAGAGGCACTTGTTCAGAAGATTCGCGACATCAACGACGCTCTTGACATCCCACAGGGCATCAAGAACTACGGCGAGGGCGGAACCAAGTCCGAGACCTCCATCATCGACGAGAAGGAGTTCTTCGAGAAGGCTCCAGAGGTTGCTCGCCTTGCTATCGAGGATGCTTGCACCCTCTCCAACCCACGCAAGCCTACCCAGGAGGAGATGGAGCAGCTGCTTAAGTGCGTCTACTTCGACCTTCCTGTCGAGTTCTAAGATCTAGCTTAGAGACTTAGCTTCGCTAAAAGCCTGGTAGCGTTCCGCTACCAGGCTTTTTTACGTAGGTCGACAGCGGGTGCAGGCGAGTGCGTGCGGGTCGCTGGCGCGGGCGGATGCGCAGGTCGCCGGCGCGGGCGGATGCGGGAGCGCTGCTGACGTGCGAGGATGTGCGTGGTCGCGGACGTGCCGATGACGTGCGAGGATGGGCGTGGTCGCGGACGTGCCGGTACCAAAAGCGCTTCGAGTTACGCCAAAGTGGTAAAAAATGCGTTTAGTTGGAAGTTTCATTTTTCTGCATACAGTGTTTCCCCAGATAAAAGTTTTTGGTGCGGTAAAAAATCGTCTTAGTTGGAGATAAATCGGCTAATTTTCATTTTTCATTTCCAACTAAACGGGTTTTTTACCTTTTTCGGCACATAATTTTGAGCTCAAAAATTACGTATTCATGGAAATGAATTTAATTGCAGAATTATTCAGAATTTTGAAACCAAGCCAGAGAAGTTACATGATGAACTCCCGCAGGGTGCCAAACGACAAATCTTGCACAGATTTCCTGTGTGATTTCAAATCGGTCAGATTACTTGCGCCATTTCCGGGTATGGAATTCATACTTTTTCGCGAAGGAGTGCTATGG
>JABZGY010000022.1:0-18328 GCA_015259155.1 Atopobium sp. | reverse complement strand
AGGTGTAGAAGTCAACAATCTCTGGGTCAACTTCATAACCGTAGGCCTTACATGCAGCCATTGCCATACGAACGCCGCCGTCTACCATCAGAGCGCGCTTGAGGGGTTTGTCAGTCTGGAGACCAACAATCTGCTCAAGTGGTTTTTCAATGTAGCCAGCCTCGTGGGAGGTGATAGTGGAAACCAACTTGGTATCCATATCAAGCACGCCACCATTTGCGGTCTCTTGAGCAAAGAGATCCATAACATCCGCCCAAAGCTTTGTAGTAGCCTCAGTTGGACCAGCGAGGAAGGAATCATCGCCATCGTAAGGGGTGTAATTCCTCTGAATGAAGTCTCGGACGTCAATTGCTTTTTGCCAGTTACCACCGACAAAGCCGTCCCAAGCCTCCTGTGCTGGTGTTTCCTGCATAACACACTCCTTTTTACATGGATTTTTGAGTCCATGTTCATGCTGAGCGTGTTGAGTGGAGCATGGCCGCTCAGCAGTTTACAAATAGCAATCTTGAGACTAATTTTGACAGCAGATATGTCTTTGGACAAACGACGTCAAATATTAGTTGTGACCTCTAACTTTACCCAATATGTAGTGCTAAACAAGCGACAAATACGCAATATTTTGAGAAGTTAGAAACGGTTTACATTTGCGCAGGTCAGGAATTTGCTAAAAAGAAAGCTATATAAAAATTGTTGAGAATTAGTCACATTTATTGCGACAGGTGTCTGTTTCTTCTCCAAATGTCCACAAAAATGTTGTTATTCTTAGCTAGAGGGGAGGCTTTATGGATACTGCGGCATTAGAAAAACAACGTTTGCGAGAAGAACGTCTAGCAGCAAGAGAAGCTCTTTCTGAGCAAGAGAGGTCCGTGCTTGATGATCGCATTACTCAGAAACTTCTTGCAACCTCTGAATATGTAGAAGCAACTACTGTTTTAACGTATGTTTCTGTTTCATCTGAAGTTTCTACCAGGATGTTTATTGAGAGCGCTCTACGCGATGGGAAAACGGTGGCGGTACCTCGTTGTCTACCTGGACATTGTTTAGAGTTCGTTGCCATCGCTTCATTGGAACAGCTGGTAGCGGCACCATTTAACTTGTTAGAACCAGTAAAAGAGCTGCCTGCTTTAACTGAGGACCAGAAGAACAATTCGATCTGCATTGTTCCAGCGCTTCTTGTTGATACAAAGGGGTATCGTCTGGGCTATGGTGCTGGTTTTTATGACCGGTTCTTGTCTACGTATCCTGGAAAGAAAATTTGTCTTGCTTACCAGCAAAATTTGAGCCGGACAATGCTTCCTCATACAGCATTTGATGTTGTCGTAGATGAGGTGATAACCGAGTCAGAGGTACTTACGTGTGCATAAAAAACCTGCTGCAACTTTGCCGTTACAGCAGATTTGTGTTTCTCGCCAGATAGCTATAAGGAGCGACTTATGCTTCATCTTTGAGATGAGTTGCCATCAACTGGATTGCCTCTCTGTAGCTGTCAATTCCTTTGCCAGCGACTGTCGCAAAGCATGCATCTTTTATATAAGAAATACGTCTAAAGTCTTCTCTGGTAGAGATGTCTGTGAGGTGAACCTCAATCATAGGGATTTGCACGGCGAGTGCTGCGTCGAGCAGAGCAACTGAGGTGTGCGTATAGGCAGCAGGATTGATGATAATGCCATCATAGCTACACAGCGCATCCTGGATTGCATCAACTAAATCGCCCTCGTGGTTTGATTGATAGCAAACACAATCCGAGAAACCTTGAGATTGTGCCTCCGCCTTACAGACTTCTATAAGGGTCCTGTAGTCAGCTTTTCCGTAAATCTCTGGTTCACGAATACCTAACATGTTGATGTTTGGGCCATTAATGATGAGCAGGCGAGGGGCTTCGAGGTCATCCTCATAGTCATCCTCAAAGTCGTCTGCATCTAAGTCAGAAACAAGGCCGTCAAAGTCTTCTTCATCCTGATCAAGAGTATTTTTTTGAGCTAGCAGAGAGATTAGCTCGTCCACCTCTTCATTGTGTTGAGCTGGATTATCTGAGCGCTTCTCGTCTAACGAACAAAAAGTTTTTTCTGGCTCACCCAAAATGCAATTAAGGGCATCGTTTACCTGGCTAACAAGATTGGGACCAAAAACTACCTCAAGGCCGTTTGATCCCTTTCCCACAATGCCAAGAACGCCAGTGGCAGTGGCTAACTGTTCATGGTCGATAAGCGTCATATCATCAATAGAAAGACGAAGTCGCGTCATGCATACTTCGTTGTGCGTTAAGTTTTTTGAACCGCCTATTGCATTAAGAATCTCGTGAGCAATAGCATTGCTGTCCATCGGATATCTCCCCAAATACGACCAAATATCAAACACTTAACTGTTTGATTGGACGTAGCGTCCTTGAAGTTTTTGAATACAAACCTACGAGGATTAAGTATAGGGGCTTTAACGTGCTTATATCCAAAGTCTCTTGTCCGTCCGGTGAACGGTTGAAAAATAACTGTAAACGTTTTCTGTTATTTAAATGCTGTGGCGAGAAGACCTTTGGCATCAGCTTCTGGACTGCCAAGACAAGAAAAAGTTATATCAGCCCATGCTTCGTAGAGAGGCAATCGCTCTGCAGCAAGCTCTTGTATGCCAATGCTTTGTGAGAGGGGTCTTCCTGCAAGAGCCAATTGATCAAGGGGACGGGTTAGATAAACAAATGTTCCATTTTGACGGAGGAGTTGGTAGTTTGAAGGGGTGACAACTACACCGCCTCCGCAAGAGATTACTGCACCGCTCATGCCAGAAATCTCTTGAATTACTTCATGCTCTAGACGTCTAAAAGCTGCTTCTCCGTGTGTTTGTAGGTAGGCTGCCGCGTCACAATGAGCTTTCTGTTTGATGAGAAGATCTGTGTCTATCCATGAGCGATGTAAGAGCCTTGCTAGAGCTTCTCCCGTAGAGGTTTTACCTACACTAGGCATGCCAATAAGCACAATGTTTTCTTTTGAGGCATGAAGCTCACGCGAGATGCTTTCTATCTGAGCGTCTGATACATCCCGTCCCAGAAAGAGTGAGCTTGCTTTGGCTGCTTGAGCCACCAGCATTTTTAAACCATTTACATTGAGTATTCCGAGGCTTTCTGCATCTAAAAGAAGCTGAGAGCGTAGCGGATTATAGATAAGATCAATCACGCATTGCAGGGACGTAAATAAAGCTAGTTCCTCTTTGGTAAGAGGAGAGATGCCAGCGTGAGGAGACATTCCCACCGGTGTTGCATTGACGAGAAGATCAGCGTCATAGTAGGATTGAAGCTGGTCATACGTAATTGCGTAGTCAACAAATGAAGAGCTTACTTGAGGGTTTCTGGAGACTCCCACGACATACGCGCCACCTTTTTTAAGTGCATAGCAAACTGCCTGGCCTGCACCACCAAAGGCTCCCAAAACTATCGCTTTCTTTTGGTTCAAACTGACCTTGAGACTTTTAACCAGATACTCAAAGCCATACACATCTGTGTTGTCTGCCGCTATGAGTCCATTCGCTTCCTTTACCAGTGTATTTGCCGCTCCTATAGCTTGAGCATCCTCAGAAACTGAGTCCGCAAGAGCGCAGGCATTCTTTTTGTAAGGGATGGTAACGTTTAAACCACGCCAAGGTTGGCCTTTAAGAAAGTCCTTTAGCTCCGAAGCAGAAAGTTCATGAAGCTGGTAGGGAAATGATCCCAACTTTTCATGAATTTCTGCCGACCAGCTATGAGAGAGTTTCTCGCCAATAAGCCCAAAAGGAGCAAGGGGAGCTGTAGGGTTGCTTGAGGCTTGTTGCTCAGTTTTAGAGCTCATGAGATGACTCCTGAATTGCTTTTGCAGCCTTCATCAAAACCTCAAGTAACTCTAAAGCATACGGTTCAAGTTCTGGCGAAACAGAGGTTTTAACCTGGTCTTTTTTGACATCTTCTCGTGAGGAATCAAGAACAGAGAGCCCGTGCTCCTTCTTATAAGCACCAATCTGTTTGGCAACTGCAAGTCTTTGCTCAAACAGGACAAAGATTTGCGCGTCAATTGAATCTATTTCCTGGCGCAACGTCTCTAACTGATCAGTCATTGTTATATCCGTTCTGCTCAGAGGGCCAGGAATTCAAAGTATCGAGAAGAGCTAGGGCAAATGCGCTTTCAATGCAGGGCACCGCACGCAAAACTGCAGTTACGTCATGTCTGCCTTGAACCACAAGCTGCTCTGGTTCCATAGTTTGAAGGTTAACTGAATGTTGAGGAAGGCCAATGCTTGAAATTGGTTTTAGCGCGCATCTAAACCAAAGAGGTGCGCCTGTTGAGATGCCACCCAGAATTCCTCCCGCATGATTGGTGGTTGGTACAACGGAGCCGTTACGCACCTCAAAGGCATCGTTGTTTTCGGAGCCATACAAATTTGCAACATCCATACCGCTACCAAACTCTATGGCTTTAACAGCAGGAACACCAAAAACTGCAGCGGAGATAGTATTTTCAAGTCCATGAAAATGAGGGCATCCAATACCTGCGGGAACGCCCGTTGCCACGCATTCTATGATACCGCCAACGGTATTTTTCTCAGAGCGCAATTGTGTGAGGAGTACACGGGTCTTCTCGCCAGCTTGTACATCCAGGAAGGGAAGCGCTTGAGGGTCAGCTTGTAGCAGCTGATCCATTTGAAGAGCAAGCTGCTTATTGGCCTCAAGGGAGTTGTCTACGAGCTCAAGGGGAGTATCGCTAATGTCCTTTATTTTGAGCACATGAGCTGCAATGGAGATTTCTTGAGCACGTAAAATCTGGAGCGCTATACCTCCCGCAATGCAAAGAGGGGCTGTTAAGCGAGCAGAAAAATGTCCTCCACCTGTTTGTCTATAGGAGTCTCCCCATTTTGCCCAGGCAGAAAAATCAGCATGTCCTGGTCGTGGGACAAGCTTTGTAGCTGCGTAATCTTGTGGTCGAACGTTTGCGTTAGGCAGCTCTGCTGTGAGCGGAGAACCATCTAAAATGCCCTCTGCTGACATTCCAGAGATAAACTGCAGATCGTCAACTTCTTTACGCGGAGTATCCCACGGATGTGACGGAGATCTTCTTTGAAGAAATGTCTTAAGCTCAGCTAAGTCAACGGCAAAACCAGCAGGTAGACCTTCAATGGTGCAGCCGATTTTTGGAGCATGGGATTCGCCAAAAATAGACACTTTTACTGTTGTTCCAAAAGTTGAGGTCATCATTTATGACTCCATACTGTGGCAGACGCCACCAAGCTGCTTAAAGTGCTCAAAGAAAAGCGGATACGACTTATTGATTGCTTCGGCGCGGGTGATGACAACAGGACCCGTTGCATACGAAGCCAAAATAGTTGCCATCATCACAATGCGATGATCATTGCACGAGTCTACAATGCAGCTAGCGGGCTGTTTTCCTCCGGTGATGACCAGCGCTGTTTGATCTTCAGAAAGGGTGGCGTCCACGCCAAAAGCGCTAAGCGTACTGCAGATACTTTGGACACGGTCGGACTCTTTAAGGCGCAGGCGCAGAATGTTTGTGAGCTTGCTAGTCCCAGGAATAAACGCAACTAGTGCGGCAAGTACTGGAGCAAGGTCACACACTTCGGAGACAGAAATAGTAAACGGACGCAGGTGATCCATCATACAAGCTGCACCTTTTTGCTGGCGAGAAACACGTGCGCCCACAAGCGATAACGCAGCCAAAATAGCCCTGTCTCCCTGGACGCTTTGCATAGAGAGTCCTGTGACCTCTATGCCTTGACCGATAGCACCTGCAGCAAGCCACGGAGCGGCGTTTGACCAATCTCCCTCAATTGAATAAACGCCTGGACAGACGTAGTGTTGCGGTTCAATGGTATAGGTGGTACTCGAGGCATCAAACGTGGCGGTAACGCCAAAATCTTGCATGACCTGTTCGGTTATAGCTAAATAGTCTTTTGACTGGATAGGCTCTGTAATCTGAATAGTCGAAGAGCTGCTTAACAAAGGTAAAGACAGCAAAAGCCCAGATATAAATTGAGAAGAAATATCTCCTGGTAGCTCAAACGAACCGCCAATAAGTTTGCCTGAAACCTCAAGGAACTTCTCGCTCTGCCAGGTAAAAGACATGCCATGAGCAGAAAGCTCTGAAATAAGTGGCTCAAGAGGTCGTGAGAAAAGTCTTCCTTCTGCAGAAATTGTGGCGTTTACGTGCAGCGTACCAAGAAGGGGGAGTAAAAACCTGAGCGTGGCGCCAGATTCTTTGCAGTTAAGCTGCACACTTTGAGGGCGATTTTGCTCTTTTGCAGGGACAACTCTAAATCCCTGTTTGGTTCTAGCAATAGTTGTGCCCAAAGATTTAAGACAATCAACAGTTACTTGAATGTCCTCTGAGATGTAAGGACAGGTAATGTTAGTAGTACCGTTTGCAAATGAAGCGCAGATAAGCGCGCGATGAGCGCATGATTTGGACGGGATTGCCTCTACCGTTCCAAATAAATCATGAGGTGTTATTGAAACATCCATACTGTGTACGCTCCGTATCTACTTGCTTGATGTAAGAATACCGCAGTTGAGTGTCAGAGAAGGATATGGTTAAAATGTTTGAAGATTAAAGGAGGAAGCAAGTGAATAAGCCTTTTAGCGCCGTAACTCAGGTTTTGCGTGGTTATACATACAATCAGGTTAAGGCTGTAGTTGAGATTCTTGTTGACTCTCCTGTACACAACGTTGAAGTAACTATGAACACGCCAGAAGCTGCTGTGTTGATTCAGAAACTATCAAGTGAATATGGCTCTGATATCAATATTGGCGCTGGTACGGTGCTTACTTTTGAAGATTTGCGGACAGCCCATAAAGCGGGCGCTACGTTTGTTTTAGCACCAACGCTGCTCACTGAAGAGATGTTTGACTACTGCAAAGAGCATGAGATCTTGAGCGTTCCGGGAGCGTTTACGCCAACAGAGATTGCTCATGCATTTGCCCTTGGTGCTGACATTGTCAAAGTATTCCCAGCAAATGAGGTTAGCTATGGGTATGCTAAGAAGGTATGTGAGCCTCTAGGAAACTTGCCTCTTATGGCAGTTGGCGGCGTTACAACAGACAATATTGCTGAAGTATTTGCTGGTGGATACTCCTATGTAGGAACTGCTAATGGCATCTTCAACAAAAATGACATCTTAGCTGAAGATAAAACCGCTCTAAAACAGTCAGTACGCAAGCTTGCAGAAGAGCTAGAGCGTCTAGGACGTTAGTCTTCTTTTGCCAACTCAATAAGTTGTTTAAGCTCTGCAAATGACTTGCGTTCAATGCGTACATCACCAATACCGTAGATAAGTGCCACATCAATAGAATCCGCATGGCTTTTCTTGTCATGAAGTGCAGCAGAATAAAGCTCTTCTACATCAAATGACGTGCTGGTAGGAAGCTCATAAGCTTGTGAGAGCATGGTGATGCTCTCTGCGTCTTCAACAGAACAAAGACCAAGCTTGGAACAGGCTTTTGCCATCATGGCCATTCCAGCAGCAACACAGGAACCGTGTCCAAGCTCAAAGTTGCTAAGCGTCTCAATAGCATGGCCAAGTGTATGCCCAAGGTTGAGCAGTTTTCTTGATCCTGCTTCTTTGAAGTCTGCTTCAACAACTGATTTCTTTATTTCAATGCACGCTTGAATAAGCTCTTGTCTACACGATACATCGATGACCTGCACGGGGTTTCTCGCCAAAGAGATTTTATTGAAGAGCTCATGTCCCGAAAGTACACCGTATTTAATAAGTTCTCCGCAACTATCCTGTAAAAGTGGCGCGGGAATAGAATTCAGCAGCTCAAGATCAGCAATAACCGCCCTAGGGTTATAGAAGGCTCCAACAAGATTTTTGCCAAAAGACAGGTCAATGGCAGTCTTTCCACCAATTGAAGAGTCTATCATCGCCAAAAGCGAGGTGGGGATGTGAACGAGCGCACAACCTCGCATATAGGTAGCTGCAACAAATCCCGTAAGGTCTCCGATGACTCCACCGCCAAGGCCAACCACAATGTCTTCTCGTGTAAAACAATGCTCTGCAAGAATGCTTACAAGCTTTTGATACGACCCAAACGATTTTGCGTGCTCACCTGTAGACACTGTGGCAGTGGTAACAGAGTAGCCAGCTGACTCCAACGAGGTAAGAAGCTCAGAGCCATAGAGTTTGTTCAAATCTTGATGAGTGACTAGAAGAATCTTTGAACCTGAGGTGTGCGAGCGAATGAGCTTACCGGCTTGTGCAAGCAAGTGATGTCCTACATAGATTTGATATGAATCGGACGTAAGGTCAACAGAAATAGTATTCATGAGCTCCTCAATTGCTGGTTAGCTTCATTTTAGCATGGGAAAATACTAGAAGAAAATTACGCAAACCGTTACAAAAGGCAATAAGTAGGCTGGGGTATACTTATGCACCATGACTCCGTAGCTCAGTGGATTAGAGCGTTTGCCTCCGGAGCAAAAGGTCGTGGGTTCGAAACCCACCGGGGTCACCACATGCAAAAAACCGGCCATCACTGACTGGAGATCGTTTATATGTCATCGCAGGGTACTGAAGGCAAGAAAAGCGTGCGTTTAGAAGAAACGTATGAAGGTCTGACATCAAAAGAAGTTGCAGAAAGAGTTTCTGCAGGTAAAGTTAACACTAATACAGACGTCAAAACCAAATCTATTGCTCAGATTATTGCAGAGCACAGCTTTACGCTCTTTAACATAGTTAATGTTTTGATGGCGCTGCTTGTTGTTGTGACGGGACAGTACAGAAACGCACTGTTCATGAGCGTAGTTCTTGCAAACTTGGTCATTGGTATTGTGCAAGAGATTCGTGCAAAACGCATGATTGACCGCCTGTCTCTTATGACAGCTCAGAGTGTTTGTGTAATTCGAGACGGAAAAGATACCTTTATCAAACCAGACGAGCTAGTCATCGATGATCTTGTGCGCTTAAAGACGGGCGATCAAATTCCTGCTGACAGTATTCTTGTATCAGAGCACGTAAGTGTTGACGAAAGCCTTCTAACTGGTGAGGCAGAGCCCGTACAAAAGACCACGGGAGACGAGCTTCTCTCTGGTAGTTTTGTCGAGAGGGGCAGTCTTGTTGGTAGGGTATGCCGTGTAGGTCAGGAAGGCTATGCTGCGCGTATTAACGCAGAAGCTAAGTTTGTAAAAGAAATCAATTCAGAGATTCTTACCACCATTAAGTCGATTATTCGCGCAGGTTCCATTGCATTGATTCCGCTGGGTATTGGTCTTTTTGTTCGCACCTATTTCATTGGTAACGCCGATTTAAATGAAGCGCTTCTTTCGATGATTGCTGCCGTTATTGGCATGATTCCTCAAGGTCTCGTTCTTCTCACCAGCTCGGTTCTTGCTATTGCAACCATTAGACTTGGCCAGAAAAATGTTTTGGTTCAGCAGCAATACTGCATCGAAACGCTGGCACGCGTAGATACCCTTTGTTTGGACAAGACGGGCACTATCACCACGGGAAACATGGAAGTTGCTCGTGTTTTGGATGCTTCGTTTACGCCAATTACTGAGGCCGCAGGCGCTCTACAAGCGGCCGTAAACGTTGTCGGCGCAAACAAAGATGACGCTAACGATACGGCTACGGCAATCCTTGCGTACGCATCCAAGCAGGGGATTCAAAGCAAACGTCCTTCTCGCGTTGTGGCGTTTTCTTCCAAGAGAAAGTACTCTGGCTGCGTCACTGAGGACGGAAAGGCATTTGTTATCGGTGCTGCTCAGTTTGTGCTTGGTTCCGAGGCAGCAGACGTTATCGCATCGTCCGATGCATTTGCGTCCATTGAACGCGTGCTGGTTGCCTGTACCGTTGATGGATTTGACCAGAATGATACTTTCCAGGGAACTCCTCAGCTCCTAGGTTACGTAGTGCTTAGGGATCAGATTAGAGAGACCGCCCCACAAACCATTGCATACTTCCTCGAGCAAGGCGTTGACCTGCGCGTTATTTCGGGCGATGACCCTCGTACCGTCTCGGCTATTGCTGAGCGAGCTGGTGTCCCTCATGCCGACGGCTGGGTAGATGCAACTACGCTACACACAGAGGCAGATATTGCTGCAGCTGTCGAGAAGTACCACGTATTTGGTCGCGTTACACCAGAACAGAAGCGCGAGCTTGTTATTGCACTCCAGAATCATGGCCACACGGTTGCCATGACCGGCGACGGCGTCAATGATATCTTGGCGCTGAGGCAGTCGGACTGTTCTATTTCTGTTGCTTCTGGTTCTGCTGCAGCTAGAAATGTTGCAGAGATTGTTCTGGCAGACAACGATTTTGCTCACATGCCAGAAGTTGTTGCCGAAGGTAGGCGCTCTATCAATAACCTTCAGCGATCTGCTGCGCTCATTCTTGTAAAGACGGTTTATACTGCGGCTTTAGCGCTCTATTGCATTATTGCGCCACCATACCCCTTTATTCCTGTTCAGATGTCGCTGCTTTCATTTGCAACAGTTGGCCTGCCATCGTTTGTGTTGGCGCTTGAGCCAAATCACGATCGCGTAAAGGGCAACTTCCTGGTCAACATTTTGCGCAAGTCACTACCTGCTTCTATTGCAGTAACTATCACGCTTGCGCTTCTTATGACTGCAGGTCATCTGTTTAAGTTGAACCTGTCTCAGGTGTCTACGATGGCGCTTATCACCACCGCAACAGTTAGTTTTGCGCTGCTTAGAAGGATTTCTTTGCCGCTCACCAAGCTCCGCGTTGCACTTCTTGTTGTATGCATTGCCATTGTGGTTGGCGGATGCACGGTAGCGCAGGACTTCTTCCGTATTGCACCTCTCACCCCACGCATCTTGCCGTACTTGGCAATTTGTTTGGTGATTTCCGTTATTATCTTCAACAGAATTTCCGAGCGTTACATTCACAACTATACAAAGGATCGATTCTTTGACCTGGTTGTGAGATTAATGGGAGGAAAGTCAACTTATAGCTCTTCTGCTGATATAAACGATTAAACTGAAGCACAAGCAAAGAGTTGTGGAGGGTGTATGCGTTGTCCAAACTGTGGATCTGAGGTCGATGAAGGGGCTTTAACCTGCCCTCATTGTCAGATTGATCTAAGTTTGACCCAAAGGATTCCTGTTACTCAAGCTGAGTGGTGCCCTCATTGTGGCGCCTTAGTTGGTGCTGCTGCAGAAAGCTGCCCCAAGTGCGGCCTTCCTCTGCCACAGGCAGCGCCTGCTGCTCGTCCAGCTCGAGCCATCAGGCCCACACGTAACATCAAGCTTCCAGAGATTGATGCCGCTTCAGCACCTGGCGAGAAGACCGATCCGCTCGTAGACGCAGAGTATGATGCATCCTCTTCTGGTGCAGCAGATCCCACTGTTTTGCAACAAATGCCAGCCGACAACGTTGACCCAGACACTACCAGCGCGTTTGCTTCGGTAAGTCGCAGGCCAGCTCCTCGCTTTGAGTCTGCAATCCCTTCCGAGCCTTCAAAAGAGAACCTCCCTGAAGCTGAAGGAATCCCTCGTACGCGCGTTATTCTGCTTTCAGCACTTCTTGTTACCTCGCTGGTAGTAGCTGCAATCTTTGTCATCACGCACCCGTGGGACCCTCAGGCAACCGACAATCGCGCAAAGGTTGAAGCGCCAGTCTCATCTACTCCTACCACCACTCCTGTTACGCACCTTACAGGTCAAGACACCAGTGCAACTCAGCAAAATACAAGCTCGGATGCTGTTTTTGATGCACTTGATAGTGATTATCAGAAGCTTGGAGACCTCTCAAAGCGCCTTGATGATAACGAGAAAACCTTTGATCAGCTTGCCATTACTGGCTCTGATCAGGAGCGCGCTGATGCTCAACAGGAAGCAGAGCAGATTTCGCTGGATATTAGTAATGTTATCTCTGACCTTTCTAGTCTTGATGACTCCAACGGAAACTATCGTCAGACTATTGAAAATCTCACCAAACTGGGTAACTGGCTTCGTAATCGCTCCGATGCTTTGAGTGAGGGATGGAAGCGCTCAGTTGCTTCTAACAATCCTTCTCAGGATAAAGACAATATCTTGGCGCCAGTTGATAACATCAGAGACTCAAGTGGTTCCAGCTCATACCAGAAACTTTTTGATGAAAATTACGTGAATTGGAAGCCACAAAAGCAGTAAAAATCTACCGTTCAGCTGCTTTAATTTCAAAAATCTCATCATACTGGTAAAATAATTAGGTTAGAAAAGAAGTTCTTTATTACTAAGGGTTTCTCGCGTTTTCTTCTTCTCTTAGATGTAAAGAAGCTTGGAGGAATTATGTTTGGACTTGATCCATTGTATACACCAGAGCGCCAGGTTACTGGTACGGAGGTTGCCGTCTTTGATACCAACAAGGGAATCATTAAGGTTCAGCTTGACGGTAAGGGCGCACCTATTCATGTGGCAAACTTCTGCGAGCTTGCAGAGTCTGGCTTCTATGACGATACCAAGTTCCACCGTCTTGTTCCTGGCTTTGTTCTTCAGGGCGGAGACCCAAACACTCGCGAGATGAGTGTTGAGGATGTTGTGTTTGGCAACCCTGGTCCTGACGGAATTCCTGGTACCGGTGGTCCTGGTTATCGCATCAAAGAGGAGTTCACCACAAATCCTAACAACTCCCACGTTGACGGTGCCCTTGCTATGGCTCGTTCTCAAGATCCAAACTCCGCAGGTTCTCAGTTCTATTTCTGTCTTGGTCCACAGCATGGCTTGGATTCTGGATACACCGTATTTGGCACAACTATCGAGGGAATGGATGTCATTTCCCAGTTAAAGGTTGGCGATATCGTCAATTCCATTAGAATTGAAAACGCTTAAAGCCAAGTCGCACAGACTCTTGGAGGATATTGTGAATCAACAGGCATTTGAGTTAGGTAAATCTGCATATGATCAGGGCGACTGGTTTGTAGCTATCAGTCAGTTTGATGTGGCTAAAGAGCCAGGCGAGGTAAACGGTCAGATTGACCACCTTCTTGGAAACGCTTATATGAAGCTTGGACAGTTTGATTCCGCAGCTTCTGCTTACAAGTCCGCTCTTGCTGACGCTTCCTACGGCAAGGTTGGCGCTCTCTCTACTAATCAGGGTCGCGCACTTCTGGCTGCTGGTAGGGTACAGGAGGCTATTGCTGCCCTTACTAACGCTGTCCAGGACGCCTCTTATGCAACTCCTTATAAGGCACAGCTTGCTCTTGGTTCTGCATACGAGAAGATCGGTGATATTCGCAACGCCGGCATTGCTTACAGAAACGCTGCAGTTGACGAGAAGAACCCTAATCCTTCATCAGCACTTTGCAGCCTAGGTGCATGCTTTATGGGTCTGAACAGACCTGTTGATGCAGTTGAGGCATATCGTACCGCTCTTGATTTTGCTAATCCTTTGGATAATTCCAATAAGATTTATGCAGATCTTGGTCTTGCATACGTTGCAGCAAATCGCATGTCTGAGGCAGTTGACGCTTTTACCCACGCTACTGCTGATGGCAGTTTTGTTCTGTCTAATCAGCAGCAGTCTGCTTTTGATGCAGCTCGTAAGGCTATTACTGCAATGGCTTCTGGCAAGCCATCTGAGACTGATGCCTTCCTTCAGGCAGCTGGCTATGGTGCCTATGATCCACTTGATCCTACAGGTATGTCCGGCGAGCTCATCCCTTCTGCAGAAGACACTGGCTTCTTCCAGATTACTGAGCAGGAGATTATTGAGCAGGATAAGAAGGACAAGAAGATTAGGCGTAAGCATCGCCATACCGGTCTTAAGGTCTTCATCACTATTCTTATTTTGCTTATCTTGGCTGTTGGTGGCGCTGGTTATGCTTACTATCGTGGCTATGGATGGCCAACCCAGCAGTCTGTTGTTCAGGATATTTTCAACGCTAAGGCACAGGGCACCGATATTGGTCGCTATGTCTCTAGTTCTGTCTCTAGTACAACGCTTCAGCAGATTTCCAACAGCCTGCCAACAAGTTCTGCTGTTACCATCAACGGTGTTGACCAGAGCATGACTCACTCTACAGTTAATGCTTCTGTCAGTCTTTCTAATGGCGGCAACGTTGACTACACCATTGAGCTTGTCCGTGATGGTATTGGCTGGAAGGTTGCAAGCGTTACCACTTCGTACGTAAGCCAGAATAACCAGAACTCCGGCACAACTTCTGGTACTAACGGCTCTAATTCGGGAACTACCTCTGGAACTAATGGATCTAACTCCTCAAATTCCTCTAATAGTTCCTCCAGCTCTTCAAAGTCTGGTAACTAGTACTAAACTGTTTTAACCGTTCTTTCTGCAGGATAATTACGCACATGCGTAGCACGTTTGATTGGATATCATGTCTATCTTCGATTCGCTCTTCGGAGAATATGGCGGAGACCTAGCCATCGATCTGGGAACTGCAAACACCCTTGTTGCAGTTCGTGGTCAGGGTATTGTCATCAATGAGCCATCGGTTGTTGCAATCGATAAAAGCGAGAGCCGCGTTCTAGCCGTTGGCGCTGATGCAAAGCGCATGATTGGCCGTACCCCTGGCTCCATCATTGCTGAGCGCCCTCTTAAAGACGGCGTCATTGCAGACTTTGACGTTA
Source organism: Atopobium sp. (assembly GCA_015259155.1). Classification (GTDB taxonomy): domain Bacteria; phylum Actinomycetota; class Coriobacteriia; order Coriobacteriales; family Atopobiaceae; genus Lancefieldella. The sequence continues at coordinate 3,770 of JABZGY010000022.1, read as the reverse complement.
CTGAGGTTATGCTTCGTTACTTCATCGAGAAGGCTCGTGAGCGCAAATATCCTTGGTCACCACGTCCACGCGTAGTTGTTTGCGTTCCTTCTGGCGTTACATCTGTCGAGAAACGCGCTGTTTTTGAAGCAACTATTCAGGCAGGCGCTCGCCAGGCATTCTTGATTGAAGAGCCTATGGCTGCAGCAATTGGTGCAGACCTTCCAATTGAGGATCCTACAGGTTCTATGGTTGTAGACATCGGTGGCGGCACTACCGAGGTTGCTGTTATCTCCATGGGCGGTATTGTTGTTTCGCAGTCCATCAGAACTGCAGGTGACGAGTTTGATCAAACTATTCTTGAGCATGTTCGTGATGCTTACAACCTCTCTATTGGTGAGCGTACCGCAGAAGATATCAAGATTAAGGTTGGCTCAGCAGCTCCTCTTGCAGAAGAGCTTGACGTTGAGGTAAACGGTCGTGACGTCATGAGTGGTCTTCCAAAGACTGTTCGTATTGAGTCAGAAGAGATTCGTCGTGCCCTTGATCGTCCTCTTGACGAGGTCACCAAGGCTGTCAAAGATGCGCTTGATGTGACTCCACCAGATCTTGCCTCTGATCTTATGTACTACGGTATTTTGCTTACCGGTGGCGGCGGAATGCTTCGCGGTCTTGATCAAAGACTTCGTGAAGAGACTGGCGTTCCCGTTAACGTAAGCCCAACCGCGTTAGAAAATGTTGTTACCGGTTGTGCAAAGGTTCTTGAGGCTAACGCATTGTCCGGTGGATTTGTTCAGAGTGCAGGCCAATAAATATGTCATTGTCTCATCAGATCCAGGGTGCTTCAACAGGCCTTGGATCTAACAATAATAAGCATACGGGTGGCCGTAGTTTTATTATTCTTTCGCTGCTTTCAATTGTGTTATTGACGGTCAGCGCTCGTATGGGTACAGAAGGACCGCTCGAGATGGTTCGAGGTGGGTTCTCTACTATTACCATGCCTTTTAGAATGGCGGGTTCTGCTATTGCCATGCCTTTCCAGGGCATTGGTAACATTTTTAGTAACTTAACAGCAGACCAGCAAACGCTTTCTGACCTCAAGGCAGAAAATGAGCAGTTGCGTTCAAGAAATGCAGAGCTAGAAGAGACAAATCAGTCCACGCAGCGTCTACAGGGTCTTCTCGACCTCAAAAATACCTATAACCTGCAGTCCACAGGCGCTCGTGTTATCTCTGGTTCTACTGACTCGTTCAATAACACCATTACGATTGACAAGGGAACTTCGTCTGGGCTGGCTGTTGGCATGCCTGTTGTTGATAGCGGTGGCGTTATCGGCCAGATTATTGAGTGTAGTCCTACAACTTCTACCGTTCGTCTTATCACTGACGAGAAGAGCGGTGTGGCTGCTATGGTTCAAAGTAGTAGAGCTCAAGGCATGCTTATGGGTTCTGCGTCAAGACAGATGACTCTTAACCTAATCAACACCAACCAGAAGGTTGCCGTAGGCGATACAGTTGTTACCAGCGGTCTTGGTGGCGTATTCCCTAAGGGCCTTCCTTTAGGTAAGGTTACCAGCGTTGAGGCTGCTCCAGGATCGCTTTATTACACCATTGTTGTTGAGCCTTATGGAAATGTCAGCACTAACGAGGAGGTAATGGTTATCACGTCTCTTTCTGAGGAGCAAAAAGCTACCGCAGATGATATTGCAGAGGCAGATAAGCAAAACACTCCAACAGCAACTGACTCAGACGGTAAGGATAAAGACTCCAAAGACGGATCTTCTACGTCTTCATCGAGCGGTTCTACTGGCAGCGGTTCAACAAACAACACAACAAACACTCAGCAGAATGCAACAGTTGCTGCTCCAACGGGTAATACACAACATAACAGCGGAAGAACAGATTAAGGGGGATGCATGCAGGTTTCTGATAGAAATAAAAACACACGCAGCATCGCCGTTCTTGCTGTTGTTTGCTTCATTTTGCAGATTATGCTTACACCACAGGTTTCTTTTGGTGGGGGAGTTATCAATTTTGCACTTATTTTCTCGGCAGCTATTGCGCTGAGATATGGTGGTAAAACCGGCGTGATATGCGGCTTTATTGCTGGTCTTATCTATGATTTGACTTCTCCTAATCCTATTGGCCTCATGGCACTCTTGCTTGTGGTCAGTTCTTATTTCATGGGCCAAGAGGTAAGAGACAGAATCTCTGGCAATTTTGGTACCTCTATGGGCTTTGTTGCCCTTCAAACTTTTGGTGTCACCTTTATGTATCAGCTCATTAATTCTTTGATTGGCTCTGGTGGCAACTTCTTTGAGGGGCTGCTGTTTAAGTCTTTCCCCACCATGTTGTTCACCATTTTGGCAGCGCTGCCTGTTTTCTATGTACTTTCTCATTCTCAAAGGTCTCATTCATCTTTGGGCGGAACTTCGCTCTACCGCGGATCTCACCGAGCTCCACAGCGCCTCAAATAAGGGGTTAGTATGAATTTCACCCTTGTTATCCTTGCTTGTTGCGCTGTTGCAGCAATTGGTTTGATCATTGTTTACCTCACCTTTGGTAGAAAAGACTCGCCGTTTACCTTTGATATTGGTGGCGGCGCTCCTAAGGCTTCTGGCGGTTCTGATGGCTCTGCCGAGAAAACCCTCTCGTCCAGACTTATCGGTTTTGCAATTGCCGTCGGTGGCATGTTTGCGGTGCTTATTGGTCGTCTTTGGACTATGCAGCTTTTATCGTCAGCTGACTATACTGAGCAAGCAGAGCGCAACCGTACGCGCACGGTTACCACGGCAGCGCCTCGTGGTCGTATTCTGGACAGAAATGGTGTGGAGATTGTTACCAACAGGCCAAGTCCAACGGTAGTAGCTCGAGCAGATGTCGCTGAAGACTACGTTAAACTGCAGATTCTTGCCAACCTTTTGGGCATGCCCATGCTGGCGGTGCGCAGAAAAATTATGGATACTTCCGATGGCGCTCAAGCGCTTCGTACCGTTTCTGTAGACGTATCTAGGCGCGTAGTTGCCTACATTTACGCTCACGGTGCTTTGCTTGATGGTGTGTCAATTGAGGAACGTACGCAGCGCGCTTATCCAAACGGTTCCCTTGCAGCTCATGTTGTTGGCTATACCGGTACTGTTACGCAAGAGCAGCTAGAAAGCAGTAAAACTGCAGACGGTGGCTTTGTATATGCACATGGCGATATCGTGGGACAAACGGGTGTGGAGTATCAGTACGAGTCTGCACTTCAGGGCGTTCGTGGAGAGCAGACGGTATATGTTGACGCCGCAGGTAACGTATTGTCGCACTCAACGTCCATTGCCCCCCAGAGTGGCTCAGACGTTGTTTTAACCATTGACGCTAACATTCAAAAAGCTGCAGAAGCATCGCTTGTCAGTGTTATCAACACGGTTAGGTCCCAAGACTTCCAGGGTCGTAGTGCAAGCGTGGTGGCGCTTGATTGTACTAACGGTGAAGTTATTGCTATGGCAAGCTATCCAACGTATTCTCCTTCAATGTTTGTTGGCGGTATTGCCAGCTCTGACTGGGACACGCTTTCTTCTGAAGAGGCAAACTACCCGCTGATGAACCGCGCTATTGCCGGCCAGTATCCAACTGGTTCTACCATTAAGGCGCTTACTACCTTTGCTGGACTCAAATACGGTATTTGCGATGGAAATTCCAGCTGGTATTGCACGGGTTTTTGGACAGGATTTGGCGAGCAGTACGGTATGCATTGCTGGCTGCTTTCTGGACACGGCACCGTTAACCTTATTACCGGTATCACTAACT
>JABZGY010000021.1:0-20265 GCA_015259155.1 Atopobium sp. | reverse complement strand
CGCCGGGGACTGTATGAATGTAGCGCAAGGCCTAGAGAAGAAGCTTATGCCAATGGCGGAGTTGGTGAGTAAGAATAAATATCTTCTTACTATGCGCGACTCGTTTGCCATGCTCATGCCAATCCTTATTATCGGATCAATGTTTACGCTGGTAGGTAATCTGCCAATTCCAGCGTGGGTTGATTTCTTGAAGTCCACTACGATTCAGGGCAAGTCGCTTTTCTCGCTGTTGGCCATTCCTTCTGCCTGCACTGTTTCGCTCATGGCAATATTTTTGTCGTTCGAGATTGGCTACAACTTTGCTGATCAACTTGGATTAGATGATCGAGTTTCTGCTGGTATGGTTTCGCTCGTCAGCTGGTTTATTTTGATGCCTCAGGTGACTGAGTTTTTGCCCCAGGGAGCTTCTCAGCCATTTTTGGTGGAGAGCATTCCTCTTGCGTGGACCGGCGCGAGGGGTGTGTTTGTAGCGATTATCGTGGGCTTTTTGTCGGTGTCCATTTTTGGATTTGCTATCAAGAAGAACTGGGTTATTAGGATGCCGGAGGGCGTTCCTACGTCTGTCTCGCTTGCGTTTAGTGCTCTGGTTCCGATGGCGCTCACGTTTTCCGCAGTGTGGGCGATTAACGTTTTGTTTGCGCTCACTCCTTGGGGAGATGCGTTTACCTGCATTTATTCGATGTTGCAGACTCCGCTGACCATGCTTGGCGGAACCGTGTGGGCCTTGGCGATTGCTTACATCATTCAGGGCATTTTCTGGTTCTTTGGCATTAACGGGTCAAACATTACTAGCCCCATTTTTACGCCGATTTTGACTGCGCTTACGCTGGAAAACCAGGCCGCCTTTGCCGCCGGCGCTGCGCTACCCAACATTATCAATCGAGAGTTTGATGCGTTCTTTGCGCTGTTTGGTGGCGGAGGATCAACCCTCTCACTGTTGATTGTGATATTTTTGTTCTGCAATTCTCGCCGTGCAAAAGACATTGCAAAGATCTCCATTGTGCCTGGTATTTTTGGTATTAATGAGCCCGTCATGTATGGACTGCCGATAGTACTGAACCCCATTATGGCAATTCCTCTGATTTTTACGCCGGTTGTTAACGTTTTAATTGCGTGGTCCGCAATGAGCGCCGGCTTGGTGCCTCTGTGTAACGGCATTATGCTGCCTGGAAGTACCCCTCCTTTAATCTCGGGATTTCTTTTGTGCGGATGGCAGGGCGCTTTACTTCAGCTCGTATTGATTTTGATTGATATGGCAATCTACCTGCCGTTTATTAAGGCTCTGGATATGCAGTTTCTCAAGGAGGAAAAGGGAGCTGAGACAGAGCATGCAGTCTAGGTGCTGCGGAGACATAGTGTGCATTAAAGGCAGCTCTGGGTGAGTTGCCTTTTCTATTTTTCAATGTTATGAAAATGGCCCACCGCATTTCAGGACGCATTGCGTAGCCTTGGGTGGGCGCTGATGGATTAACTATAAACCAAATAGCAAGATTGCCTAGAGCAATAGGGTGGAAACCGTAAATTCTCTATAGCAATCATTTTTATTCACTTTCGCAGTTTACGTGTAGAGTATGGGCTTCAAAGTGTTTATCGCCAGCCAAGGTTTTGATTAGGTACTGATGTATATACGCGCCGGTAGATAAGTCGCTACATAAAAGTTTTGCGGGGTTGGGACTTGCGCTGTTTGCAGGCGTTGCTTGGCGTATAGTTATAGAGTTACAAGAGAAAAATAGAGGCGTTCTAGAGGGCGTTTTTACGCCGAGAAGAGTGTTTATGCTTGCTATAAAAAATGAAACAAACGTGGTGCTTGCGGTTGATACGTCTACAGATATGCTGGCGTGTACAGTCGCGCGTCTGACCAGGCGCGATGCCGCTGCGGCGGCCGCAGACGGCGGGTTTGACGTTGAGGTGCTGGCGTCAACGGATCACCTGTGCCGTCGCCAGGCAAACGTGGAGCTTGTGGGCTCAGTCCAGGAGGCGCTTGATGCCGCTGGCCTTTCCATGGCCGACGTCGACGCTGTTATCGCAGGTAGAGGACCTGGTTCGTTCACGGGAGTCCGCATTGGCGTGGCCACCGCAAAGGGTATTGCATGTGGTTCTAGTCTGCCACTTTACGGCGCAAGCGCGCTTGATGCCATGGCGTTCAGCGCGTGGAAGGCGGGCGTGCGTGGCACCGTTGGCGTTGTTGCAGACGCCATGCGCGGCGAGGTCTATCCAGGCATCTACCTGCTGGATAATGCTGGAGCACACAGAACCTTCCCGGTAGAGACCGTCCTCAAGGCAGACGCTTGTGTAGAGGAGTGGTCGAGCAGGACTGATAAGGACCAGCTCACGCTTACAGGCAATGGTTTAGTGAAGTACCGTGAGCGTTTTGAGCGCGCGGGTTTCTCGACATATACCGATGAAGCAACGTGGTTCCCAACAGGAGAAGGCCTGGTACGCGCGGTGTGCATGCCCGAGTATCAGCAGGCAGGTGCGGGCGATCCTGCGCTAGTGCTGCCCATCTACACGCGACTTTCGGACGCGGAGGAGTCGGAGCGCAAGCGTTTGGGCCTGAAGGAGCCGGCAACGGTGGCTCTGACCGGTGTGGATGATGCGCTGGCCGATATTCACCTGCAGCTTCGTCCGATGACGGTGAACGATCTGGATCAGGTGGCGGAGCTTGAGGCGGCAACGTATGCTGACGCTGCGCATTCGGCCTGGTCAAAGCAGACGTTTTACGATGAGCTTTCGGGCGTTGGACGCAGCTGGTGGCTGGCTCACGACCGCGGAACGGTTATTGGCTTTGCGGGCGGTCGCCTGGCAGGAGCCGAGTTTGAGGTGGAAGAAGTGGTGGTTGCGCCTGAGCGTCGCCGCCAGGGAATTGCATCTAAGCTGGTAGAACGCGTGGCGTACGATGCCCAGATGTTGGGCGCGTCCACGATTACCCTTGAGGTGGAGGAGGATAACGCTCCAGCTCAGGGTGCCTATAGCAAGCTGGGATTTGCCGAGGTTGGTCGTCGTCCGGGGTATTACGGCCCGGATTGTGCGGCGCTGTTGATGACAGCGCAGCTGCCTTTGGCGGTTGGCGCTGGCTTTGAGGCGAGAAACCCTGAGCCTCATGCTTCAGTGCGCCCGTGGCCTATTGTTGCAGGTGAGCGCTCTGAAGAGACGCTTGTGGCACTGCGCGAAGCGGGGGATTTGATTCTCAGTCTGGAGTCGTCCTGCGATGAGACCGCTATGTGTGTCATGGATTCTCACGGCGTGGTCTGCGCAAACGTTGTCGCAACGCAAATTGACTTCCACGCTCGCTTTGGCGGCGTCGTGCCCGAGATTGCTTCTCGCAAGCATACCGAGGCCATTGTGGGTCTTTTTGAGGAGACCATGGCTCGTGCGGGCGCGCACTTTGGTTGCGACACACTAGTGCCGTCTGACTTGGCCGCCGTTGGCGTTACCGCAGGTCCTGGTCTTGTCGGCGCGCTTGTTGTAGGCGTGGCGTTTGCCAAGGGCTTCTGCGTGGCCACTGACCTGCCGCTTATTCCCGTTCATCACCTGGAAGGCCACCTGCTGGCCAACCTGTTTGAGACGCCTGACCTGGAGCCTCCGTTTGTGGCAAGCCTTGTCTCGGGCGGCAATACCATGCTGGTACACGTGCGTGCCTGGGGAGATTACGTGGTCCTGGGCTCCACCATTGACGACGCTGTGGGCGAGGCCTTTGACAAGGTTGCTAAGGCGCTTGGCCTCGGCTATCCAGGTGGCCCCGTGATCAGCAAACTTGCAGCTCAGGGCAATCCTAAGGCCATACACTTCCCGCGCGCGATGATGCACAGCGGCGACTATTCCTTTAGTCTTTCCGGCCTAAAGACCGCCGTTATCACATACATTGAGGGCGAGAACCGCGCAGGTAGAGCTATCAATCTGCCCGACCTGGCCGCTTCGTTTGAGCAGGCTGTTATTGACGTGCAGGTTGCAAAGGCTAAAACCGCTGTTGAGGAGACGGGCGTCTCCGATTTTTGCGTCGGTGGCGGCGTTGCTGCCAACCCCGCGCTCAGAGCTGCATATAAGGAAACCTTTGGTCGTATGGGCGTTCGAGTGACGGTGCCTCCGATGTCGGTTTGTGGCGACAACGCCGCAATGATTGCCGTCGGCGCACTTCGTAGCTACCGTACGCAGGGTTTCTCGCCATTGACCTTGGATGCAAACCCCAACGCGCAGCTGGGATCGTGGTCGTCGGATGCGGCGCCCGTTGTCCCAAGCGGCATGTAAGGAGGCCATTGTGCAAGACGGATTCATCAAAGTTGCAAGTATCACGCCGCGCGTTCGCGTGGCCGACGTGGCGTTTAACGTAGAGAGCTGCCTGGCGGCCATCGAAGAAGCCGCAGGTAATCGCGGCGCCAAGGTGGTCGTGCTGCCCGAGCTCTGCATCACGGGCTACACCTGCGAGGACCTGTTCTGGCAGGATGCGCTCTTGGACGCAGCCGAGCGCGGCTTGGTTTCCATTGCTGCCCGCACGGCGGACGTCGACGCGTTGCTGCTGCTAGGCCTGCCTGTTCGCGTGGCCGGCAAGCTCTACAACTGCGCCGCCGTTCTCTTTAGGGGAGAGCTGTTGGGCCTGGTGCCTAAGCGTTACGTGCCCATGTACAACGAGTTTTACGAGGGCCGACACTTTGTTTCCGGCCCCAAGACCGTTACCAGCGTGGACTTTGGCCTGCTTGGCGAGGTGCCGTTTGGCACTAACCAGCTGTTTGCGTGCGACACCATCCCTGAGCTGGTCGTGGGCGCGGAGATCTGCGAGGACCTCTGGGTGCCCATGCCGCCGTCAAACGCGCACGCCGTCGCCGGCGCCACGCTGATCTGCAACTTGTCCGCGTCGCCCGCGCTGGCCGGCAAGTCCGCGTACCGTCGTCAGCTGGTTGCGCAGCAGAGCGCGCGTCTGATCTGCGGCTACGTTTACGCCAGTGCAGGTGAGGGCGAGTCTACGACCGATTTGGTTTTCTCGGGCCATGATCTTGTTGTCGAGAATGGCCGTGTGCTTGCCGATTCTGGCGTGTTTGGCGAGGGTATCGCGGTGTCCGAGATTGACGTGCTGTCGCTGGCTGCTGACCGCAGGCGCACGTCGACGTTTGAGGTCGCACCGACACCGGAGGATTACAAGCACCTGACCACGTATTTCTCGCTGGAGTTTGACGGCGAGGGCGGCAACGAGCACGCCGCTGCAGGTCGCAGCCACGACGGCGAGGGCGAGGGGGTCGAACTTGCGATCCGCACGCCGCTGACCAGGTACGTTGATCCGCACCCGTTTGTGCCTGCGATGGATGACGCTCGCGCGGCGCGCTGCGAGGAGATTCTGTCGATTCAGGCTCACGGTTTGGCTTCAAGGCTGGCGCATACCGGCTCTGACCATGCGGTTATTGGCATTTCGGGAGGACTTGACTCTACGCTGGCCCTTCTCGTCACGGTGCGAGCGTTTGACCAGCTGGGATACGACCGTTCGGGCATTGTAGCTGTGACGATGCCGGGATTTGGCACCACGGACCGCACGTACACCAACGCGATTGAGCTGGTGCAGTCGCTTGGCGCTGACCTGCGCGAGATTTCCATTGTGGATTCCGTGCTGCAGCACTTTGCCGACATAGGCCACGACCAGGACGTTCACGACGTTGTGTACGAAAATTCTCAGGCTCGCGAGCGCACGCAGATCTTGATGGACGTTGCTAACCAGGTGGGCGGCATGGTCATTGGCACGGGCGACCTCTCTGAGCTGGCGCTTGGCTGGGCTACGTACAACGGCGACCAGATGTCCATGTACGGCGTGAATGCATCGGTGCCAAAGACGCTGGTCAGGTACCTTGTTGATTACTGCGCAGACGCTTATGAGGAGCAGGACGAGGACGAAATTGCTCACGTTTTGCGCGACGTTCTGGACACACCGGTTTCTCCTGAGCTGCTGCCATCCGCGGCAGACGGTTCCATTGAGCAGAAGACGGAGGACCTGGTTGGCCCTTACGAGCTGCATGATTTCTTCCTGTTCCACGTGCTTCGTCACGGAAGTGGACCGCTCAAGGTTCTGCGTCTTGCCGAGCGAGCGTTTGGCACGGATACTGACCAGGAGGTTTACGACCACGAGACCATCGTTCGCTGGCTGAAGGTGTTCTACCGCCGCTTCTTCTCGCAGCAGTTCAAGCGCTCGGCGATGCCTGACGGACCAAAGGTTGGTTCGGTTTCGCTGTCTCCGCGTGGCGACCTGCGCATGCCATCCGACGCTTCGAGCTCGCTGTGGCTCTCTGAACTGGAGAGCTTGGAGGCGTAAGCGCGGTAGGGCGTAGCATGCGACGATAGCGCGGCAGATCGTAGCGCGGTAGGGCGTGTTTCTAGGCGTTCAGCACCCGGCTATTCATGTAAATGAATAGCCGGGTGCTTTTATGCAGGTGGATTTTCGCTTTGGGTGGGGAAGAGGTGTTTTGCCTCCAAAATGGTCCTCAAGTGGTAAAAAATCCGTTTAGTTGGAGATTACAGAAATTGCGGGATTCTATGCATCGAATCTACCTGCTGTTTTTCTTCGGACAAATAATCAGAAATCTGGATAGAATTCGCTACCTGGTAAAACATTGGTACAATTTTTCTGAATACTCCATTTCATCCCCAACTAAACGGATTTTTTACCCAAATTGGCCGCTGCCAAAGAGGTGCTCATTTTTCCTATGCAAAATCACGAATATTACCCGTACATTATGCACGCAGCAAAAATTTGCGCCATAAATTATGCTAATTGCAAGAATCTGCAGGTGGATACCACTCGGCGCTCGCATCCGCCGACCGTAAACCGCATCTACCAGCAGCTCAGCGGCGCCGCGCACCTGTTCGTCGCACGTATTCCGCTCGCACGCAGCCCGCCCGTCGCCCGCGCTCTGCCCGCACTCACTAGCCTGCGCATAACCGTCGACGGCTTATACTGCACGCCTACAGAAAATCTAAGTCGGTTTTGTAAGATTTTCATAATATTTCGTATAAATTGTTTTCCCGTGTGGAATAACTAATAGCGTTGGAAAAGGGCGCTTGGCGCCAATATCGGGCTTGGCCCGAAAGGGAGGTTTTCATTATGAATTTGAAGCCACTTGGAGATCGTGTTCTGGTAAAGCCTGCTCCAAAAGAGGAGAAGACATCCTCTGGTCTCTACATTGCATCCGCAGCTCAGGAGCTTCCACAGCGTGGCGAGGTCCTCGCAGTTGGAACTGGCAAGCTTGATCAGAATGGCAATCGCATCGCTCTTGATGTTAAAGTCGGCGACCAGGTATTTTATGGAAAGTTCGGCGGCACTGAGGTCAAGGTAGACGACCAGGAGCTTCTGCTTCTTCGTGCTGACGACATCCTTGGTGTCCTCGAGGACTAGTCGCCTCGCGCCTCTGTTCGTCCGCTTTTTACGTGTAAATTCAGCTATTTTGGAGGAATACCATGGCTAAAGATATCGATTTTGGCACCGACGCTCGTGCCAAGCTTGCTAAGGGCGTAAACACCCTGGCAGATGCCGTAACCACCACTCTTGGACCTAAGGGTCGCTACGTTGCTCTGCAGCGTTCTTACGGCGCACCAACCATCACCAACGACGGCGTTTCCGTTGCTCGCGAGATTGAGCTCAAGGACCCAGTAGAGAACATGGGCGCTCAGCTGGTCAAAGAGGTTGCAACCAAGACTAACGACACCGTCGGCGACGGTACCACCACCGCAACCCTGCTTGCACAGGTCATCGTTAACGAGGGCCTCCGCAACGTTGCAGCTGGTGCAAACCCAATCGCAATTCGCCGCGGTATCGACAAGGCCGTTGAGGCTGTCGTCGCTCAGATGAGGGGCATCGCTAAGGAGGTCTCAACTAAGCAGCAGATTGCTTCCGTTGGTACCATTTCCGCAGGTGACCCAGTCATCGGTGGCAAGATTTCCGACGCTATGGACGTTGTCGGCAAGGACGGTGTCATCACCGTTGAGGAGTCCCAGACCTTCGGCATCGACATCGACACCGTTGAGGGCATGCAGTTTGACAAGGGCTACGTTTCCCCTTACTTCGCAACCAACAACGAGACTCTCACCGCTGAGCTGGATAATCCTTACATCCTCATGACAGATAACAAGATTTCCTCCATCCAGGACATCCTGCCTATCCTTGAGGCTGTCCAGAAGCAGGGCGCACCTCTGCTCATCATGGCTGAGGACGTCGACGGCGAGGCTCTGACCACCCTCATCCTCAACAAGCTCCGCGGCGTTCTGAACGTCTGCGCAATCAAGGCTCCTGCATACGGCGATCGTCGTAAGCGCATGCTCGAGGACATCGCTGTTCTCACCGGCGGCCAGGCAGTCATCAAGGAGCTCGGCGTTAACCTTAACGAGATCAGCGCAGAGATGCTCGGCCGCGCTAAGTCCGTCAAGGTTACCAAGGAGACCACAACCATCGTTGGTGGCGCTGGTTCCAAGGACGCAATCGATGACCGTATCACCCAGATCAAGGCTGAGATTGAGAACACCACCTCTGACTTTGACCGCGAGAAGCTCCAGGAGCGTCTTGCTAAGCTCGCCGGCGGCGTTGCAGTCATCAAGGTTGGCGCAGCTACCGAGGTTGAGCTCAAGGAGATCAAGCACCGCATCGAGGACGCACTTCAGGCAACTCGCGCGGCTGTCGAAGAGGGCATCGTCGCAGGTGGCGGCGTCTCCTTCCTGGCTGCTTCCTCCGTCCTTGACAGCGTTCAGACCTCTGATGCAGACGAGAAGATCGGCGTTGAGATCATCCGCAAGGCACTTGAGGCTCCAGTTCGTACCATCGCTAACAACGCTGGTTTCGAGGGCAGCGTAGTTGTCGAGAAGATCAAGGCACTCCCAACCGGCCAGGGTCTTGACTCCGCTTCCGGCCAGTATGGCGACATGATTGAGATGGGCGTTCTTGACCCAGTTAAGGTCACCCGCACCACTCTCCAGAATGCAGCTTCCGTTGCATCCCTCATCCTCATCACCGAGGCAACTGTTTCCGAGATGCCAAAGGACACCACCATCGAGGAGTCCATTTCTCGCGCAGCTGCTCAGGGCGGCCAGGGCGGCATGTACTAATCCGCACCTTCACGTCACTTCAATCGGGTCCAGCCTCTCGCTGGGCCCGATTTTTTCTACCCTCACGGCAACTTGGCGAGAAACCTGTTTTGCCGTGGGCGAGAATCCCGTCTTGTCGCAGACGAGAAACCCGTCTTGTCGTAACTGCAACGTAACTCCGCTCAGCGTCCATTAATCGAAATCATATGAATGTGGCGTCATTTGAGCGGAATTATTGCTTGCTACAGGTTAAAATGTTTATTTGCGACCGCGGTCACGTCGCAGCTACACCTGTGACTGTACTGTAGCCGCACCGTTAACACGCCACGCGCCAAAGGAGAGGAGGCACCATGGCTCAGAACCAGAATCGTAACGAGGAGCGAGATTTTCTCGACGACCTCATTGACATCCAGGACTCCCTGCAGGTGCTTTCCAACCCGCTTGACGCGCTGATGGGAAGCCTGTCTATTGACCCAAATACGGACAAACCGTTTGAGCCAATGGACTACAAGGAAATCCCCTGGTCAAACGCTAATCGATGCCTGAGGTGCGCCTCGGGAAAAGCCGAGGCATGTTCTCGTTGTCTTGACGTTTGCCCAGCTAATTGCATTGATATCCACAACCAGTCCGTGCGCATCGACGATGAGGCTTGCCTGCAGTGCGGCCTCTGTGTTGCTGCGTGCCCAACCGAGACGTTCAACACGCGCCGCCACACGTCCCGCATGCTGTATGACCAGGTAGCTCGCGCGGCTTCCGCGTATGAGCAGTGCTACATTACCTGTACGCGTGCACTGGGAAGAAAACCTGAGGGCAACGAGATTTGCCTTCCCTGCGTGGGCATGCTCTCGGCCGACATTTGGTTCTCAATCCTTACGGACTATGACAACGTAAGTGTTTACCTACCGTTGGGCGTTTGCGACCGTTGTCGCACCACCACTGGCGAGGAAGCATATACCCAGGCCATCGCTACCGCTGAGGAGTGGACGGGCGCTACGGTTGGTCTTGAGGTCGACGGCAATAACCTCAACCACAACTTCACGCGTGCGTATATCCGCTCGCAGTTCATCTCTAACGCGATGAACGGTGCAGAGCGCCTGGTATCTGCTTCGACGCCTGTTCTTGCGGGCGCCAAAGCAATTGCAGACCGCATCAACTCGCATGCTCGCTCTCTGGATAAGCTTCAGACGCAGCTTGATGACGTGATGGGCCTGCGCACCACCGATATGAGGCAGTCCATGCTCACGCAGGATCGCCGTCTGGTCATGGGCGCACTTCAGCACGACCCAGAGCTTGCCCCTTACGTGAAGCTTGCGGCTCCTATCTGGGATTCCAGCAAATGCACCGTTTGTGGCGACTGCAAAAATACCTGCACAACGCATGCAATTGACATCGATGAGCGCGGTAAGTTAACCATCAAGATGCCGTTCTGCGTCAATTGCGGCGCCTGTGAAATTGTCTGCCCAGAGCCAGGCGCGCTTACGATGGTGCCGATGAACACCTCTGAGCTGGTTGTTCGTGACCGCAAGGCCGAGGAGACTGAGCGGCTTGAGGCTTTGGCTCGTCGTAAGGCTCGCTTCTTTTTTGACACCGGCAAGGAGCAGCTCAAACACCTGGCGGATTCGATTACCGAGGACTCGGATGAGGAAGCCGCCGCACAACAACCTCCAAAAGAGGATAATGGGGAGTAGCAAGTAGCTGCGTATACAGCACAACGCTTCTAGCTGCTCGTTCTTCTCGCGAGAAATACAAGTAACCGTCCACCGAAAACAAGAGGACTCACATGTCGCTTTCAATTGGTATCGTTGGCCTGCCAAACGTTGGTAAATCCACGCTGTTCACCGCGTTGACCCGCAAGGGTGGCCTGGCTGCAAATTACCCGTTTGCCACCATCGACCCTAACGTGGGCATCGTTGACGTGCCCGACGCAAGGCTCCAGAAGCTGGCCGAGATTGTCAATCCTGGTCGCATCATGCCTGCAACCGTTGAATTTGTGGACATCGCTGGCCTGGTCAAGGGCGCAAACGAGGGCGAGGGCCTGGGAAATCAGTTCCTGGCAAACATTCGCAACACCGACGCTATCTGCGAGGTTGTTCGTTACTTCAAAGATCCTGACGTCATTCACGTTGAGGGTCGCGTCAATCCTGACGAGGACGTTGACATCATCCAGACGGAGCTCATCCTCGCTGACCTAGGCACCATTGAGCGCGCCTTGCCTAAGCTGGAGAAAGAGGCCAAGCGCGATAAGGACCTCCAGCCCAAGCTCAACGTGGCAAAGCGCCTTCAGGAGTGGCTGAACGAGGGCAATCGCGCCGCTGACATGGAGATGACTGACGAAGAGCGCCTGGCTGCTCGCGATCTTTTCCTGCTTACCATGAAGCCAATCCTGTACGTCGCAAACGTCGACGAGGACATGCTCACCGAGCCGGCTCCTGTCATCAACGGCGTTCAGTCCATCCCTGTTTGCGCAGGTGTCGAGGCTGAGCTGGCTGATCTTGATCCAGAGGAGGCTGCAGAGTACCTGGAGTCTTTGGGACTTGAGCACTCCGGCCTGGAGACGCTTGCTCAGGCAGCATACAAGCTGCTTGGCCTGCAGAGCTACTTCACCGCTGGCCCTATGGAGGTCAGGGCGTGGACCGTCCGCATTGGCGCTAAGGCTCCCGAGGCCGCCGGCGTCATCCACTCCGATTTTGAGCGCGGCTTCATCAAGGCTGAGGTTGCCAGCTACAACGATTACGTTGAGCTGGGCGGCGAGGCCGGCTGCAAGACTGCGGGCAAGCTACGCATCGAGGGTAAGGAGTACGTGGTCGAGGACGGCGACGTCATGCACTTCCGCTTTAACGTCTAAGCCACAAAACCGCTTACGGTAAACGTAAAACGGGCGAGAAGACCGGTCTTCTCGCCCGTTTTTGTGTGGGTGGGGTGGCGTCGCGGGTCGCGTGCCGCCGCAGATCGCGTGCCGCTGCGGACGCGAGCTGCTGCGTGTCGTTAACGCTTTGGGGCCTGATCGGTACCCAGGACCACGGTGATGTCCACGTCAGTTGGGTAGGAACCGTCGTTTGCCTTGATGTTAGCAGTAGGGATGTCCAGCGATTTTGCAACGCCAACGGCCTTTGCCAGTCCCGTACGCGTCCCGTCGTAGACAATAATCGAGTCGGTTGGATGCTCCAGAGAGCTGTCGGCGTAAGCGGTGTAGCCCTTAGTCTTCAGGATGCCAGCCTTTTGAGCTGCAAGCCCTTGAACGTCGGTGCCGTTAAGCACGGCAACTTCACCGGTATAGTCAGGTTTGATGCTGTCGATAGCTGAAGGGTCTCCTCCGACGGTACCCACAACGCCTGTGGTTTCGTCGGTACTTGCATCTTCCAGAGGAGGCAGCGCCTGGTTTACGCGATCCATCATAGTCTTCCACGCGCTCTTATCGACAATCTCATACCACACGTCATCAATGAGCTCGGACGTTGTCGGCGTGCGCGCAGAATACATATCCTTGGACGTATCCATGCCCCTAAACGACATGGCCAGGCCCACAATGTCAGTAACGTTGAAGTCAGTAGTTACGCTCTCGGCCATGGTAGATACGGCGCCCGACATAGAAACGGGGTCCAGCTGCAGGACTTTCTTGGCAATGGCCGTCAGAATCATGCGTTGGTTAGCCGCGCGGTAGAAGTCGCCTGCGCCGTAGTTGTCGTATGCGTGACGACTGCGAGAAAGGCCAAGCGCTTGCTGGCCGTTAAGCTGCTGCTCGCCAGCGGGCAGGTCGATGCCCGAGTATTGCATGTCGGAAACGGCAACAGGCAGATTGACCGTAATGCCGCCGATGGAGTCCACAATCTTGGTGAACGACTCAAAGTCTACCTCGGCGTAGTGGGAGATATTGACGTTTGCCAGCTTGGAAACGGCCTCAACCATTCCAGACGCGCCGCCGTAGCTGTACGCGGAGTTAATCTTCTGCTTTCCGTGTTCTCCCAGGTCAACCATAGTATCTCGGGGGATGGAAATCAGGGTGATTTTCTTGTTTTTGGGGTCCACGCGAGCCAAAATGATAGTGTCGGCGCGGAAGTTTGCGTCGGAATCACCCCAGTTCTCTGCACGCCCCTCGTCCTTATCCACGCCCAGAAGCAACATATAGAACGGGTCGGATGGAGCAACCTGAACCAGCGTTGCCTGTAGGTTTGCGTCCAAGCCCTGGCGGAGTTTTGAGTTAGTATCCAGCATCCACCAAGCAAACGCTACGCCTGCTACCAGCAGCAACGTTCCCAGGATGCCCGCAAAAATCTTAAGACCACGACCGCGAGAAGAACCTTGGCGCTTCTTAGAGTATGCCCCAACGCCTTCTGCACGAGAAGGCGCATGGCTGACAGCGCCAGCTCGATGTGCAGCAAAGTGGGTGTGTTTTTGCTGCTGAGCTGGGGCTTCTTCGGGCCACTCGTCGCCGACGTTGGTCTGGCCAATCAAAGGCTCGCGCGTAAACCTGGAGCCGTGGGATTCGTGATTGTTGCGAGCAGAGCTAGCACCTGCGCTTCGAACGCTGCCCAGCGTGCGAGGCTGATATGCGCCCTGATTATAAGCGTCATAATCGTCCTGTGCGAAGTCCTCTGTATCGTACTTAGGGGTATCTTCGTACCTATCACGGCTGTTGTGACCGTGATTCTGAGATGAATGTGACCTTCTGGCCATTGGGGCTCCTTTGTGTTTAATCTGCGTTTTGCCCAATGCGTTTTGTCAAACATCTACTATACGCAATTTTGCATCTTTGTGCTGCATAGAAACAAACCTGCCACAAAAAATCCCCGCTTCAACGTGTGAAGCGGGGATGTGTGCGAGAAGTTCGTGGAGCTTGGTGCGAGAAGTACGAGCAACTTTTGCTCATGGCGTTACTTACTGCGCAACGCTGCCTTACTTACGACGATCCTTCAGAGCATAGCCAAGCGTCGTAATAACGCTGCCTACGGTAGCTACTGCAACAAGAGCAATCTCGGAGAAGTCGCCAGTCTCTGGAAGCTTTGGCTGCTTCTTCTTTGGCTTCTTTGGAGTCTCTGATGGAGGAGTTGATGGTGGGGTGTTTGGTGGTGTATTTGGAGGCGTATTTGGAGGCGTGGTAGGAGGAGTGTTTGGTGGAATCTCGGTGTTGGTAACCGTGAAGCCATCAGTCTGGTTGCCCGAGACTGCGCTGGTATATCCAGTAGGAACGTTCTCTTCTACTACGGTGTAAGCAATAACGTGACCGTCTGTTGCATCGTTGCGGAGAAGACCGCTAAATGTTGCAGTCCAGTTATTGGTCTGGTCAAGAGTGACTGTCTCGGTGCTAGCAACGCCGTCTTTGTACAGCCTGACGGTAACAGGACCACCGACAGTTCCCACCCATGTCTTGTTGACCTGTACGTCAACTGTTGGGGTCTTCTCGTCTTCAACGGTCTTAATAACGCCGGTGGTTGCAGAAACGGTGAGGTTATACGTATCGGTATTGAGCTGGTAGCCAGCAGGAGCGGTAATCTCCTGAACGTTGTAGGTGCCAGCAGGGAGCTTCTCGGTGGTAGCAGTACCATCTTCACCAGTGGTAATAGTCCAGGTCTTGGATGGATCAGTGGTGCTGGTCACCTTAAAGACTGCACCCGCAAGCTTGGTGTTGTGGTCGTTCTTATCAACCTTAATGATGCGGATACGAGCGATGATGGTAGAAGTACCTTCTCCGCCGGAAGTTGCGTTGCGATATACCCAATCGGAGCGGTACTCAGGGTTGTCAGAGTACATGGTAATGAGGTTACGCAGGGCAACACCAGGTACATAGGTGGTGCGATACGTGAACTTAAAGCTCTGACCGTTGCTGAGGTCTAAGCCAGAAAGGTCAAGATCAAACGACTGTCCATCAGGAGAAATAGTGAGCATACCTGGGGTAATAGGAATGCGAGTTGCAGTTCCTGGAATGGTTGAGCCGTACTCATCAAAGCGAGCGCTCCAGAGCTCAAAGGTGTCTGGAACATAGGTAATCTCGGAAGGAAGGTCGCCGCCGCCCTGGTCGGATAGCTGGTCGTGTAGACGGACGTTGTGGAAGTTACCACCAGAGTAGTTGATGCGGCCAGTCCATTGAATCTCGTTTGCGTTGCCCTCAATAATCTTGCCCCACTTGGAGAGGAACTCAGTACCAATGGTACCAGGAGCGGTGACGTCAAACGTTACAGGAACAGGACTGCCAGAGACAGTAAAGATAAAAGATTTACCGGTACCTGTCTGAACACGCTGTGAATCAATGGTAAAGCCAAGTCGAGCGGTACCGCGCAGGTCAGTGTGGTTGTTAACGTAGTTGGTGAAGACAACACGCATGTTGCCACCAAAACCATCGGTACCGGGGGTGACGTGAGCTACTGCCATGACCTCGCCGGTTGCTGCATCGGTGATGTTAAAGGTAGACGCAGGATGAGCTGCGGTAAACCTCATCTCGTTAGGGAGGGTGACGTCAAAGTAATCGCCTGGCTCTACGTTAGCGTTTGCAGAGGCGTCCCACGTCATAGCAATGGCATACACATTTGCCTTGTTAACAACGGTAGTTGGATTGCCAAAACGATCTTCAACTCTAAAGTCTGTAATGGTTGCGACAACCGCTTTAGGGGTGCCTGTAGCAGCTTCAGTGCTTGCAGTCTCAGCAAAAGCTGATTTTGCAGCAAGCGGAAGCGCCAGGACCAGCATGAAGACAAAACTTAACAGCTTAAACAGTCGTTTGTTCATCAGGACTCCTTTGCAATAGATGCGTCTATTTTCACCTATTACAAAGAGAATTTATTTGAGATTCTGTATATATTTATATAGCTTTTTTAAAGTTCAAATATTTATGCAGGTACAAGGAATTTATCGGTTCTTTTTCTGATACCTTTTAAATAAAGTACAGCTAAATTCACAGGTTCTTCACAATTGTTCACAACGAACATTCCACACTATGTGCAGCTTAACGTAATAAAAATGGATAAATATTATTCCTAATAAATCTAAATGCTGGACATTAGTCTCTTTTTATACGTGATTCCGAATAGGTCATTTTTCTATATGCAATTAAGGAGACGAGAAGTTCTGTGGAGCCTTGCAAAATAGACGGGTTTCTCGCCAAAAAAGAACGCCTTGTCACGAGGACAAGACGTTCTTGTAACGTTGTGTGGAGCTGCGCGTCTGTGCTGCTACGATTGCGCGTCAGGCTTACTTGCGACGCTTAAGTGCAACTGCGCTGCCCAGTGCTGTCAAAGATCCAAAGAGGACGCTTGCAACAGAAGATGCATCTCCGGTGTAGGGGAGGTTGGACTTCTTACGAGTCTTAGCAGGCTTCTCTGGAGTTGGAGAAACCTGGGTGTTAGTGACTACAAAGCCCTGAGTTGCGTCGCCCGTAATCTGGCTGGTGTAGCCGGCTACCTCGTCCTCAGAGATGGTGTAGGTAATCTCGGAGCCGTCAGCAGCATAAGCCTCAAGACCCGTGAAGGAATCCTGCCAGTTATTGTCAGAGCTCAAGGTAAGGGTCTTACCAGTGTCAACGCCGTTTGCAAGCAGGTGAACAGTTACTGCTCCGCCCTCTGCGCCATTCCAGACTTTCTGTACAGGAATGTCTGCATGAGCGTTCTTCTTGTTCTCAATAATCTTGATAGTGCCGGACTGATTGTCA
This sequence comes from Atopobium sp., assembly GCA_015259155.1. Classification (GTDB taxonomy): domain Bacteria; phylum Actinomycetota; class Coriobacteriia; order Coriobacteriales; family Atopobiaceae; genus Lancefieldella. The sequence continues at coordinate 3,578 of JABZGY010000021.1, read as the reverse complement.
ACGTTTACGGTGTAGACAGTAGCGTCACGCACATAACCATCTGGAGCGGTGATCTCTTCGATGGTGTAGGAGCCGGTAGTGAGCCTCTCGGAGGTTGCAGTTCCGTCGGCGCCTGTAGTAAGAGTCCAAGTATTAGCTGGGTTAGCAACGCTTGTTACCTTAAAAGTTGCGCCTGGAAGCTGGGTAGTTGCGTTGTCAGCATCAACCTTGATGATGCGGATGCGGCCGACAAGATTGCCGATTGCGCCGCCGGAGTTGCTTGGAGAGTAGTAGGTAAAGCCAATCTCGCTTCTTGGAGCACCGCCAGCGTTAGTAAGCACGCCATAGTTATGTAGAGCCATACCTGGGATAAAGGTGGTGCGGTACTGCAGGAGGTAACGCTGACCCTGGGAGAAGTCAACGCCGCTCAGGTTAAGGTGGTAGGAGTGGCCGTCAGCTGCAATAGAAAGTGCACCATTAGGAATGGTGACCTCCTGAAGGTTGCTGAAGTTACCCGTTCCATCAAAGTCTGCACGATAGAGGTGGAAAGAGTTGGCAATGTAGGTTACTGATGCTGGCAGGTCGCCACCGTTTCTATCAGAGAGGGAGTCAGAGAACTCAACGCCAGTCATGTTAGAAGCGGAGTAGTTAAGACGAACATACCAAAGTACCTCGGACTCGGTACCGGTAACAGGACCGCCCCACTTGTTGAGCCACTCTTCGCCAATGGTGTTCTTTGGACGAATAATCATGTTGAGAGGAACAGCGGTGCCGTTAACGCCAAAATCAATGTGGGTGTTATCGCCAGCGTTGATGGCGTCGCGGTCGTAGAGAGCGGACAGAGAGAAAGTGCCCCTAATCTGGGTGTGGGTGTTTGCATAGTCTGTATAAACAACATGCAGGGTACCGCCGAAGATGCTACCTGCTGCTGGAGTTGGGTAAGCCCACGCTACGGTTGCGCCGTTAGGATCTTTAACTTCAATTGGAGTTGTGTTTTGTGTGGCTGTGAACTGGACTTTATCGGGCAGAGTAATATCAAAATAGTCACCTTCTGCCACGGTAGATGCGGTAGATTCCCAGTTAATTGTAATATGGTACAGATTATCAGTGGTAATCTCATTTACTGGTGTATAGGTATCATCAGCCACAGACATGCTGGTAATTTGAACCGGTGAAACAGTTGCAGCAGAAGCGAATGTTGTCACAAAAGTAACAACAATCATAAATGGCACAAGAAATGCACCTAGTCTGACCAGTACTTTTTTCATAAACTAAACTCCAATTCGTCTTGAGAGCGTGAGAAAATTATTACAGATAGATACTTAAAAACTGTTACCAGTTTTGGTCGTCACAAAACAATTACATTTCAAGTTATAGTGTCTTTGACCTGCTCTTCTCGCCATATTTTGTGTTTTATAATTGTTAGAAATTAGTAGCATTTCTCGTCAGATTATAGAACTTTGCCGTCTTTTGTTTGCGCAGAATAAGAAGACTTTTTGGCGCGCGCAATCTCTCGTGGTGTTATCGGCTGGTTGAAGGTATTATTGATAGCAATAAATTCGTGGTAGAGATATGTGTCCATACGTGCGGTATTGCGTTGGCGCAGAATCTAAGAGTGACCGGGAAACCGGAGAAGCGGAGTCATGCATGAGCGAGTCCAGGCCCAAGCAGTTTGTTGCAGTTCTAGACTTTGGTGCCCAGTACGGCCAGTTAATTGCACGTCGCGTGCGCGATCTTAACGTCTACTCCGAGATTGTTCCTTGTGATATTTCCGCAGATGAGCTTCGTGAGCTTAATCCATCTGCGCTTATTTTGTCCGGCGGCCCTGCTTCCGTTTACGCCGAGGATGCGCCAAAGATTGACCCAGAGATTCTGGAGCTTGGTCTTCCTGTCTTTGGTTTCTGCTATGGACAGCAGATTATGGCGGTTACCCTGGGTGGCACTGTTGGACATACCGAGAAGGGCGAGTATGGCCCAGCTCATCTGACCCGAGCGGGGGAGAGCCGCATCTTTGACGGTACCGCTGAGCAGCAGACCGTTTGGATGAGCCACCGTGACGCTGTGTCTGAGGTTCCAGAGGGCTTTACCGTTACTGCTTCTACTGATGTTTGCCCAATCGCAGCTATGGAAAACGCTGCTAAGAACCTGTATTCCACTCAGTTCCATCCAGAGGTTAACCACACCGAGTGCGGTTCTCAGATGCTATCTAACTTCCTGTTCAATATCTGTGGTTTTGAGAAGACATGGACCATGGACAACATCATTGAGCAGAAGGTAGAGGAGATTCGCCAAAAGGTCGGCGATGGTCGCGTTATTTTGGCACTTTCCGGCGGCGTTGACTCTTCTGTTGTTGCTGCCCTTGTTCACCGCGCTATCGGCGATCAGCTTACCTGCGTGTTTGTGAACCATGGCATGCTCCGTAAGGGCGAACCAGAGATGGTTGAACAGGTCTTCCGCAAGCAGTTCAACGTGCCTCTGATTCACGTTCACGCAGAGGAGCGCTACGCAGAGCTTCTAGCTGGCGTTACCGAGCCAGAGATGAAGCGTCGCCTGATTGGTACCGAGTTCTGGAAGGTCTTCTTTGACGAGGCTCAGAAGCTGGACGGCGTTCAGTTCCTGGCACAGGGCACCATCTACCCTGACATTATTGAGTCGGGCGCTCGTAAGACCGGCGGCAAAGCTGCAACTATCAAGAGCCACCACAACCTGATTCCATTCCCAGAGGGCGTTCACTTTGACCTGATTGAGCCTCTGGACCACTTCTTCAAGGACGAGGTCCGTGCGCTGGGCGTTTCTCTTGGTCTGCCAGAGAACCTTGTCTACAGGCAACCATTCCCAGGTCCTGGCCTTGCTATCCGCATCATTGGCGACGTTACCCCAGAAAAGCTGGAGATTCTCCGCAACGCCGACGCTATTGTCCGTGAAGAGATTGATGCCTACAATGCTCAACTCTTTGACGAGACAGGCGATCGTAACTCCGAGCACAGTGTTTGGCAGTACTTTGCCGTGCTACCCGACATTAAGTCCGTTGGTGTAATGGGTGATGAGCGCACGTATGCCCGTCCAGTTATCCTGCGCGCCGTTGAGTCGAGCGATGCTATGACCGCTGACTGGGCAAAGCTTCCTTACGAGCTGTTGACTCGCATTTCTTCTCGTATTGTCAGCGAAGTTGCTGGTGTTAACCGCGTAGCGTATGACATCACTCCAAAGCCACCTGCGACCATTGAGTGGGAGTAGGACGACAGGGTTCTGACCTGCGATTTTGAGTGCCGCACTATGCCGCTGAGTTTCGTTTCGTACGAGAGTCATGACAAAGCCACCAGCGACGGAGATGAGTAAAAGCGATTAAAGAGCCTCCGTTCCCTGCGTTGGGACGGAGGCTCTTTCTTTGCCGTTTTACTCCCTTGTCTCCGTTCGGGGATTATTTCTTGCTCATTTAGGGCTATTCGCGCTGAAAGATTTTGACTAGCTTGGTGTCCTTTATTTCGTAGACAATGTCTGCGACGTTCTCGACCAGCCTCTTATCGTGGGAGACGAACACTATCGTTCCGGCATAGGCGCTCATCATCTGCTCGAGGGCTTCGGCGCTCTTGATGTCC
>JABZGY010000020.1:0-21741 GCA_015259155.1 Atopobium sp. | reverse complement strand
AACATTACAATTAGAATCAATGCCGATAAGACTAATGTTAAAAATGCGGATGAGTTATTAGAAGACCTTGAAAAAGCTGGTCTAAAAGATGTCGTTTCAATTAGTTTATCGCCAGTAACTGATTACACTGAAAAGAATAATGATTTGGGAGTATGTTTTTCATCTTCCCAATTTGCTGATGAAGAATACGCCTTCTATAAAAAGGCGGTACAAAAAGGATTTGATGTCGTAGGTAGTCTATTGCGGCAAAGGCAAATTTGTGGAGCAATTTCCTACAACTCTTATGTAATTGACCCTCATGGTGATCTTTATAAATGTTGGGATTCAATAGGAAATATAGATGAGAAAGTGGGAACCATTTATGATTCCTTACAGCTAAATACCAACCTTTGCAAATGGCTTACATACAATCCGTATAAGGAAAATTGTATTAGCTGTAAAGTCCTTCCCATGTGTAATGGTGGTTGCCCAAATCAATTCATCCAAACGGGAAGTCTTGGGTGTTGTAGTAGTTTTTATAATCTCAACAAAAAACTAAAGCTGATTTCCTATGTGCTTAATAATAATAGAGGTGATTCGATTGAGTAAGTTTTTTAACATTATCCACTACTGTATATCTACCATTCTGGATAAGGGAAGTCTTGCGATTTATCTCTTTCTGGCATTTTTTTTCACAGCGCTTACTGTTATTCAACCGCTTCTTGTTGGATTTGTAATTAATCTTTTTATTTCAGGAACAACTTGGAGCGAGATACTTTTTTATTGCGCCGTAGTTGCCGCACTAGGAATCCTTATTGCCGGCTGTTCCTATCTTGCTAAAACACGCTATTGTCAGTTACAAATTGATTCTTCGTTTACTATTGAGCGACAGCTGATTGACAAGATTCAACATGCAGATTCATCGTTTTTCTCGTCATATGATCCTGGGCATTACCGCCAGACAGTAAATAACGACGCTAATGACGTTTCAATTTTTATACTTACACAATGCGTGGGCTTTGCAACAACTACGATCTCCGTCTTAGGCACGCTTGCGATTATTTTATATTTGAACCCATTAACCGCTCTTGTAACAGCTGTTCTGCTGTTAGTGAGTTTTATTATCTATAAGCAAATCCAAGCTTCGGCCTATAAAAGATACAAAGAATCTAAAGAGCTGCGGTCCCAGTATGGATCTATTGAGCTCTCCCAATTCACAGACGTAGATTTTATCAGGCGTCATTCTCTCTTTGAGCGTTTCTTTAATCAGCACTATGCCGCCAATCAAAAAATTCGTAGTGCCATTCATGAGCAGTATAAACTGGAATTTGGCGTACAGGAATTAAACAATGCTGTAATTGCCATATTCCAAGCTATTGTCTTTATTGCCTGTGCATATCAAATTTTCCTTGGAGCACTACAGCCTGGCTATATTGCAACTATCTCAAGCTATTTTGTATCGCTCTTAGGTTCTATTACGCTTCTTATGGAATTTGGCATGGCTTATCAGAGTATTACGGTAAGTCTTGATCGAATTGAGCAGATTCTTGATTTACCTCAAGAATCCGTTGGTAACATCATTCCATCAGAGAACGTCAATCAAATTACCTGCACAAATGTATCTTTCTCTTATCCGCATACGAATAAAGTACTGATGAACAACTTGTCTTGCAGTTTTGCAAAAGGAAATATATATGCCATTACCGGTGGAAACGGTACAGGCAAATCAACATTTCTGAAGCTCATTAACGGAGAGTGGTCTTCTCACCTATCGGGCACTATTGCTATTAACGAGGACTTACTAGCTCAAATTAATCAGTATGAACTCCGAAAAAATACTCTTGGATTTACCGAACAAGAGCCAAGTATTGTTGACGATACGGTAAGAAATAATCTGACCCTACTCTGCAAAAAGCAACCAACAGATGAAGAGATAATCAGCTATATCAAGCTGTTCAATCTGGAAAAATTGCTGCTTGGAGACGATCAAAATCTTGACGTTCGCCTGGGTGAAAGAAGCTCTGCTATCTCTGGTGGAGAAAAACAAAAGATTGCAATTATCCGCATGATGCTTATGAATCCAAGTGTTATGTTGCTTGACGAGCCAACTTCTGCATTAGATCAAAACAGTGTTGATGTCCTTCTTAATCTTCTCAAGAAGGTCAAACAGGACCACATAATACTGCTCATATCTCATGACCCTAAAGTGGTGGAAGCAGCCGACCATATCGTAGAGCTATAACTTATTGCGCGCTACGTCCCAGCAGTACAACTGCCCAGGCAGCAATACCTTCTTGAGTGCCCACAAAGCCAAGGCCTTCGGTAGTGGTAGCTTTAACGCCAACTTTATCTGGCGAAACACTCATGACCTCTGCCATGCGGTTTCTCATAGCATCGCGATGAGGAAGCAGCTTAGGCGCCTGAGCTGCAACGGTGCAATCACAATCCAGAAGCTCATAGCCCTCATTACGAACAAGCTGCATAACATGGGATAGAAGCATCATAGAATCAGCGCCCTCATAAGCAGGGTCTGTATCAGGAAAAAGCTGGCCGATGTCGCCGGCGCGCATAGCTCCTAGCAGGGCATCCATAAGCGCATGAGTCAAAACATCGGCATCGGAGTGGCCGAGAAGACCTTTGGTGTGCTCAATTTTGATGCCACCTAAGATAAGATCCCTGCCCTCTACCAGGCGATGAACATCGTATCCGTGGCCAATTTTAAGCTCTGGCATGCTCACTCTACAGCCCCACTTCCGGTTGCGCCTTCTACCAGGCGACGGCTGAGCGTAGCCTCAACAATTGCAAGGTCAGACGGGTACGTAACCTTCACGTTTTCTCGTTGCGACTCAACGCACAGCACCGTAAGACCAAGTCGCTCAACTAACGACGAGTCATCAGTTCCCTGGTAGCCCTCCTGGCGAGCTACTTCGTGGGCTTCAAGAAGTGTGCGTGTCTTGAACACCTGAGGGGTCTGAGCAGCCCAGAACGTTGAGCGGTCAGGCGTATCTACAATGGTTGCACCATCTACGCGCTTCAGCGTATCAGTTGCGCGGTGAGCCAAAATTGCTCCCGCAATTTTAGGTGACTTACGAACTGTACCAATGACCTGCTCAATAGTCTCTACCTCAATGAGCGGGCGAACCGCATCATGAACAGAAACAAAATCATATCCAGCAGGCACTACCTGGAGCGCGTTGTAAACCGATTCCTGTCTAGTGGCACCAGACGTTGCAAAGTGAACAGGCTTGTGGAGTACAAGCTTGCCCACAACACCCTCTTGAACTGCAGCGCGTTTCTCGTCAGAGCAAGCAATCACAATGTGAGCCACACTTGGCGCGTGATCAAACGCAAGGATTGACCAGCTCATCAGCGGAAGACCGCAGACAGAAATAAACTGCTTGCCATCAGGATACCCAAAGCGCTCGCCAATGCCACCGGCCACAATGACGGCAACGGTATCGGCTTTTGCTCCATGTGTAGAAAAGCGAGAAGGACGTGGCTTTGACACGACCTTTGCACAGATGCTGCTTGCAGCCATTATTCCGACTTACCCCACATTCTGCGGAGACTGTTAGCAAGTGCACCGGGGTTCTCGACACCCAGAGATTTGAGGCTTGATGTATCGTTTTCTGCAACGTGAAGCAGCTGTTGCAGGTTATCGTAAGCGTCAACAATTCTGGCCGCAATCTCATCGTTGACCACGTGAACGCGGGAAAGCGTGCGCAGGCCCAGAGGCTCCATGGATGCATCTTCTCCGCGGCCATCGGAGTAGCCAAGAATCTGGCCAACGCTTTCTGCGGAGCGGAGCTCGGTGTTAGCCGTCTCGTGGAAGCGGCGGCGAATGGCGCGCGCCTCTTCAGCGGAAGAATCTACAGCGTAATCGCGAATCATCAGGTTATAGGCCTCGTCGATACCGCCCAAATATTCCTCGCGCTGCATAGCGGTGGTTTTGCCCTCGCTACCTAGCTCCAAAAGACAAGAATCAAGCTGATCAGCGGCACTCAAAAGAACCTCAAACAGGTAGAAAATGCCTGCTACATCGCCCAGGGTGACGTAGTTATCAAGCTCAAGAGCGGTTAGGCGTAAAAGCGCGCGATCAAGCTGCTGGCGCGTATTTTGCATAGCAACCGAGAGCTGATTGACGGTAGACATAATGGCTGGTACCGACTTTAGCGGAATAACGTGACCATCAACGTAGACCGTAATCAACGAACGGCGAGAAGACACTGCAATCACAATAGACTTGGTGAGCAAGCTCATGCGAGCGGCAGTACGGTGGCGAGTGCCTGTTTCTGCAGTTGGAAGCGTTGCATCAGGATTGAGGTGGAAGTTGGCGCGCAGAATTCTGGTGAGATCTTTGTCCACCACCACAGCGCCATCCATCTTGCAGAGCTCAAACAATCGATTTGCTGTGAAAGAAACATCAAGTTTGAAACCATCTCCGCCCGCAGCAAGGACGTTTTCTGTATCTCCCACGCAAATGAGGGCGCCCAGACGGCCAGCGATAATCATGTCCAGTGCAACGCGGAGCGCTGTGCCAGGGGCAGTCATCTTCAGAGCGGTGGCAATACGGTCCTCGTTTTCTGTTGCGCTTGGATCAAGTTGCGTTGGCTCCATGGCTCTCCCTCAATTACTTGCAGCTTACAGGCTGCGTTTTGCGATCTGGTACGTTTACGGCTTCAATTTGTTTCAACATTTCAAGTATACGGTTTTGTTGCCGGCGCGTGTAGTGACGGTTTGAAGAAGACGGGTTTCTCGCCAAGAGCTTCTGCCAAGAGAACTGTGCGTTTAGCTGCGATACAAAAAGACCCGAGGCAGAACCTCGGGTCGGAGTGTCTTACTCGGCGGAGGACATCAGGTCGGACGAACCGCCTGCACTACCCTGCGGCAGCGAGGATGGTCCCATGCTGACATCCATCTGATCAAGCTGCGCCATTGTCTCTTTCTTGCGAGGCTCAGGGATAACGCCCGTGGTCTTGGTGAACACAAGCTTCTTGCCCTCAGCGTCAACATCAACAGCAACAATGTCGCCTGCGGTCCACTGGCCAGAGAGAAGCTCCTCAGACAGTGGGTCTTCAATCATAGACTGAATGGTGCGGCGCAGCGGACGAGCACCGTAGACAGGGTCGGTTCCGTCTTTGGCAATCAGGTCCTTTGCGGCCTCGGTGAGCTCAATGGACATGCCGTTGGCAATCAGGCGATCGCGCAGCTCAAGAACCATGAGGTCAACGATGCCACGAAGCTGCTCGGTAGAGAGCGACTTGAAAACAACAATCTCGTCCACGCGGTTCAAGAATTCTGGACGGAATCCACGCTTGAGCTCGGACATAACACGGCTGGTAATCTCTTTGTCGGAGAGTCCCTTTGAGCCTTCTGACGAGAAGCCCATGGTATTGGTGCGGGCAATCTCGCGAGCACCAATGTTGGATGTCATGATGACAACCGTATTGGAGAAGTCCACGTGACGACCTTGACCGTCAGTCAAGCGGCCCTCGTCCAGAATCTGCAACAAGATGTTGAAGACGTCTGGGTGTGCCTTCTCAATCTCATCAAAGAGCAGGACAGAGTACGGACGCCTGCGGACAGCCTTTGTGAGCTCTCCGCCCTCATCGTAGCCCACGTATCCTGGAGGTGCACCAACCAGCTTAGCTACAGTGTGGCGCTCCATGTACTCGGACATGTCGTATGAAAGCAGGGCGTCTTCGGAGCCAAACAGGAACTCTGCCAGGGCCTTTGCAAGCTCAGTCTTACCTACGCCGGAAGGTCCCAAGAAGATGAAGGAACCGCCAGGACGCTTTGGGTCTTTGAGAGGACTACGGCTTCTACGGATTGCCTTTGCAACCTTAACAACAGCCTCGTCCTGACCAACAACACGCTGGTGAAGGATGTCTTCTGTACGAAGCAGCCTTGAAGCCTCAGTCTCGGTGAGGTTAGAGACAGGAACGCCGGTGATACCAGAGACAACCTTTGCAATATCGTCCTCGTCAACGGTAACAATGTTCTTGTCCAGCTGCTCGCGCCACTCAGTCTCCAGGCGATCCCTCTCTGCTACCAGAGATTTCTCCTGGTCACGCAGACGAGCTGCCTGCTCAAACTCCTGAGCACTTGCTGCCTCGGATTTCTGGGTACGAACGCGGAGAAGATCTGCGTCTACCTGGGCAATCTCTGGTGGAAGGCTCATCTTGTGGATGCGAGCGCGAGCACCAGCCTCATCGAGGACATCAATTGCCTTGTCTGGCAGGAAGCGATCCTGGATGTAGCGGCTCGAAAGCGCAACGGCAGCCTTGATGGCAGCCTCGGTGTAGTGGACGTGGTGGTGCTTCTCGTAGCGGTCTTGAAGACCGTGGATGATAGAAATGGTGTCGTCGTTGTTTGGCTCGCCAATGTTGACAGGCTGGAAACGCCTCTCAAATGCAGCGTCCTTCTCGACATGTTTACGATACTCTTCTGCCGTAGTTGCACCGATGACCTGGATTTCTCCACGAGACAGCGGCGGCTTAAGGATGGATGCAGCATCGATGGAGCCCTCTGCGGAGCCTGCACCAATGACAGTGTGAATCTCATCAATGAAGAGGATGTCATTCTTGGATTTCTCCAGCTCAGCAACAACCTTCTTCATGCGGTCCTCAAACTCACCGCGATACTTGGATCCTGCTACCAGACTTGCCAGGTCAAGTGTCCAGACCTGCTTTCCGCGCAGGATGTCAGGAACGTTGCCGGATGCAATGAGCTGAGCCAAACCCTCAACAATGGCGGTCTTACCAACGCCGGGATCGCCCAGGATAAGTGGGTTGTTCTTCTGGCGGCGGGCAAGAACCTGCATGACACGCTCAATCTCGCGGTCACGGCCAATAACAGGGTCAAGCTTTTTATCTGCAGCAAGCTTAGTAAGGTTGCGGCCAAACTGCTCCAACATGGAAGCGTCGTCGTTTGCGTTAGGACGCATCTGACCAGCGCCAACAGGCATGCCAAAGATGCCACCCTCAATGCGAGGCTCTGCCATACGAGGACCAGCTGATGCATCTTCTGGAGTCTGAGCAACCAGCTCATCAACGGCGTTTCTTACGGCATCGCCCGAGACACCCATAGTACGCAGGGCATCCATAGCACGACCGTTACCCTCGGATACAATACCCAAGAGCAGGTGTTCTGTTGCAATATAGCTTTGACCGTGGGTCATGGTTTCTCTGTACGCGTCCTCTAGCACGCGTTTTGCGCGAGGAGTAAACGGAATGTGGCCGCCAGGAATAGGGTCTCCTGCGCCCGTGGTGAGCTCTTTTACGGTTGCTAGGGCCTCATCATACGAGACCTCCAGCTTAGCCAAAGCCTGAGCAGCAATGCCCTCCCCCTCTTTGATGAGAGCAAGTAGCAGGTGCTCGGTACCAACATACATCTGGCCAAGACCGCGAGCCTCGTCCTGAGCCAAGCTCATGACTTTACGCGCTCTGTCAGTGAATTTATCAAACATGTGCTGAAACCTCTCAAAACTCTCTATATTTTTCTGATTTATACCCATCAGAAGGCTCTGCAAACATACGACTCGCGTTGGATTTTTCTCCTCCGTACGAACCACACAAAAAGCCCGGTACCTGCAACGAGCGGATACCGGGCCGATGTGTTTATGTACTGCGCTGGGGCAGCTAAGCTTCCAAGCTCTTAGCGCTTCTCAGGCTTGAGCTGTGGAAAGAGAAGGACGTCGCGGATTGAAGGCTGATCGCAGAAAAGCATAATCATGCGGTCGATGCCATAGCCAATGCCACCCGCTGGTGGCATGCCGTACTCAAGCGCGCGGATGAAGTCGTAATCGTACTCCATGGCCTCCTCGTCACCCTGACGCTTAGCCTCCATCTGGGCAGCAAAGCGCTCCTCCTGATCAACGGGGTCGTTAAGCTCGGAGTATGCGTTTGCGTACTCCGCACCGCAGATAATGAGCTCAAAGCGGTCGGTCAGACGAGAATCGTCTGCTTTACGCTTGGTGAGCGGAGAAACCTCTGCAGGATAATCGCAGACAAAGGTTGGATTGACGATGCTCTTCTCGCCAAGCTCGTCGTAGATCTCAAACAACAGCTTGCCGGCCTGCCACTCTGGATTCCACTCAATCTCATAGCGGTCCAGGACTGCGCGGAGTTTCTCGACAGGAGTGTCAATGGAGAGCTCCTCGCCGGTGACCTCGGAAGCAATCTCTGCCAGGGACGCAACGCGCCAGTTGCCGGATAGGTCAACCTCGGTGCCCTGATAAGTGATGACCTCGTGGCCCTCCTCGCAGCCGCAAGCCTTGCGGGCAATCTCCTGGAAGAGATTCTGGGAAAGCTCGCGCATGCCAGCCAGGTCAGAGTAGGCGGCGTATGCCTCCATAGAAGTGAACTCTGGGTTGTGCGTGAGGTCGGTGCCCTCATTTCTGAACTGACGACCAAGCTCGTAAACGCGCTCAAGACCGCCAACAAGCAGACGCTTCAGCGGAAGCTCGGTTGCAATACGCAGGTAGTTCTCGGTATTCAGAGCGTTATAGTGCGTGATGAACGGCTTTGCGTTTGCACCGCCAAGAATCTCCTGGAGAACAGGGGTCTCAACCTCCATGTAACCGTCTGCCTCCATGAACTGGCGGATGATGGAGATGATCTGGGAGCGCTTGCGGAACACGTCGCGGACCTCGGGGTTCATGATGAGGTCAACGTAGCGCTGGCGATAACGAACCTCGCGGTCGGTGAGGCCGTGGAACTTCTCCGGCAGAGGACGCAGCGACTTGGAGAGGACCTCCAGCGAGGTGACTGCCAGGGAAAGCTGGCCACGGCGCGTACGCATGATGGCGCCGGTTGCGCCGATGATGTCGCCAAGGTCGAGAAGACCCAGGAGCTCCCAGTTCTTCTCGTCAAGGTTGTTGATGCGACAAAAAAGCTGAATCTGGCCGGTGTAGTCCTCTACCACGACAAACGCGATTTTGCCCTGGTTGCGGATAGCGCGGACGCGGCCGGCCACAGAATAGACTTCCTCGCCAGTCTGGCCGTCCTCGAGGTCAGCGTAGCGTTCCTCCAGCTCAGCAACGTGAGCGGTGACGGTGGACTGGATAGGGTATGGATCAATGCCGGCGTCAAGCAGCGCCTGGCGACGGGCTTTGCGCTGAGCGCGCTCGTCGTTGATGGAAGCCTCTGGGGTGGCTTCGGTTACGTCGGCGGCGGTTGCAGCAGCGTTCTCTGCGGCGGTTGCGGCAGTGTTCTCGGCGGCAGACGAGCTACCAGCGATGTTGTTCTCTACTTCGGACATGTATCCTCCACGTAAAAACGCCCCGCGCCAGACAGACACGGGGCGACCAAAAATCTTTTGTGCCAGTCTAGCGAGTAATAGAGGTAATGGTGTACTTCTTCACCTTGCCGTTTGGCGTGGTGAACTCAACCTCGTCGCCCTTCTTGTGACCAATAAGAGCCTCGCCAGCTGGGGACTCGTTAGAAATCTTGTGCTCAAGGGAGTTAGTCTCAGTAGTACCAACAATTACATACTTAGTTGTCTTGCCTTTTGCATCTGCAAGCTCAACGGTTGTACCAATTGCAACGGTTACATTGCGCTTGCTGCCGCCCTCGACAACCTTTGCGACAGAGAGAATCTGGCGAATCTCGTTGATGCGGGACTCGTTGTGAGACTGCTCTTCTTTTGCTGCGTCATACTCGGAGTTCTCGGAAAGGTCACCAAAACCACGAGCCTCTTTGATACGCTCAACAATCTCGTCGTGCTTCTCGCCCTCACGATAAGCCAGCTCATCGACAAGCTTCTGACGGCCTTCTGGGGTAAGTACAATCTCTTTAGTAGTGTCCATCGTGTTCTTTCTGTTGATGGGTCAGTCGGTCTATACGCGTGAGATAGGGCTACTCAGCCTTTTTGGACTCTTCGTCCTCAACAACCTCAGCCTCTGGCTCCTTGGCTTCTTCCTTGGTCTCAGACTCCATGCCCTCGCGAACGCTCTTGACGGTCTCGCCAACAGCCTTGCCGAGCTTTGGAAGGTTCTTAGGTCCAAAGAGGACCATAACAATGACAACAATAATCAGAAGCTCAGGAATACCAAGTCCTAAAATCATATAAACCCCCAGAAAATCTTTTCCTGTAAAAGCGTTCAGAAAAAACGCCGTATCGGCTAGTATAACCGAGGGAAACCTTACTAACAAGGAATTAACATGGTCTTACATGATTTTTGGACATTTTTTATCTGGTCGACCGTAGCGGGTCTTGCCGTTATTGGCATTTACCAGCTATTTCTGTTAATTCTGCGCGCTCGAGGCGTTTTTGTGACGCGTACCAAATTTGGTCTCACGATGATCTTTGACTCCGAGGACGCCGACGGTACGCCCATTAGGCTGCTCAATGTTAATGGCACCTTCCAGTCCGTGAGCTACATTGCGCCTGAGCTGCGCTTTGAGCTCTGCGTCCACTATCACCGCATGATGGCGAAGGTTATCCAGCAGGTAGCTACGCAGGGCCACGTTGTGGTCATGGGCGGCGGAGGCTTCTCGCTGCCAAAGTACCTGGCTACGCACATGACCGGCGGTGTTATTGACACGATTGAGATTGATCCAAAGATTGTCTCGCTTGCGCGCGAGCATTTCTTTCTGGACGAGGCTCTAGCTGCGGCTTCAAGCGAGCTGCGAGTCATCGAAGATGATGCGTGGAAAGTTCTGAAGAACGCAGAAGCTGGCAGTATAGATGTGCTGGTAAACGAGGTATTTGCCGGCAGAAAATCGCTTGGACCTCTGGGAACAGCGGCTGGCGCGCAAGTGGTCAAAGAGAAGCTTGCGTCTGGCGGAGTATATCTGGCCGATGTTCGCTGTCCGCTGGAAGGTCACGGATCTGCGCTACTTCCCCAGGTTGCGGACGTGTTCGCACACGAGTTTGCGCACGTCGCATATGTGCCCGAGTGGCCCGATACTCCCAAAACGCCAGGTAACAATCTCTTGATTGCAACCGATGCGGACATTTCGCTGCCCGAAGGCGCCGTTGTAGTGAAATAACGTCACTTTGAGGGCTGGCCGCTATCCAATTGACCAAGCAACATCCAATCCCTGAGAAAATTGCATATTCCACCTTATTTATGCGGAGTTTTGTATCAAAAATTTGACTCACCAAAATTCAACCCCTATTTTGGGTAAAAAATCCGTTTAGTTGGAAGTCCAATCGCAATCACGGTAATTCCTAACTTGCGTTTGCGCAGGTGACAAAAAGTGTCCATATTTTGCTATTTTTATCCGTAACAAAACCGCAGTTAAATGGCTTGCATAAAAACTAATCGCTACTGCATATTCCAACTAAACGTATTTTTTACCACCTGCATGACAAGCGCTCAGCAAAACCGCAGTTGGCATTTATCTGACTTACATTTCTCCGTTAAAACGATTCTTACAAAGGGATTTGAAAACATCACTTTGGGATTTGAAAACATCACCTTGTCAGTTTAACCAAATTTATATATGCACAGGTGAACATATATGTTTAGTAAGAAAATCTTTTCAAAAAAAGAAGGAGATTTCTTCTAATTCTCGTAAATACGTAACAGAATATGGGTATTGTTATCGCAGATAGAAAACATATTCTATCTGTGCCAAGTACGGCGACTATTAAAGCTGATGCACTAAGGAGGCATCATGAAGACGGGTTTTGAACTACTGAATGATCCATTTTTGAACAAGGGAACTGCTTTTACGCAGGAGGAACGCCAGAAATATGGCTTAGTAGGACTTCTACCTCCAAACATTCAGACTATCGAGGAGCAAGCTGAGCAGGCATACGTGCTTTTCCAGCAGTATCCTGACCTCGAGACAAAGCGTCACTATCTCATGAGGCTTTTCTCCGAGAACCGCACGCTGTTCTACAACCTGTTCTCCAAGCACGTTGAAGAGTTCATGCCTATCGTCTACGACCCAACCATCGCACCAGACATTGAGCAGTATTCTCAGCGCTATGTCGATCCACAGTATGCATGCTTCCTGTCAGTTGATCGCCCTGAGGACCTTGAAACTTCGCTGAAGAACGCAGCCGCAGGTAGAGACATCGACCTGATTGTCGTCACCGACGCAGAGGCAATTCTGGGCATCGGCGACTGGGGCACTAACGGTGTCGAAATTTCCGTTGGCAAGCTCATGGTTTACACCGCCGCAGCTGGTGTTGACCCTAACCGCATTATGCCTGTTGTCATTGACGCTGGCACCAACCGCCAGGAGCTGCTCGATGACCCACTATACCTGGGCGAACGCCACAAGCGCGTTGATGAAGATCGCTACAACGCATTCATTGACAACTTTGTAACCACCGTCGAGAAGCTCTTCCCTAACCTCTACCTGCACTTCGAGGACTTCGGCCGCTCGCACGCTGCAGCAATCCTGGACCGCTACAAGAACACCTACCCTGTCTTCAACGACGACGTCGAGGGCACTGGTATTGTTACCCTTGCAGGCATCCTCGGTGGCCTCAATATTTCTGGCGAGAAACTCGTCGACCAGGTATATCTCTGCTTTGGTGCAGGAACTGCTGGTTGCGGCATCGCTGATCGTGTGCTGCAGGAATTTGTGGACCAGGGAATGGACCGTGAAGAGGCTCGAAAGCGCTTCTACCTGGTAGATCGTCAGGGCTTGCTCTTCGACGATATGGACAACCTCACTCCACAGCAGAAGCCATTTGCTCGCAAGCGTTCTGAGTTCGCAAATGCTGATGAGCTCACCAACCTCGCAGCCGTTGTAAAGACGGTCCACCCAACAATCATGGTTGGCACCTCTACCGTTCACGGCGCCTTCACCGAGGAGATCATTCGTGAGATGGCAGCTCATTGCGAGCGCCCCATGGTCTTCCCTCTGTCCAACCCAACTAAACTTGCGGAGGCAACCGCCCAAGACCTGCTGACCTGGACCGATGGTCGTGCACTTGTAGCCTGCGGCGTCCCATCCGATGACGTGGAGCTCGGCGGCGTAACCTACCAGATTGGCCAGGCAAACAACGCGCTGATTTACCCAGGCCTTGGACTTGGCGCACTTGCATCAAAGGCTCGCCTACTCACAGACCAGATGATTTCGCTTGCAGCTCACTCGCTTGGTGGAATCGTCGATACCACAAAGCCTGGTGCGGCAATTCTTCCTCCAGTCTCCAAGATTACCGAGTTCTCCGAGCGTATTGCTGTTGGCGTTGCAGGGGAGGCAATTAGGCAGGGTCTGAACCGCGAGCCAATTGCCGATGCAAAAGAGGCAGTTGACGCCCTTAAGTGGTTCCCTGTCTACAAAGAGTTAGAGGCATAGCATGTCTGTCTTTTTGACATCGCTACAAAATGTATTGCCCATCATTTTGATCATTGTGCTGGGTTATGTACTGAGGAAGATTAACTGGCTCAACGAGACATTCGCTGGTCAAGCATCTAAGCTCATCATGAATGTGGCGCTTCCTTCCTCTATTTTTGTAGCGGTACTAAAAAACTTGTCTCTCAATCAGCTGCTCCAGCTTGGTCCCTCGGTGCTTATTGCGGCGATTAGCTTTGCTTTGTCTTATGTCGTAGGATTTTTGGTTATCAACGTTTTCCGCGTCCAACCAGGTCGCCGAGGCTTGATGCTCAATACCTTTGCAAATGCCAACACCATCTTCATTGGTATGCCGCTTAATCTTGCGCTCTTTGGCGAGCATGCCGTACCGTACTTCTTGGTGTACTACATCATGAACACTATTTCTACCTGGGCAATTGGAATCTTCTTCATTTACGGTGATCCAATGCCAACAGAAAATGATGGCGAGAAAAACAACGCAGCTGAGCACAAATTCAATATCAGCAAGTTGTTACCACCACCATTGCTTGGTTTCTTAGTAGCCCTCGTTTTTCTCGTGTTCAACATCCCTGTTCCAGCAGCTGTAAACACTGGTCTTACGTATTTAGGCAACCTAGTAACGCCACTTTCTCTGATTTATATTGGCATTATTTTGCAGGAGACGGGACTCTCGAGCATTCGAATTGACCGCGACACGGCAGTTGCGCTTATTGGTAAATTTGTTATTGCCCCGCTTATTATGGTTGGCGTAATCATGACGTTTACCGGCGTGTTTGGTGCACAAAACGTACTTGAAACTAGAACGTTTATCATCCAGGCCGCAGTTCCAGCGCTAACCGTTCTGCCAATTCTGGCAAACGAGGGTAAGGCTGACGTCAAATTTGCAACTAACGTTGTTGCAACTTCAACGGTGCTTTTTGCGATTGTCATCCCGATAGTAATGACTATCATCGGCTAATTTACGTTACCAACCAGCACCTCTACGCACTACAAAGCCTCTTCTCAAAGGCGAGAAGAGGCTTTTTTCTTGTGAGTTTTGCGACAATCATTTTACGGGCCTGCCGAGGTTCCACTGCCCCAGCAGCATCTAGTCCAACAGCACACCTTCGACCGCGGGGGCGGAGCCGTCGAGGACGTTGCACTTTTGGATCTGGTGAACAAACCAAGTACGGAATGCCTTTTGGTCGACGCCCACACATACGGTTGCATTGGGATTCTCGCCAAGGTATCCGGCCAGGTCAACAACGGTGCAACCGCTTGTCAGAGCGCCCGCGCACTCGACGTCCACAAACACGTCTTTGGTCTCGAACATCTGGGGTGCCAGTAGGTAGGCCACGGCCGTTGGGTCGTACATGCTGAAGCCCTCCTCCTGGTAGTGGACGCGATAGTTGAGCAGGAGCTTGACCAGCATGTCACCACTCTTGCCGGAGTTCTGGATGTTCTCGATGTCCTCGGGCATCACGCGAGCGGCGTCGCCCACCTCAAGGCCAACCATGGCCACGTGAACGCCGGATGCGAAGACAATCTTTGCCGCCTCGGGGTCAACGCCCACGTTGAACTCGGACATAACGCCAAGGTTTCCGCGGGTCAGAGCGCCACCCATCATAACAATGCGCTCGATATGCTCCTTGACCTGTGGATATGCTTTCAGCAGCAGTGCAATATTGGTCAGAGGGCCAAGCGTCACCAGCGTGGTTTTCTCACCAACGGAAGCGCCCTCCATAATGACGCGATGCTGTGCCTCAAGTGCGGTTTCTTCAAGAAGACAGTCCGTCTGAATGCCGTCAAATTCGTAGCCTCTCATACCCGAAGCACCATGGACGTCGCTTGCGTCCATCGGTTTTCTGAGCAGTGGTTCGGCAGCACCACGCGCAACAGGCACATGCTGATTCCAGAATTTGAGCAGCTTGAGGGCGTTGTTGGTGACGTTCTCGATGCCAACATTTCCGCTCACGGTAGTAATAAGCTTAATATCCAGCGCCTTTGCGGCCAGGGCAAATCCCAGCGCAATGGCGTCGTCAATGCCGGGATCCGTGTCAATGATGACGCGCGTCTTAGTTGAAAGCGTTGTCATAAGTCTCCTTTGTACGTTTGAGCTGCGTGTGGACTGCGAGTTATGAAGCAACAATCACGGTAATTTTAACCTAAAACTCAACTACCTGCTGATACGTTGGAATTGATTGCTGAGCGCCAACTTTAGTAGTAGCGAGTGCCGCGGCCTTTGCGGCCACGTCGAGCGCCTGCTTGATGTCGTGTCCCTCAAGCTGCCCCGATGCCTGGAATGCAGCAAGCGTACCCATAAACGTGTCTCCCGCGCAGGTAGTGTCCACGGTATCCACACGATAGCATTCCTGCTGGTAAACGCCGTGTGCGTCAGCAGCAATCGAACCCTTGGATCCAAGCGTCAACACCGCAGTTGCCACGCCGCTTTCAAGCACCTTCCGCACCGCAGCCTCGGGCTCTGCCAGCGGACTAATCTTGCCCTCGCCAAACAGGTCCGCAAACTCAATCTCGTTCAGGCAGAGCAAGTCCACGCTGGCGAGAAGACCGGTGGTCATGGTAGCTGATGGCGATGGGTTCACCATCGTATAAAGCCCCAGCTCATGCGCGTACCTGATAAGCTCAAACGTGGTCGACAACTCGCACTCAAACTGCGTCAAGAACACGTCACCTGGCTCCGCAATGCGATCGAACACCGCTTTTACGTCGTCAACTGTGCGTACGTGATTAGCGCCATGGTCCAGAATGATGCGATTATCGCCGCCCACGCGCACAATCACGGCAACGCCCGTGGAGACTCCAGACAGCTCTTCTACCTGCTCCGCATTGACGCCGTAGCCAATAAGCGACTGCTTGAGGTCCTGTCCAAACGAGTCGGCACCAACAGCACCAATCATGTGGACATCTGCACCCATTCGAGCTGCAGCAACAGCTTGGTTGGCGCCCTTTCCACCTGGGCTGGTGACAAGATTTTTGCCGCCGATGGTCTCGCCCTGCTGAGGCATCTTGTCTGCCTCGATGGAGACGTCCATGTTCAAGCTTCCAAATACAATCACTTTGCCCATGAGATGCTCCTTCTTTGCAGGTGCGCGGTGTGTGACGTTTCAGTTTGGCTTTTCGGTGCGGCGCTCGACGTTGCTGCTCGACGTTCTTCTCGCCAGTGCAACTGAAAAATGTCCTGTTTATAGGGTATATAGTAATAGCTTGACCAATCGCGTCAACCCAACTACTCTTAGAGAGATGTCTGAATAGATGTGACGTCCGTCCTTTACGGGATTCCGGTTTCACGGGACGTCCCTTGCAGAACTCCGATAAAAGGAGGTGCTTTATATGCCTAGTCGAAGTAGCAGCTTACGTCTGACAGCAGATGCTGACCCTGTTCATTTATGTGTGACGGATATAAAGAAACCTCTTATTCAAAAGTTTTAATTTTTACTGCACCGCAAGCCTATAGGGATATAAATTTGCAGGTTTATATAGCAATCCTGTAGATATATGAATCTATGTGGCAGGTTTCAAAATTATCCAGCCTGGATCGACTGGCTCGGATTGTCCGGTTTCAAGTCCTACACATAACAGAACGCTTTCAGTTTGCGTCATACACCAACCAGTTAGTCATTCGTTTTCACTAATCATCGGAGGTGCACATGGCAATCATGAAGCGCACAACTCAAACAAAGACAGCCCAAACAAAGACAGCTCAAACCACCTCGGGAGAGCTCGGACAGTCATTGACCTTTGCCGCAACTCACTCGGTAAAGAGCGTCTGTAGAAAGTTCCATACCACCCCGGACGGCCTTGCCATTGACATTGCGCAGGCAAAATACGACCTCGACGGCCCAAACGTTATCACCAGCGCCGCCGAAGAGCCCTTCATCATCCGCCTACTCAAAAGCTTTGCAAGCCCCTTCACCTTCATTTTGATTGCGCTCGCAGGCATTTCTTACGTCACTAACGTGGCCCTTGCTGCAGATGGCGAGAAGGACCCGTCAACCGTCGTCATCATCACCGCAATGGTGCTTATCTCCGGCATTATCGACTTTGTCCAGAGCTCCAAGGGAGCCTCGGCGGCGGCCGCGCTCTCAAAAATGGTGACCTCAACCACAAGAGTTATCCGTCGCCCCATCGATTTTGATGACACGGGCGTTGACCAGGACGCTAACCAGCACGTTGACCAGGGCTTCGACCAGAACTCGGATGGCGCCGTAAACGCCGCCGTGGACTTCGAGGACGAATACGCCGCAGATGAAGCCGCCGACGAAGTCGAAGACGCCGCCGACGAAGCCGCGACCGACGCTCCAGAAGAGCCCAAACTTGCCTCAGCGCTGGGTCAAGAAATCCCCTTTGAACAGGTAGTTATTGGCGACATCATCCGCCTTGCCTCGGGCGACATGATCCCCGCGGACTGCCGCGTTCTGGACGCCAAGGACCTCTTTGTTAACGAAACAGCACTCACCGGAGAATCAGAGCCTGTCGAGAAAACCGCTGGTGTAGTCCACGCCCGCCGCCGCGCCGATGGAACGCGCTACCCTCTCTCGCTCTCCGAGTGCACAAACCTGCTGTTCGCAGGCACTACGGTTCAGTCCGGAAGTGCAACGGTAGTGGTAGTTGCAACCGGCAACAAATCCTACGTAGGCACCATGTCTGAACTGCTCCAGCAGCCCGCTGGCGAGACCAGCTTTGACGAGGGCCTTAAATCCGTCTCCAAAGTACTTGTCTCATTTATGCTGATCATGTGCCCTATCGTGTTCTTTGCAAACGGTTTCCTCAAGGGTGACTGGTTTGACGCTCTGCTCTTCAGCGTTTCTGTTGCCGTCGGCATTACCCCTCAGATGCTGCCTGTTATTGTGACCACTTGCCTTTCTCGCGGTGGAACGCAAATGGCCAAGCAGGACGTTATTGTTAAGAATCCGGCCGCAATCCAAAACCTGGGCGCCATGGACATCCTGTGCACCGACAAAACCGGTACCATCACCGCAGACGAGGTTGTTCTTGAGCGCCACCTCAACATTCTTGGCGAAGAGGATCCTCGCGTGCTCCGTCACGCGTATCTGAACAGCTACTTCCAGACGGGCCTTCGCAACCTCATTGACAACGCAATCATCAAGACCTCAAACGACGAGCTGCCCACTAACCTGCTGAGCATTGAGTACGAGAAAATCGACGAGGTTCCATTTGACTTTGAGCGTCGTCGCATGAGCGTTGTGGTTCGAAACACAAAAACTGACAAAACGCAGATGATCACTAAGGGCGCCGTCGAGGAAGTTCTCAACGCATGCTCCTTTGTTGACCTGGACTCTGAGATTAAGCCACTGACTCCCGCCCAGCGCAAGAGCGTTATGGACCGCGTCTACCAGCTCAATCAGGAGGGCATGCGCGTGGTTGGCGTTGCTCAGAAGAGCGACCCTCGCGGCGTCGGCGAGTTTGGCGTAGACGACGAGCGCGACATGGTGCTTATTGGCTACCTGGCCTTCTTGGATCCGCCAAAAGAGAGCGCTCGCGAGGCAATTGCCAAGCTCAACCAGAGAGGCGTACAGGTCAAGGTACTTACCGGTGACAACGAAGGCGTCGCAGCTGCCGTCTGCAAGAAGGTGGGCATCCACGTTGACGAGCTCTTGCTTGGTAGCGACGTAGAGAACCTTAACGATGAGCAGCTCAAAGAGCGTGTCGAGAAGACCCAGCTCTTTGCAAAGCTTTCCCCTATGCAAAAGGCTCGTGTTGTCTCTGCACTCAGGTCCAACAACCACGTGGTCGGCTTCATGGGCGACGGCATCAACGACGCTGCTGCAATGCGTTCCTCCGACGTAGGAATCTCCGTTGACACCGCTGTTGACGTGGCAAAAGAGTCCGCTGACATCATTTTGCTGCAGAAGGATCTGCTGGTACTTGAGCATGGCGTTGAAGAGGGTCGCAGAACCTACGGCAACACCATCAAGTACATCAAGGCAACCGCAAGCTCCAACTTTGGTAACGTGCTATCCGTTTTGGTGGCCAGCTTCTTCCTGCCGTTCTTGCCAATGAGCGCGCTTCAGCTGCTCCTCTTGGGTCTTGCATATACCGTTACCTGCATTGCGATTCCTTGGGACAACGTTGACGATTCGTTCCTCTCAAGCCCTCGCTCTTGGGATGCACATTCAATTACAAACTTTATGCTTTGGATTGGACCTATCAGTTCAATCTTTGATGTGCTGACCTTTGCCCTCATGTTCTTTGTAGTCTCCCCTGCGCTTGCAGGAGGAACCTGGGCAGAACTTGCTGCAGCTGGAAACACCGCTGCTCAAGCACTCTTTATTCTGTCTTTCCAAACAGGTTGGTTCATCGAATCCATGTGGACCCAGACCTTTGTTCTCCACGCACTTAGAACTAACAAGATTCCGTTTATTCAGAGCATGCCATCGGCATCGCTGCTTGCTCTAACCACCGCGGGAATCATTGTGGTCAGCGCTCTTCCATATCTGCCCGTGTTTGCCCAACCTCTTAGCCTTGTTGCTCTGCCTTTGTCATTCTTTGGGTGGTTAGTGGCGCTTATGAGCGGGTATATGGTTCTTATCACCATAATTAAGAGCCTCTACGTTAAGCGATTTGGCTCGCTGCTTTAACCTTGCTCCAGGAAGGACCACGATGGACGTAAAAGAAGCTATGGACCAGCGCATATCTCTGCGCGCGTACGACCAAAAGCCTATTGAGCAAGAGAAACTTTCTCAGCTCCAGGAAGCTATTGACGTCGCAAATGCCCAGATGGCAGAGGTAGCGCCTGATCACCCCGCAATCCTTACCATCGAGGGTCCTCACCTTGAAGACGGCACTTCCGTTCACATGAAGAACAGGTCTATTGTCGGTCCTATTTATCACTACGTAGCAGGTTATTGTGAAGACGCAATTGCCCGTGAACTCATCGGCTACTATGGCGAGAAGATCGTTCTTCTCGCCACACAGCTGGGCATTGGCTCGTGCTGGATTGCCGAGACCATGGACTGGAAGACCCTGGCTCGCGACGAGTACAACGGCCTTAAGCTGGGCATTATTATCTCCATCGGATATGCTCCGGAGAAGATTCCGCTCAAGCAGGAGGGCATTCGTACCGCAATTCGCCTGCGCACCAAGAAGCCTGCGCAGATTATGACGGCAAACGGCAAGCCAACTGAGCCAGAGAAGATGCCCGAGTGGTTTAACCGCGGCATTAATGCGGTTTTGGCATGTCCGACCGCTATCAACAAGCTTCCCGTTGTATTTGACCTGACAGATGGCGTGGTAAGTGCGTCTATGCCTAACCAGCGCCACCTTGTCCAAGACTACGACCTGGGCATCTCCAAGCTGCACTTTGAGCTTGCCGCTGATCTCAAAGGCACGTGGGAGTTTGGACAACCTGGTCGCTTTATCGTTTCTGAGTAGTGCGCTCACAAACGACCTACTCCCCCGCACCGCCTTCCTGAGCGGCACTTTTCCGAGTAACGCCCAGCTCACCGCACCTCCAGCTCACCGCCGTCCAACAGCGTACCTCCAGCTCACCGCAGCACCACCAACAAGAAAGGACCACGTATGGCCTGTTCCGCACAACACGTTGCAAACAAAGTTCTCTCGTCCTACCAGTGGAGACTTGCAACCAAAAAGTACGACCCTACCAAAAACGTCTCTGACGAGGACCTTGACGCAATTCTTGAGGCTGGTCGTCTGGCACCAAGCTCCTACGGCCTGGAGCCTTGGCGCTTCCTAGTTGTTAATCTGCGAGATGATCAGGCCTCTGAACAGTCACTTCGCCTTAAAGAGAAACTTTACGAGCCATGCTATGGTGCTCGCGCATCCCTTAATGGCGCTCACTACCTGGTTATTCTTCTCGCTCGCAAGAACGTCAACGCAGAGTCTGCTTACGTCAAACACATGATGCACGACATCAAGCAGCTTCCTGCAGACTTTGAACCAACTTATGCAGCTGCTTTCAAGAACTTCCAGGAGAACATGTTTGACCTGGCAGGCAACGAGCGCGCGACCTTTGACTGGGCTTGTAAGCAGACCTACATTGCGCTTTCAAACATGCTTACCATGGCCGCTATGATTGGCGTTGATAGCTGCCCAATCGAGGGCTTTAACCGCGAGGCTGTCGATAAGATTTTGGAAGAAGAAGGTCTCCTCGACGGCGGTCAGTACAACGACTTTGGCGTTTCCTGCATGCTTAGCCTGGGCTATCGTGATATGGATCCTGTCCAGAAGCGTCGCCAGCCAGCCGAGGATGTTATCGTCAAGCTGTAAAGCGTTGTTACACTAACTTTTGAGCTGCCTCTTATTTCCCAACACCGGGGAAATAGGAGGCAGTTTGTTTAGCAGGCAACTCTTTACTGAGCGGGGAAATCTTTGCTTAGGGGAAGCTTATTGCTCGTGCGAAACACGGTTGCACTTAGCTTGGTCGCATGCCATTTTGGCGCCAACTGGCCTTTTTTGGTGTGAAATGACTTTCTCTGATCCAAAAATAGCCCATTTCAGT
>JABZGY010000001.1:0-84478 GCA_015259155.1 Atopobium sp. | reverse complement strand
CCTCTGAGAAATTAGGTTCCGGAGGAACGTCACATGATTCAGATGGAGACCATTCTCAACGTCGCTGACAACAGCGGCGCAAGGCGCGTAAAGTGCGTCAAGGTCCTTGGTGGCTCCAAGCGTCGTTACGCCGGCCTTGCCGACGTCATCATTGGCGCTGTCCAGGAGGCTACTCCAGGTGGTTCGGTGAAGAAGGGCGACATTGTTCGCTGCGTCATCGTTCGTACCGCTAAGGACACCCGTCGCAAGGACGGTAGCTACATCCGCTTTGACCAGAACGCATGCGTTCTTGTTAACAAAGAGGGTGAGCCCAAGGGTACTCGTATCTTTGGACCAGTCGCTCGCGAGCTGCGCGACCACAAGTACATGAAGATTGTCTCACTTGCACCTGAGACCCTTTAAGGAGGAACGACATGCCTAAGATGAAGATCAAGAAGGGCGACAAGGTCGAGGTCCTCACTGGTAAGGACAAGGGTAAGCGCGGCGAGGTACTTCGCGTATATCCAGAGAAGAACAAGGTTGTCGTTGAGGGCGTTGCAATTGCAAAGCGCCATGTCAAGCCAAACGCAGCTAACCAGCAGGGTGGCATCGTTGAGGCAGAGGCAGCAATCGACGCTTCCAATGTTGCTCTTATCGACCCTAAGACCGACAAGCCAACCCGTGTTGGCTACCTGATCAAGGAGGACGGCACTAAGGTCCGCGTCTCCAAGAAGTCAGGCGCTGAGCTCTAAGTTATACGTGTTTCTCGCTTTGTAGAAACATCTCAGAGCTACTTCAAACCCCGTTATCATCAGATAGCGGGGTTTTCTTTTTGGGCGAGAAGTGCGGTCTTGTGTAAGTCGTGTGATGACACGAAAAAATATCAGCTAGCTTGAAATTCTCGTCCCATTTTTGCTCAATAAGGTCTAATATTGTTCATTGCGTCTTTCTATGGGACACGTATGTCTCGAGGATGCAGATGGCTCCTAGTTCGCCAAACTAGGAGGTGCGAGGCGATCCCCGCACTTAAAACCCCAAGAGTTAAGGAGAAACCATGGCAGACGAGAAGTACACACCTCGCCTTAAAGAGCTTTACTACGCATCCGTGCGTGATGCTCTGAAGGAGAAATTTGGTTACACCAACGTTAACCAGATTCCTAAGTTTGAGAAGATCGTTGTCAACATGGGTGTTGGTGAGGCAGCTACAGACGCTAAGGCAATTGACGGCGCTGTAAACGACCTCCGTACCATTACTGGTCAGCAGCCACTAGTTACACACGCTCGCAAGTCTATCGCAACCTTTAAGCTTCGCCAGGGTATGCCAATCGGCGCTAAAGTTACCCTTCGTGGCGATCGTATGTGGGAGTTCCTGGATCGTCTGATCGCAGTTGCAATTCCTCGTATCCGCGACTTCCGTGGTATCTCTGCTAAGAGCTTCGACGGCCGTGGTAACTTCTCCATGGGCGTAACCGAGCAGCTCATCTTCCCAGAGATTGACTTTGACAAGATGGACCACACCCGCGGTATGGACATCACCATTGTCACCACTGCTAACACCAACGAGGAGGGTAAGGCACTTCTCGACGCCTTCCACTTCCCATTCAAGCAGGACTAACTTTTACCTGCGCTTAAATTAAGCGCATTCCTGTTGGCATCTTCGATGCCGGGTGACATAGTCACCAGCACTATTGTTTGAAGTCATCTTGGCGTTCGCCAAGTTGCATTTTGAAGGAGGATTTGTGGCTAAGACTTCGATGATCGTCAAAGCCTCGCGTGAGCCGAAGTACTCTACGCGCACACAGAACCGTTGCCAGCGTTGTGGACGTCCCCACTCCGTTTACCGCAAGTTTGGTCTGTGCCGTGTGTGCTTCCGTGAGCTAGCGAGCAAGGGCGAGCTTCCTGGTGTCCGCAAGGCAAGCTGGTAGGACTCAGGGCTCTGGCGTCAAGGCATCTGCGCCACGGGTGTAGATGAACCAGACACGCAGTTTCATCATTAACGAAGGAGAAGGATCAAATGAAAATTACCGATCCCATTTCAGACATGCTGACGCGTATTCGTAACGCAAACTCAGCTGGCAAGGATTCCGTATCCATGCCATCGAGCAAGGTGCTCGTTGAGATTGCTCGCGTCATCACCGAAGAGGGCTATGTCGAGGGTTACACCGTTGAGGATACTAAGCCTCAGAAGACTCTTCACATCACCCTTAAGTATGGTAAGAAGCGCGCTAAGGTTATCCGCGGCATTCGTCGTATTTCCAAGCCTGGTCTGCGCATTTACTCCACCGCTGAGAAGCTTCCACGCGTTCTTGGTGGTCTTGGTACTGCAGTGGTTTCCACTTCTAAGGGCATGATGTGCGACCGCGACGCTCGTAAGAACGGCGTTGGCGGCGAGGTCATCGCTTACGTTTGGTAAATCTGACAGGAATGAAAGGAGACAGCCGTGTCTCGTATTGGTAAGAAGCCTGTCCAGATTCCTGCTGGAGTCACTGTGACAGTTGATAACACCACCGTTACCGTTAAGGGTTCTAAGGGCGAGCTGACTCGTACTTTCTCTGAGCTGGTTGCTATCGCTCAGGAGGGCGAGGAGATTCTTGTTACTCGCGTTGACGAGTCCACTGAGTCCAACGCTCAGCAGGGTCTTGTCCGTACCCTTATTCACAACATGGTTGTTGGTGTCTCTGAGGGCTTCGAGAAGAAGCTCGAGCTCACCGGCGTTGGTTACCGTGTAGCACTTAAGGGCAAGGATCTTGACCTTTCTCTTGGTTATTCTCACCCAGTTCTCTACGTTGCACCTGAGGGCATTAGCTTTGAGGTACCTGATAACACTCACCTTACCGTTAAGGGTATTTCTAAGGAGAAGGTCGGCCAGGTCGCAGCTGAGATTCGTATGAAGCGTCCACCAGAGCCTTACAAGGGCAAGGGCATTCACTACGAAGGTGAGCACATCCGCAGGAAGCTCGGTAAGGCTGCTAAGTAAAGCAACCCTACTTTTAGGCTAAAAGACCATCACCCCGTTAGGTGATGGCATGTCTCTAAGGAGAAGGAATGAACAAGCAGCAGGCGAAAAAGGCGGGTCTTGAACGCCGCAAGCGCCGCGTACGTGCCAAGGTCTTTGGTACACCTGAGCGTCCGCGTCTTGCAGTTCACCGCACAAACGCAAACATTTATGCACAGCTTATTGACGACGCTTCTGGAAGAACTCTCTGCTCTGCCTCTACGCTTGACCCAGAGTTCCGTTCTACTGGCAAGGTTGGCTCCAACAAGGAGGCAGCTGAGTTCGTAGGTGAGCTTATCGGTAAGCGCGCTGCCGAGAAGAACGTCACTGAGGTCACTTTTGACCGTGGTGGCCGTCTCTATCACGGCCGCGTCAAGGCTTTGGCAGATGGCGCCCGCAACGCGGGCCTGAAGTTCTAGGAGGATTCAATGGCACGTGATCGTAAGCGCCAGCAGGATACGGATCTTCAGGAGCGCGTCGTTTATATTCACCGCGTTTCCAAGACCGTTAAGGGTGGCCGCCGTATGTCACTCGTTGCTCTGGTAGTCGTTGGCGACGGTAAGGGTAACGTTGGTATTGGCCAGGGTCGTTCCGCTGAGGTACCTCTGGCAATTCAGAAGGGCGTCGAGGACGCAAAGAGGAACATGTTCAAGGTCCCACTGACCGAGACTGGTTCCGTACCACACGCAGTCACTGGTCACTACGGTGCAGGTTCTGTTCTTATTAAGCCTGCTTTCGAGGGTACTGGTGTTATTGCTGGCGGTCCTATTCGTCCACTCTTCGAGCTTGCAGGTATCACCAATGTACTTTCCAAGTCCCTTGGTACCGACAACGCTCTGAACATGATTAAGGCAGCAGCTGAGGGTCTGAAGGAGCTTTCCAGCCCAGAAGAAGCAGCTGAGCGTCGTGGCCTAACCGTCGGCGATATGTTCGTCGGAAAGGAGAACTAACGATGGCTAAGAACCTTAGCATCAAGCTTGTCCGTGGCGCAGTTGCAGGCGTCAAGAAGGACCAGACTGCTACGGTGAAGGCCCTCGGCCTCCACAAGATCGGCGATACCGTCGAGCAGCCTGACAACCCAAGCATTCGTGGAATGATCTTCAAGGTTAAGCACCTTGTCGAGGTTGAAGAGAACTAGAGGTAGTAATAATGCAGCTCAATGATCTTCGCCCCGCAGTGGGTTCGCGCAAAAATCGTAAGCGCGTAGGTCGCGGTAATTCTTCAGGCAATGGTACTTTTGCCGGCCGCGGTATGAATGGTCAGCTCTCCCGCTCTGGTGGCGGCAAGGGTGCTGGCTTCGAGGGTGGACAGCAGCCACTGGCTATGCGTCTTCCTAAGCTTCCTGGTTTCACTAACCACAACCGTGTTGAGTACGCTCCAGTCAACGTTGCTCGTCTGAATGCACTCTTTGCAGACGGCGAGACCGTAGACGCAGAGGCTCTGGTTGCTAAGGGAGTTATTAAGTACAACTTCATCCCAGTCAAGGTTCTGGGTGATGGCGAGCTTTCTAAGAAGCTCACTGTTAAGGTCGACAAGGTTTCCGCCTCCGCAAAGGCTAAGATCGAGGCGGCCGGTGGAAAGGTTGAGGCCGAGTAGTGAGTAAAGGAATCGCCAACGCATTTCGTGTTCCGGAACTAAGGGGAAAGATTCTCCTTACGGTACTGATTCTTCTTCTGTACCGTTTTGGTGCGTATCTTCCTGTGCCCGGTGCTCCATTCCAGGAGATGCTTTCTGTTTATCAGAATGGTCTTGCTAAGAATGGCGCAATGGCCGTGCTTAACCTATTTTCGGGTGGCGCTCTTTCTCGCATGTCTGTTTTCAGTCTGGGCATCATGCCTTACATTACGGCTCAGATCATCTTCCAGATGATGCAGTCCGTTATTCCATCTCTTGGCGAGCTTGCTAAAGATGGTGAGAGCGGCCAGCGTAAGATTACGCAGTACACGCGTTATCTTACGGTTGGCCTAGCTCTGCTCAATGCAGTTGGTTACCTGTTCTTGTTTAAGAGCTATGGTGTATCTTTTGCATCTATGGAGGGCGTGCCTGAGGCACTTGAAAACTTCCTGGTAGTCTTTACTATGCTAGTTGGTGCCATCATTATTATGTGGCTCGGTGAGGTTATTACCCAGCAGGGTGTTGGCAACGGAATGAGTCTTATCATCTTTGCAAACATCATGGCTGGACTTCCAACAGCCCTTATTTCTTCAGTAGCTACTCGTGGAAACATTGTTCTTACCGTTGTTACTGTTGTGGTTATGCTCGCTATTATTCCGCTCATTGTTTACATTGAGCGTGGTCAGCGTCGTATTCCTATCAACTATGCCAAGCGCGTTGTTGGTCGTCGTATGATGGGTGGTCAGTCAACTTACCTTCCAATTAAGGTAAACACTGCAGGCGTTGTACCAATCATCTTTGCATCTGCAATCCTGTATCTTCCTGCTCAGGTTGCTGTGTTCTTCCCAGGAGTAGAGTGGATTCAAAATCTTGCTACTTCACTTTCTTCTGGATGGGTTAACTGGGTTCTCTCAGTTATGTTCATTGTCTTCTTTGCATACTTCTACACCTCAATGGTGTTCAATCCAGAGGAGACAGCAGACCAGCTTAAGAAGCAGGGAGGCTTTATTCCTGGTGTTCGTCCAGGTACTGCTACTTCAACGTATATCAAGACTGTTATTGACAGAGTCACCCTCCCCGGTGCTATCTTTATGGCAGTTCTTGCAATCGTTCCAACCATTATTTTCTGGTTCACAGGCGATTCGTTGATACAGGCGTTTGGTGGAACTTCCGTCCTGATTATGGTCGGTGTTGCAATGGATACACTCTCTTCCATTGAGTCCCACCTTAAGATGCACAACTATGAGGGCTTCTTTAAGTAGTTCTTAATACGTAGCATAAAGGGGCCTGGAAACAGGCCCCTTTTATTATTTGAAAGGAAGGCGAAGCATGAACATTGTTCTTCTCGGCGCACCTGGCGCTGGCAAGGGTACACAGGCTCAGAAGCTCGTTGCAGAGTATGGACTTGCTCACATCTCAACCGGTGACCTTCTTCGTGCTGCTGTTAAAGCTCAGTCTGAGCTTGGCGTTAAGGCTAAAGAGTATATGGATGCTGGTCAGCTTGTTCCAGATCAGCTTGTAATTGACCTGGTAAAAGAGCGCCTTTCTGCAGACGATGCAAAGGCTGGTTTTATTCTTGATGGCTTCCCACGCAACACCGCTCAGGCAGTAACCCTTGATTCTGAGCTTCAGAATATGGGCCTCAAGCTTGATGCAGCTCTGCTTGTTGCTGTTGAGCCAGAGGTTATTGTTGAGCGTCTTTCTTCTCGCCGTACGTGCAAAGAGTGTGGTTATACTGCACCTGCTGGTACAGAGACTTGCCCAAATTGTTCTGGTGAGATGTATCAGCGTGATGACGATAAGCCAGAGACAATTCGTAAGCGTCTTGATGTATACGAGAACCAGACTTCTCCTTTGATTGAGTACTACAAGGGTCATGGAATTCTGAAGGAGGTCAACGGAGATCGTCCTGTTGACGAGGTATTCGCCGACGTAAA
The DNA here is from genome assembly GCA_015259155.1 of Atopobium sp. Lineage (GTDB taxonomy): Bacteria > Actinomycetota > Coriobacteriia > Coriobacteriales > Atopobiaceae > Lancefieldella. The sequence continues at coordinate 77,953 of JABZGY010000001.1, read as the reverse complement.
GACACTCCTCTCACTATGATTACGATAAAAACACCTGAACAAATCGAGGCAATGAAGGTGTCGGGCGCCCTTTCTAAGGCAGCTCTTCGCCGTGCTGGATCCATGATTAGACCTGGTGTTTCAACGCTCGAGATTGACCGTGCTGTTGAAGCTTTTATTAGACTTCATGGCGGAACCCCTACCTTTAAGGGCTACGGTGGATTCCCTGGATCTGTTTGCTCTTCTATTAACGAGCAGATTGTTCACGGTATTCCATCAGCTAACGTCATTTTGCAAGATGGCGATATTCTGACCATTGACACGGGTGCTACCGTTAACGGTTGGGCAGGAGATAACGCTTGGACGTTCTACTGCGGAACAGTTGACGAGAAAACCCAGGCACTTTGCGAGGTTACCCGCGATTGCCTTAAGGCAGGTATTGCAGCTGCTGTTCCTGGTGCTCGCCTTGGCGACGTTGGCCATGCAGTTCAGAAACTTGCTGAGGATAACGGCTATGGCGTTATTCGTGATTTTGTTGGTCATGGTATTGGCCGCAATCTTCACGAGGACCCCGAGGTTAGAAACTACGGTCGTGCAGGCAACGGCATTGTTCTTCGTGAGGGAATGGTAATTGCAATTGAGCCTATGATTGCTATGGGTACCTACGATTGCACCGTTCTTGAAAATGGTTGGACCGTTGTTACAGATGATGGCCTGCCATCAGCACATTATGAGAACACGGTTGCTATTACTGCCGACGGTCCCGTTATCGTTTCAGAAGATGAAGTTGGTCCATGGTGCGAGATGCAAGGCGGTCTTGAGTAACACATACATTGTTCTTCTCGCTATCTAATTGTGTTGAAAAAATAAGTGATAGACGAGTGGCACATTTTTATGTATTATTGATAACCGCTGTCGATGTGTCGAGAGGATGAAAGTTGGCTAAACAAGACGCGATTGAGCTTGAAGGCAAGGTACTAGAACCCCTGCCAAACGCTATGTTTAACGTTGAGTTAGAGAACGGCAAGACCATCCTTTGCACCATCTCAGGTAAGATTCGAATGAATTACATTCGAATTCTCCCTGGTGACAAGGTTGTAGTAGAGATTTCTCCTTACGATCTTACCAGGGGTCGCATTACCTACCGTTATAAGTAAGTAATGCAAAAGTCTTGTGCCAGGCATGAGGCTATCTGTGTCTTTGCGCACGTTGCAAGGGCATATGTACGTAAGTACAGTCGGTATTTCACGCCAGCGGCTGGGCGAGTATATAGTTCGTATCAGCAGAACCGAAAGGAAGACACATGAAGGTACGTCCTTCGGTAAAGAAGATGTGCGACAAGTGCAAAGTCATCCGTCGCCACGGTAAGGTTTACGTGATTTGCGAGAACCCGCGCCACAAGCAGCGTCAGGGCTAAGGAAGGAGCACCAAGTTGGCCCGTATTAACGGCGTCGACCTGCCACGCGATAAGCGTGTTGAGGTCGGACTCACCTATCTTTACGGCATTGGTCAGACTCGTGCAACCAAGATTTGCAACGAGACTGGTATCGATGTAAATACTCGCGTCAAGGACCTCACAGAGGAAGAAGTCACTAAGATTCGTGACTTTATTGACGCTAACTACACCACCGAGGGCGATCTTCGCCGCGAGGTGCGTCAGAATGTTGCCCGCCTGATGGAGATTGGCTGCTACCGCGGCCTCCGTCACCGCAAGGGCCTCCCTGTCCACGGTCAGCGTACCCACACTAACGCTCGTACTCGTAAGGGTAAGAAGCGTCAGGTGGGCGGCAAGAAGAAGTAGGCGAGGAGTAGCTAATGGCACAGAAAAAGAACGCTCGCACTACACGCGTCCGCCGCTCCGAGCGTAAAAACATTGCAGTGGGCCAGGCCCACATCAAGAGCACATTCAATAACACGATTGTCTCTATTTCCGATCCCCAGGGTAATGTAATTTCCTGGCAGTCCGGTGGTACCGTCGGCTTCAAGGGCTCTCGTAAGTCCACTCCTTTTGCTGCACAGCTTGCAGCAGAGGCAGCAGCAAAGGCAGCAATGGAGCACGGTCTCCACAAGGTAGCTGTTTTTGTTAAGGGCCCAGGCTCTGGTCGCGAGACCGCAATCCGTTCCCTTCAGGCAGCAGGCCTCGAGGTTTCGGGTATTCAGGATAAGACACCTATTGCACACAACGGCTGCCGTCCTAAAAAGCGCCGTCGCAACTAGCACGAAAGGACAAGCAAATGGCAATTGATAGGACCCCGGTCCTTAAAAGATGTCGTCAGCTTGGCATCGATCCCGTTGTGATGGGGATCAATAAGACTTCTAACCGTGAGCCACGTCGCCGTCGTCGCCAGGAGAGCGAGTACGGTATGCAGCTCCGTGAGAAGCAGAAGGCTAAGTTCATTTACGGCGTCCTTGAGAACCAGTTCCACGGCTACTATGAGATGGCTAAGAAGAACCCAGGCATTACTGGTGACAACCTGATGAGCATCCTTGAGACTCGTCTTGACAACGTCATCTTCCGCCTTGGCTTTGCTCGTACACGTAAAGAGGCTCGTCAGACTGTCCGTCACGGTCACATCACCGTTAACGGTCAGCGTGTTGACATTCCTTCTTATCGCGTAAAGAGCGGCGATGTTATCGCTGTTGCTTCCAAGGCAAAGGATCTTCTTCCAATCAAGGAAGCTCTCATTTCCTCCGAGCACATGGCAGTTCCTGCATGGCTTGAGGTTGACATTGAGAAGCTGCAGGGCACTGTTCTTCAGCTTCCAACCCGCGATCAGATCGACCTTGAGATTGACGCACAGCTGATCGTCGAGCTCTACTCCAAGTAAGCCCGACCCGTTTTGGAGGTAGCAATGTCCGAATTTATCCGACCAAACGTGTCGGTAGATGAAATCGGCGCAAACGTCGCTCGTGTGAGCGTAGAGCCGCTTGAGCGTGGCTATGGTGACACGCTTGGCAACTCCCTCCGCCGCGTACTGCTTTCCTCTCTTGAGGGAGCTGCGGTTGAGGCCATCCAGATTGATGGCGTTCAGCATGAGTTCACTACGGTTGAAGGCGTCTATGAGGACGTTACTGACATCGTTCTGAACGTTAAGGGCCTAGTTTTCCGCAACACCAACAACTCTGATGAGGCTGAGGCTTCCATCTCTGTTGATGGTCCTTGCAAAGTCTCTGGTGCTGATCTTGATGTTCCTATGGGCTACGAGCTGGTTAACCCAGCTCAGCACATTTGCACTCTTGCTGAGGGAGCTCATCTTTCCATGAGACTTCGCCTTGGTAATGGTCGCGGTTATGTTTCCGGTGAGGATAACGAGCGTGAGAGCGATCCAATTGGATTCATTCACGTTGACTCGATCTTCTCGCCAGTTCGCCGCTGCGCTAAGGCTGTTGAGCCTTGCCGTGTTGGCCGTCACACCGACTATGATCGTCTGGTGCTTGAGGTTGAGACCAATGGTGCAATCAGCCCTCGCGAGGCTGTCGTTGAGGCTGCAAACATCATTAACCAGCACATGAGCGCATTCATGGGACTTACTGATTTTGACGAGACTCAGGAAGAGGCTTCGATTTTTGCTAAGGCAGACGTCGAGGACGATTCCGAGCTTGAGAAGCAGGTTGAGGATCTGGACCTTTCCGTCCGTTCTTACAACTGCCTCAAGCGTGCAGGAATTCACTCTGTCCGTCAGCTCGTTGATTTCTCTGAGAACGATCTTCTCAACATCAGAAACTTTGGTGTTAAGTCTATTGAAGAAGTCAAGGAAAAGCTCGAGAGCATGGGCCTGTCCCTTAAGGCTTAGTCGCGCCTTGTCACGCATAGGAGAATGTAAATTATGAGGCACAATAAGAAGAGGGGCATGAAGCTTGGTACTGATGCTAGCCACACCAAGGCCATCAAGAAGAGCCTGATCCAAGCCCTTTTCACTAACGATCGTATTAAGACTCTTGACGTCCGCGCTAAGGCAGTTCGCGGCGAGGTCGACAAGGTCATCACTTGGGCAAAGCGCGGCGACCTTCACGCTCGTCGTCTTGCTATGGCCAAGGTTGGTAACGCAGAGCTTGTCCGTGAGGTATTTGACAAGGCTGCTCAGGGTATGTGGGCTGACCGCAACGGCGGTTACACCCGTATCATGAAGCTTGGTCCTCGTAAGGGCGATGCTTCTGAGGTTGTTATCCTTGAGCTTGTTACCGAGCCAGTTCAGCCAAAGGCTTCTAACAAGAAGGCTAAGGCAACCAAGGTTGCTCCTGCTCCTGTAAAGGAAGAGGAGACCGAGGCTCCAGCAGAGGAGACCGAGCAGACCGAAGAGGCTGCAGAGTAACTTCTGTCAAAGTGAATCTAAAGAGGTCCTGGCTTTTTGCTGGGACCTCTTTTTCAAATGAAGGAGGGTTGTCATGATTGAGTTCAAAAACGTATCTTTCGTATACGGTTCTTCAACTGCTGCACAATTTATGACCGACTCTGCTTCTAAAGATGCCGTAGGAGCCTCTGAGAGCCAATCTCCACATGCAATAGCACTAACTCTGGATAACGTTTCATTTACCCTAAAGCCTGGCTCTAGAACGGTTGTGCTTGGCCACAATGGTTCAGGCAAGTCAACGCTTGCAAATCTTTGTAATGCATCACTTTTTCCTCTATCCGGAGAGGTTTTAGTAGACGGTAATTCAGTTGCTGTAGTGCCTTCTACTCAGATTTCTTCTGTTGTGGGAATGGTTCGCCAAGATCCAACAGCGCAGCTGGTATGTGCAACTGTCTTCGATGAGGTTGCCTTTGGTCCTGCTAATGTTGGTTTGCCAAAAGAAGAAATTGTTTCTTGCGTTACTCAAACACTGGAGCTTTGTGGCATTGCCGATTTGATTGATGCGCCTACCCATACGCTTTCTGGAGGCCAACAGCAGCTTGTTTCTATTGCAGCAGCGCTTTCAGTGCATCCACGTTATCTGGTGCTTGATGAGGCATTTGCTCAGCTTGATACTCGATTCAGAAATCACCTTTCTAACCTGGTAAACACTCTTGTTACAAACGGAATGGGTATGCTTGAGATTTCTCATTCGTTTGAGTCTCTTCCCGGGGCTGACCAGGTACTTGTTTTGGAGAAAGGCCAGCTAGTTTGGTCGGGAACTCCCACAGAGTTTCTCTTGGATGCAAACGCAATCGCAAACGCTGGTTTTGATGATGCACTCACAGCAACAGCGCATATAGCTGCACAGGCTGGCTATAAATTTGATGTGCCTTTTAACGCATCAGAGTTTGTTGCGTTTCTTGTTCAGAACAACCTTGCGTTTGACGCTTTGGATGAGCTTGTCTATAAGCGCGCCCTTGAGGTAGTGCGAGCAAACAACTATGACGGAATTCAAGCTCTTGGCGAGGAGCATGAGCTGGCAGTTTGTGGCGTGTCTCATGCGTTTGACAAGCCCGTTCTGCATGACGTAACTATTTCCTCTACGGGAGAGCTTGTTGTTCTGGTAGGCGCTTCTGGCTCTGGAAAAACAACCTGCGCCCGCATAGCCGCTGGCCTCATAGAGGCTGATACCGGGCACGCAATAATCGATGCGCGACTGGTGTGCCCTGGAGATGTCGGCATGTGTTTTCAGCGCCCTCAGGATCAACTCTTTGCCCAAAGTGTTGCGGAAGATATTGCCTTTGGTCCAACTAACAAGGGTTTCTCGCCAGATGATGTTGAGGCGCTTGTCGCGTATGCGGCAGCGCGGGTGGGGCTTGACCAGCAGGTCATGGATGCGTCTCCGTTGACGCTTTCTGGTGGCCAGGCTCGTCGCGCAGCGCTTGCAGGAACGCTGGCCTGCGCAACGTACGCGGTGGTGTTTGATGAGGCAACGTCTGGACTTGATGGCGAGGCGCGCTTGCAGGTGCTGCATCTTGCTCGTGAGCTGGCAAACGAAGGCAAAGCGGTTCTTGCAATCACCCATGATGTAAGCGAATGGCTTCCTTTTGCTGACAGAGTAGTGTTTCTCGAGAAGGGCTGTGTTGTTGCAGACGTCAATGTACAAGAAGCGCAGACAATCCCAGAGATATACGAGGCTGCGCAGCTTGATTGCCCACTGTTTGTAAGCGTATTGCATGAGCTTTTGGAGGCCTGCTATGTCTAAGTGCCCCTGTGCTCTGCTTAAGTGCTTCTCGCTTGCTTCATTGACAGCGCAGACAAAAATCGTTGCCACTTTTGTGGGTATTGTTGCTCTCTTCTCAGTACAGCAGCCACTTGCCTTTGCGGTGTTCGCCTTGATTTGCGTGAGTCTTCTCTGGAGTGCTCGTGTAAGCTTGCCGGAGTTTTTGCGCGTAGCAAAGCCTGCAGCGTTCATTCTGCTTCTATCATTTGTTGCCAATACGCTGGTGTTTATTGGACATCCCGATATCATTTTCTCCGGATCAGTTGGTCTTTCTGTGGCGGGTTTTTACAGAAGCACCGTGGCTATTGCCCGCGTGTTGCTTGCCTTGGCGCTGGTTTTATCGGTTGCGTCAACAACTACACCTACGCAGCTTGCTGATGGCTTTTCTGTACTGTTGCTGCCGCTGCGTCTTATTCGTGTTGACGTTGATGGTTTGAGCATTGTGCTCTCAATTGCTCTGAGGGCAATTCCGCTTACCTTAGAAGAACTCGACAGAATTAGAGCAGCTCAGAGGGCACGTGGATTCAATTTTGAATCGGGCGGTATTGTTGAGCGAATCAAAAAGTGGTTTACGCTTTTGGTACCGCTGACCGTCTCGCTCTTTCAGCGCGCGGATCAGATGGCGCAAACAATGACAGATCGCTGTCTTGGTGCAGCAAAACGCACGCGTATCTCCGCAAAAATGCAGCTTGTTGACTGGGTAGTGTTGCTGTTGTGGATTACGCTATGTCTTGGCCTTACAACGCTGTAGTGATCTTGCATTGCAGGTACTGCCTTGCATTGCTGTAGCGGTCTTGCGTCCAGCAGCTACAATACGTGCGTCAACTTTGAGCCTACGATACAATCACTTTAGTGGGCACAAGTCATTTCAGGGAGCTTCATGAACTCAGAAACATCACAAAATATTGCATCAAATTGCAGTTTTGATGCATGCGAGGAGTCTTTGGCTGAGCCTTCAGCTCCTGAGGCTCTCGCTGAAGCTCCTGCTGAGTCTGAAGCTACACTTGTCATCAAGCTAGGTTATCGCGGTGCTGCATTCTGCGGCTTTGCCGAGCAGCCCACCCAGCGCACCGTGGCAGGAGACCTTCGCCGCGCACTTGAGACCGTTTTGCGCAGAGAGGTCGAGCTTACCTGCGCAGGCAGAACCGACGCCGGCGTGCACGCCCAGGCCCAGTACGTGAGCCTACCTGTGTACGGCGCTGAGCTGGCGCTGTCTGGCGAGAAACTCGTCCGCTCGCTTACCGCTCTGACCGACGATGACATCTCTATCCGACAACTCTTCCGCGCCCCACAGGGTTTCTCGGCACGCTTTGATGCCCAGGCTCGCTCGTATCGCTATCGCATTTGTGCAGGTAGCGCTCGTCCCGTGCTGGGCTGGGACCACGTGTGGTGGTACAACGGTCACTTGGATGCAGAGCTTATGGACAAGGCGGCGCAGGCGCTGGTGGGAGAGCACGATTTCAAGAGCTTCTGCAAGGCAATTTCTGCCGAGGGCAAGCCAACGCATCGTTTTGTGGAGCGCCTTACCGTTGAAGAAATTGAAGAGGCTGGCGAGAAACTCATTGCAGTTGATATTACGGGTAACGCCTTCTTGCATAACATGGTGCGCACGATTGTGGGCACACTGGTTGAGATTGGCCGAGGTCACAGGCCTGTTGAGTGGATCGACGAGGTTCTAACTGCTCAGAATAGAATTGCTGCTGGCAGTTGTGCACCTGCTCAGGGCCTCACGTTTGTGAGCGTTCGCTATCCAGAGGGTGTTTTGCAACCCTGGTAGCGCTTTCGGTTCCTTGATTACGTCGTAGTATCTGTGCGCCAACCCAGCTTCATCGGTCTTCTCGCGCCGTTTACGAAGTCTTTTCTACCACTTGTATTGTGTGCGGTGGTTTCCCTCGCAAAGAAATAGCATCATAGAAGAGAGCGTCTTTTTTAGGAGCTCTTGCAGAACTGATGAACAGTGAGGCAAGGAGCCAGTATGTTTAGGAAAAGAGAAAGATTTGAGCGCAGTGATGTTCCGCGTGAGAATCCCTATACCAACGTGATTGGCCTTGCCGTAATTGCCATTGTTGCTGTTCTTGTAGGCATTGTTGTTGTAACTCTTTGGGATCGCGCGCAGCTTGAGTCTCACTTGGGAGATCATGGGCTTAACAAGGCTGTAAAGAGTCAAAGTGTTTCAGGTAATCCGGATGGCACTACACAATCTGATGATGACTTTCTTACCTATGCCGTTATCAGCACAAATTCGCTTAAGGCAGGGGAGTCGACGCTTCAGTCTGTACGGCTTTTGGTCATTGATCGTACGCAGGGAACCGGCCATATAGTGTCTATTCCTACTGATGTGTATGCAGAAGTAGACTCAAACGCTAAAACACTGGCAGATATTTACAAAGATGACGGTCAGATCGCTTTTGTTAGCGCACTTGCTTCTGTCACCAACATTAAGATTACGCACGTTATCATTGCCACAGATGATGTGTGGGAGAAAATCTCGGCACTTTCTGGTTCGGGCGCTCGTTCACTGGTAAGCAATGCTTCTAGTTTGTTGTCTTCAATGATTACCGATATGAAGCCCAATCAGCTTCTTGAGCTTGTAGAGATTGTGCAGCCAATTGGCGTGTCTAATCTTGAGCATGATGAAGCTCCTGTTGTTGAAGGTTCAAGTGGCACTACCGTTGACCCTACGGCCTTAGGAAAGCTTGTTGGTATGCTCGTATAGACGTTATGGGCGTTGTGTGTAGCGCCGCTCCTACAAAACAGGTCAGATGTCCACATAACAGCAGTTAAACACGTTATGTGGAGAGATTTTGATAGAATAAAAATGTCTTTTTAATTCACTTTTTATGGGTAAACTGGTATCTAAAATTTAGGACCAGTTTGGGGGATGTGGAATGCACGAGCGCTCATACAATCCACATATGATTTCGGTTCTCATGGCCGCTGATAATGATGCTGATGCTATTAGAACGGTAATTAGGCAACTTCAAGAGCAGACATACCCTCATTGGGAGCTCATCATTGTTGATAACAGCTCCGACCCTCAGATTGCTCGCATGCTGGATAACCTTGCTAATCAAGAGCCTCGCTTAGATGTCCTGTGCCAATCGGGCATTAGCCATTTTGTTGCGCTTGAGATTGCTCAGGGTCGAGCTCGTGGAGCTTATACGCTTACTACTGAGCCTTCTTATAGGTTTAATCCCCATGTTTTGCAGAAGCTCTATGCTGCAGCTACTGCTCTCGGTCCTGTTGGTTCACCTAAAGCGGCAGATATTGTTATTGCACACATGAAAACTGCCAATTCACCTATGGAATGCAAAAAGGCTTTTGGTGCAAAGGCTTCTGCATTGTCGCAGGTATTTGAGGAGTCACAGCTTCCTTATTTGACGTCTATGAGTGGAAAGTTGTGCTCAACGCGCATTTTGACCGATATTAAACATGAACCAGAGACTGATGGTGAATGCAATTTTGTAGGCTACTGTTTTGAGATTGCAAAAAGCATTACGTACGCTCCTGAAGCAATTTTTGTGGATGTACCAGCAGACTCTTCTAAGGAAGAAGATACTATTACTGCCGCTATGGATAAACTTACCCAAGAGCGTCAGACACTTGGTGCTCTTGCCAAGCATCTTGGCTTTGCAAACTCCAAGAAAGTTCAAAAGTTGATTAGTCGTTATCTGATCAGCAAGCTTCTTAAGAACATGTATCCCGTTTTTAACGGGGAGTCTCAGCTTAGCCATGAGGAGAAAGAAAATCTGATTGTTAAGATTCTTTCTAATCCTGTAGCTCATCTTATTGTTACTGAGGCAACTTCTCCGCGATTGGTTGCTCATGCTTTGCTTGGTGCCATTTTGTCTACCACAGTGCAGGCGCGCTATGCCTATGCACGAAGAGCTGTATGGTACGCACGCTTTATGCGTATACCTCTTGCGTAAGTAACTTCATGTAAGGTTGGACGGTATTTGGTCGCTTGATGTTCGTCAGCCTTAACGCCTATCCATAAGCGATTTGAACGTTTGTGCTATGCCGTCGTTTTTGACGCGGAAGAACCCCTCTTTGGCTAGATAAGCATAGCGGGAAAACTTGTCATCTTTAGGCAAAGCAATACCTCTTACCTGCGCAAAGAAAGCTTTTCCAGAGCCTGAGATTGCTGGGTTTTCAAACACGCGCTCTGCATCCATGCGCTCAAAGCTCTTGGCGAGAAGATCGTGCACTTCTGAGTCAATCTGACCTGCAGCACCATGTTCTTCTCGCCAGATAAGTGCGTCTTTTGTAAGCAGCGCGTAGTTGATGCCGCGCAGTGTAAGAGCGTTGAGCACGACGTCTGAGGTGATGTTGCGTGCATCCACAACGTCCATCATGTCATTCCAGCGCTCAAGCGGAATTTTGGGCTGACGCTGCGCAAAGGTGGCAGCTTCTGCATAGCCATTTTCGCGATAGTTGTAAAGCGCTGAGTCTGTATACACCAAACGGGCACCACAGCAATGTGAGGCAATAAGGAAGGGATTGTCTACCCAGCCTGCACCAGGAACTTCTTTAAAGCTGATGTTGTTCTGGGTCAAGAATTCTTTGCGATAGAGTGCCGTCCAAATGGCAGGATGGTGCAACAGAAGCTGAGCCATCTGGTCAATAGAACAGGGCTGATGCTTGGGTTTGACGCGGCCCTTATAAGCGCAGGGAATCCTGTGCTCGGTAAAACCAGCGCCATTCTTTACCTGCGCTTTTACTCCTGCTCGACCGTTTTTCTGATTGCCAAATACGCGCCAATACGCAGAGCGTGCAATATCTACCTGGTCTTCTCCGCCGTTTGCTTGGATAAGATCAACAAGTTCTTGAACCATAGTTGGCTCAAGGTAATCGTCAGGCTCAACAATACCCACCCATGTGCCATGAGCTGCGGCAATACCACGATTACACGTTTTTCCGTAACCTTCGTTTTCTTTGTCTATGATGACAAGGCGTCCATCACGGGCAGCATATGCTTCCAAAAGAGCTAAAGACGAGTCAGTTGAGCCATCGTTTAAGCAAATAATCTCCAGGTTGGTATAGCTCTGCGATTGGATGCTTGCCAGACACTGCTCCAGATAATCCTGAACGTTATATATAGGCACAACAAGAGAAACCAAGGGTTGGTGGTTTTGCGTGTGACTCATCTAAACTCCTTTTGATTGCTGCTCTATACTATAGAGGCACTAACCCACTCACGAAGTCACATTTTGGGGAAATATGAAGCGCACTGCTCTTGTCATAGTCACCTTCAAACGCCAGGAACTTCTCTCTAACCTGCTTAATTCCATTACGCAGCTTACGCAGGCACCATGGCGCATCATTGTTGTGGACAACGAGAACTCCTCTGAAACAGCCTCACTTGTGTCTGACTTTTCCGAGAAGGTCAAAACCTTGTGGGGAGAAACCACTGATGATCCCGACACTCATGGTGGCACTAATCGCGTGTGTTACGTCCCTATGGAGCAAAACACTGGAGGCTCCGGCGGTTTCTCTGAGGGTGTGCGCGTAGGTTATGAGCTGGGCGCTGAGTGGTTCTGGGTTATGGACGATGACGTTGCCGTGCTGCCTGATGGCCTTGATAAGCTTGACGCATGGTCAGACAAGGCTGAGGTCATCCAGGGCCAGCGCTACGACTTTGATGGCGGTCCTTTCTTCTGGCAGTATCGTTTTAGTACCGCTTTGGGCATCTATAATCCGCTGGCAAAGGCCGGTTTTGATGGCGTTGCGTACCGTGAGTGCAATGTTATGTGCTTTGAGGGCGCCTGCTTTAAGCGCTCTGTAGTGCAGAAGATTGGCTTGCCTGACGCGCGCTTCTTTATCTACTGGGACGATGCTCTGTACGGCTATTTGGCCAGTAAGGTGACACAGCCTATTTTGATTCCAGACTTTGTTCTCTCAAGATGTCGAGAAGTTCCTGGTCAGAGCATTGGTTCTGTGCGTCAGCTTAATTCAACTTCTGACATGACACGCTATTACATCACACGTAACCGCGGCTATATTGCTCGTTACTTCCAGGTTCACGGTGATTACAATCCCGTACTCTTTGGTGTTGGCACTGCGCTCACCTTTGCAAAAGAGATTATTCGACTCATTTTGGTAGATAGAGCGCACTTCTCGTCTGGTCTTTCTCGCCTTATTAAGGGTTGGAAGGATGCACGTCTTATCTATAAAGATGCAACCTGGCGTCCACAACCTCCACTTGAGTAAGACTCAGAGCCGACAGTTTGTGTCGGCTTTTTTGTCGCCTCAATGCTCAACAAAAGTGAGCACCGAAGGGCGAATTGTGGGGCATTTGTGAAAGGCGACGAATGCCTACTTACAAAAAATCGAATTATTTTTTGACCATTAATAAATTTTGTAATTAGCGAAGTTTCTAGCTAATTTTCTACCTGCAGAGATATTGATTGCCATAACGTGTCAATACATAATTTTGTATTCGTGTGGAAATTTCACAATATATTGTTATAGTTCTCGAACCCAAACACTATAAGTTGTGGCATAGTAGTTTCCATCACACAAGCGGGTTCCCAACCACTTCGCTTAGGCAAAAGCTTAGGAACCGCAGTGATAATCCAATTAAACACGCATGAAAGCGTTGCTTTCACCAACGTTTGTTCAAGGAGTTTGCACATGAAGATTATCAAGCGCAATGGCTCAGAGGTTACCTTCGAGGTAGAGAAGATTGTTAACGCAATCGCTAAGGCTAACGCAGAGGTCCCTGAGGATCAGCGCCTGACTGAGCGTGAGATTCAGTTTGCTTCCCTCAACGTCACCGATGAGTGTGAGAAGGCTGGACACACCGTCACCGTCGAGGAGGTCCAGGACCTTGTCGAGGATCAGCTCATGGCTCTTGACCGCTTTGAGGTTGCTCGTAAGTACATCATTTACCGCTACATTCAGAACCAGAAGCGTCACAAGAACACCACCGATGACAAGATTCTGTCTTTGATTGAGTGCAACAACGAGGAAGTCAAGCAGGAGAACTCCAACAAGAACCCTACCGTTGTTTCTGTTCAGCGTGACTACATGGCTGGTGAGGTTTCTAAGGACCTCGTTCAGCGTGAGCTCCTTCCAGAGGATATTGTTGCTGCTCACAACGAGGGTCTTATCCACTTCCACGATTCCGATTACTTTGCACAGCACATGCACAACTGTGACCTCATCAACCTTGATGACATGCTGCAGAACGGCACTGTTATCTCCGGTACTCTGATTGAGCGTCCACACAGCTTCTCCACTGCATGCAACATTGCAACTCAGATCATTGCTCAGGTAGCATCCTGCCAGTACGGTGGTCAGTCCATCTCCTTGGCTCACCTTGCTCCTTTTGTTGATGTTTCTCGTAAGAAGATTCGCAAGACCGTTATGGAGGAGATGAACTCCGTCGGTGTTGAGCTCTCTGCTGAGCAGCTCAACGAGATGGTTGAGAAGCGCCTTCGTGATGAGGTTTCTCGTGGTGTTCAGACCATTCAGTACCAGGTTGTCACTTTGATGACCACCAACGGCCAGGCTCCTTTCATTACTGTCTTCATGTACCTCAACGAGGCAAAGAATGAGCAGGAGAAGCAGGACCTTGCACTCATCATTGAGGAGATGCTCCGTCAGCGTTACCAGGGCGTAAAGAACGAGGAGGGTGTCTGGATTACTCCTGCATTCCCTAAGCTCATCTACGTTCTTGAAGAGGACAACGTTTACGAGGATTCCAAGTACTACTACCTCACTCAGATGGCTGCAAAGTGCACCGCTCGCCGCCTTGTCCCTGACTACATCTCTGAGAAGAAGATGAAGGAGTACAAGCTTTCTAAGGGCGAGAAGGAAGGCGAAGGCGATACCTTCACCTGCATGGGCTGCCGTTCCTTCCTGACACCAGACCGTTCTGGTAATGGCTTCAACAACGTTGCTCGCGCAAAGAACTATGAGCCAAACAAGCCTAAGTATTACGGCCGCTTCAACCAGGGTGTTGTAACCATCAACCTTCCTGATGTTGCTCTTTCTGCTGGTCGCGATATGGACAAGTTCTGGAAGATCTTTGATGAGCGTCTTGAGCTTTGCCACCGCGCACTTCGTGCTCGTCACGATCGCCTGAAGGGCACCCTGTCCGATGCTGCTCCTATCCTTTGGCAGTACGGCGCACTTGCTCGCCTGGACAAGGGTGAGGTTATCGATCCTTTGCTTTACGGCGGATATTCCACTATCTCCCTTGGTTATGCAGGCCTATACGAGTGCGTTAAGGCTATGACTGGTCACAGCCACACTGACAAAGAGGCAACTCCATTTGCACTCCAGGTTATGCAGCACATGAACGATAAGTGCACCGAGTGGAAGGAAGCAGAGGATATCGATTACTCCCTCTACGGAACTCCTCTTGAGTCCACTACCTACAAGTTTGCTAAGGCACTTCAGCGTCGTTTTGGTGTTATCCCAGGCATTACCGACAAGGGCTACATCACCAACAGCTACCACGTCCACGTTGCAGAAGAGATTGACGCATTCCAGAAGCTCCAGTTTGAGTCTGAGTTCCAGCGTCTTTCCCCAGGTGGAGCAATCTCTTACGTTGAGGTTCCTAACATGCAGGACAACATCGAGGCTGTTCTCAGCGTCATGCAGTTCATCTATGACCACATCATGTATGCAGAGCTCAACACCAAGTCTGACTTCTGCCAGGAGTGCGGTTATGACGGTGAGATTCATATTGTCGAGGAGGACGGTAAGCTGGTTTGGGAGTGCCCACACTGCGGCAACCGTGACCAGACCAAGATGAATGTTGCTCGTCGTACCTGCGGCTACATTGGTACCCAGTTCTGGAACCAGGGCCGTACCCAGGAGATCAAGGACCGCGTCCTTCACCTCTAAGTTTTACGTACTAGACAAACGAGCAGAAGAGCGCCTTGGCCCTTCTGCTCGTTTTTATTATCTCTATCAGGTAACATCCACAATATGTGGAAGTTACCCATCAAAGGTTATGTATGAACTATTCAAATATTAAGTTTTCAGATATTGCAAATGGTGTTGGCGTAAGAACAACTCTGTTTGTTTCAGGCTGCCGTCTGCACTGTGAAGGCTGCTTTAATTACGAGGCGTGGGACTTCAAGAGCGGCGGAGAGTTTACTCCAGAAGTTGAGCAAGAGATTATTGACTCTCTTGCACCTGTCTATATCAATGGTCTTTCCATCCTTGGTGGAGAGCCTTTTGAGCCAGAAAACCAAGAAGGTCTTGTTGAGTTTGTCGAGAAGGTCAGAGCTACCTACCCACAAAAGAGCATTTGGATGTATTCGGGTCACACCTGGGATCAGCTGACCGAGGGAAAGTGGCACACAGAGTACACTGACCGCATTCTGTCTTGTATTGATGTACTGGTGGACGGTCCATGGGTTCAGAGTCTCCACGATATTACCTTGCGTTTTAGAGGCTCTTCCAACCAGCGTCTTATTGATGTCCCTAAAACGCTTGCTTCAGGAGAGATTACCCTTTGGTCCGATGGACCTATGTTGAGCTCTCGTGAGATGTAAGAGCTCCAAAGCGCAATAAAAAAGCCCGCGTCTGCGGGCTTTTTGTTTAGGGTCGTGTTGTATAGAGAGCTTTAGCTTTCTGAAGGGGTTTGGGGCTCTGCGGGTTTCTCGCCAAGCTCGCTGATAAAGATTGCAACAAAGATAACAATAAAGCCAAGGAAGATTGTGGGGGTAATAACCTCAGCAAGGAAGATCACGCCAAAAACTGCTGCAAAAATACTGTCCAGAGAAATTATTAGTGAGGCCTGAACAGGAGTAACTGACTTCTGTGCGCGGTTCTGCAAAACACCAGTCAGTGCGGTTGCAATAAGAGTGATGTAGGCGAGGGCAACCCAGGCATTTATGGGCAGTGCCGCAAAATTGGGAACCGTTTCAAAGCAAAGCGCGTAGGCAAGGCAGGGAAGGGCGCTCACGCCAAGCTGCACCACCGTAAGTGTGATGATGTCGTATTTGTGAGCAAGCTCGGCAGTAAGCACAAAAACGAAGGCAAAAATAATGGCTGAGAGCAATGTCATCTGCTCGCCCAAGCCAAACGAGAACGAAAAATCAGTGCCCAGTGAGATAAGACCAATGCCAGCTACGCATAAAAAGGCTGCAAAGATACTGGTTCCATGAGGTTTTTTCTTTGCAATGAGCCAGTTTACAAACGGAATCATCGCGCAATAAATTGATGCAATAAAAGCAGCTTTACCTGCAGTGGTATAAGCAAGAGCTCCATTTTGGAACAGAAATCCTAGACCGTTAAGAACGCCTAAGAGCACGCCGTATTTGATATGTGTGACATTCAAGTGTTCTTTAAGTTTTTTTCTAAAGATGATGGCAACAATACCTACGGCAAAGACAAAACGTAAGGTCATAAGCCAAGCTGCCGAGATATAACTAATTGCATCTTTGATAACGACAAATGACCCGCCCCAGATAAGTGCGCAGATAAGAAGAGCAAACTTCCATACAAGCGTAGAAGAAGTATCTAGTGTGAGTCCGGAAGAGTTTCTAGTAGAAAGATCTGTTGATGCCACGCGCTATCCATTCCCGTCGAAGGTAAAAGTTAAGGTGTAGGTAGTGATTTGAGAAAATCAAACGCGTGCAAGTATACGTGATTTTGCACTTGAAGCGCCCCACAAGCAGCATAAAAATGAGATTAGAAGTATACTCACATCTGCAAGAAAAATAAGTGTGCGTTTATTTTATGCAAGAAGATATTTCAAGGAGACTCGTATGTCCAACTACGTTCTGACCTGTTGCTCTACGGCCGATGTAAGTGAGAAGTACCTTCAGTCACGTGATGTGAAATACGTATATTTCAACTACGAGCTTGATGGTGTTCAGTGCAAGGATGACTTTGGTCGCACTAATGCACCAGCTGACCTCTATAAAAAGATGCTTGCAGGCGCTGAGTGCCGTACTTCACAGGTATCAATTGGTGAGTACATGGCTTTCTGGCGTCCTTTCCTTGAGGAGGGCAAAGACGTTCTTCATGTTTCGTTGAGTTCTGGCGTTTCTGGAACGTATGAGTCTGCTTGCCAGGCAAAGGTAGAAATTGAGCAGGAGTTTCCTGACAGAAAGATTGAGGTTGTCGACTCTCTGCAGGCATCTTCTGGCTATGGTCTCTTGGTAGACGGTCTTGCCGATAAGCGCGATGAGGGTCTGTCTTTTGACGAAGCAGTTGCATGGGCCAAAGAGGCTCGTCACCGTGTGTATGGATGGTTCTTCTCAACAGATTTGACCTTCTTTGTTCGTGGTGGTCGCATTTCCAAGGCAGCTGGCCTGCTTGGCGGCATGCTTAACATTTGTCCTGTTATGGATATCGAGGCCGACGGTTCTTTGGCTGTTAAAGAGAAGGCTCGTGGCAAAAAGAAGGCAATTGCCCGCGTTGTTGAGATCATGACTCAAACTGCAGAACAGGGCAGTGCTTACGCACGTAAAGTGTTTATCTCTAACTCTGAGTGCGCAACTGACGCCCAGGCTGTCAAAGAGCTTATTCAAGAAAAGCTTCCTCAGACCGGTGATATCAACATCTTTACTATTGGCGCAACAATTGGCGTTCACACTGGTCCTGGAACTGTTGCAACGTTCTGGTGGGGAGAAGAACCTCGCGCTTAAGATGTTGCTCGAGTAGGTAAGAAAGGTCTTTAGTCATGGTTAATTTTGAGTACGTTGTACCTACTCAGGTGGTTTTTGGAAAAGATACCCAGCTCCGTGTGGCAGAGCTTGTCTCTGCTCACGGAGGTACCAAGGTGCTGGTACATTTTGGCGGCAATCACGTGGTAAAGAGCGGATTGCTTGACCAGATCCACCAGCTTTTAAGCGATGCGGGAATTGCTTATGTTGACTGTGGTGGAGTTGTTCCCAACCCTCGTTTAGAGCTTGCAGAAGAAGCTGTAGAGCTGGGCAAACGCGAGGGTGTTGACTTCATTTTGGCTATTGGTGGCGGATCTGTCATGGATTCCGCTAAGGCGATTGCATATGGCCTGGCCAATGACGTTTCTCTTGAAGATCTCTATTTGCATAAGGTCAGTGTTTCAAAGGCAGCTCCTCTTGGTGTCATTTCTACTATTGCAGGAACTGGATCTGAAACCTCAGATTCTTCTGTCATGAACATTACACTGGCTGATGGTCGCGTACTAAAGCGTTCTTATCACCATCAGAGTGGTCGTCCTTGCTTTGCCATCATGAATCCAGAGCTCACTTACTCTGTGAGTGCTTATCAGACGGCGTCAACAGGTGCTGACATTATGATGCACACCATGGAGCGCTATTTTACGCTCGAGAAGGACGTGGCACTTACTGACGAGCTGGCCGAGGGACTCTTACGTACCGTAAAAGAAGCTGTTCTGGTTGCTGTCAAAGAGCCAGAAAATTACGCTGCACGTGCAGATTTGCTTTGGGCATCGTCACTTTCTCACTGCGGACTTACTGGAACTGGTCGCGTAAGCGATTTTGCTTCTCATGCAATTGAGCATGAGCTCAGTGCAAAGTATGACGTAGCGCACGGTGCTGGTCTTACAGCTATTTGGGCAAGTTGGGCCAAGTACGTTATGAGTCAAGATCCAGAGCGCTTTGCGCAGTTTGCGGTTAATGTTTTTGGAGTTCAAAATAACTTCCATAATCCAACAGCTACGGGCCTTGCGGGAATCGAAGCTTGGAATCAGTGGTGTCATGCAATTGGTATGCCAACCTCCCTTGCCGAGCTTGGAGTAGACCCTTCGGAAGAGGACATTCTCCAGATGGCAAAAGGCACTATTGATGCTCGCGGTGGAGATCATGCGGGTAACTTTATGCAGCTTAAAACAGCAGATGTTCAACAGATTTTAAGAATGGCCCTAAAGTAAAGTTTCTCAAGGTAAATTTTGTTTCATTGCGGGTATTATTACTACATACGAAGTTACTGAGCTAAAAGCTCAAATATACGGAAGGAAGATTCATGAGCGGTTTTGTTAAGGCAGACAATGTTTTTGTAAACCAGAACGCAGCGAGCCGTAATGATGTCCTGCGTTTTATTGCCGATAAAGCACTGGAAGCTGGCGTAACTGACGATGCAGACGCTGTTTACAATGCTTTTTTGGCTCGTGAGGAAATGGGCGAGACCGGCATGACTGACGGCTTTGCAGTTCCTCACGCAAAAGACGCGGCTATCAAGGACGCAGCTGTCTTTGTCTTCAAGAACAACACCCCTCTTGAGTGGCCTTCTTTTGACGAGAAGCCCGTTGATGTTGCTATTGCACTGCTTGTCCCAGATGGAGAGGCTGGCACCACTCACATCAAGCTTCTTTCTAAGACCGCTGTTCTTCTGATGAGAGATGAGTTTAAGTCCTTCCTTCGTGGCTCTAATGATCAGGAAGCTATCGCTCAGGCTATTAACGAGGGCATTAACGAGGAGTAGGATTTCTCGCCAGGCTATAGGGGGGGCTTGACGGGTACTTTCTGTAACAGTTTAACTGGGTAAAATTTTGGACACTCAAGCACAAACTTGAGTGTCCTTTTTTGAGTAAAAAGGCGTACACTTGTACTAGTTTTAGTCGAGAAGGGAGTCAGATGTTTACACCATGTACTGACAAGCGCGTTGCTGTCTTTTTTGCTGATGGTTGTGAAGAGATTGAGGGACTGAGCGTTGTTGACGTCCTGTATCGTGCAGGTATTCCCTGTGACAAAGTGTCTATATCTGATTCTTTGAGTGTGACTTCTTCTCACCAGGTTACTTTTTTAACAGACAAGCTGCTCAGTCAGGTCTCGTTTGATGATTACAGCATGTTGGTGCTTCCTGGTGGTCTTCCCGGAACCACTAATCTTGAGGCTTGTGAGCCACTTATGCAGGCAGTTGATACGTTTGCCGCAGACGGTCGTGCGCTTGCCGCAATTTGTGCTGCTCCTTCAATTTATGCTAAGCGCGGATTGCTTACGGGTAAGAAGGCCACTTCCAACCCAGGTTTCCAGCATTTTCTCTCAGAGAATGGCACCAATCTTTCGCAAGATGCGGTTTGTGTTGATGGCTCTTTCATTACCAGCCAAGGTGCAGGAACCGCTCTTAAGTTTGGTCTAGAGATTGTCCGTTATCTTGTAGGTAATGACGTGGCAGAAAAAGTTTCTCAAGGTATTGTGCTTATCTAAGCCATGACACCTTCTCAAAAACAGTACCTGGTCATTGATTTAAAGAGTTTCTACGCATCGGTTGAGTGTGTTGAGCGAGGCCTTGATCCCATGAAGGCCAAGCTTGTTGTGGCAGATCTTACCAGGACAGAAAAGACAATTTGTTTGGCGGTTTCACCGGCGCTTCGTGCGTTGGGTGTTCCTGGACGTTGTCGCGTTTTTGAGATTCCCAAAAACCTTACCTATGAGGTAGCACCTCCTCGTATGGCTCTATATGTGGAGCGTTCTGCAGACGTTTATTCGGTGTACCTCAAATACATTGCCCCAGAAGACATCCACGTTTACTCCATTGACGAGGCATTTATCGATGTAACACCGTACTTATCGCTTTACGGATGCACAGCAAGAGAGCTAGGCGAGAAGATTCGTGCAGACGTAGCAAAAACCACTGGTATCCCTGCTACTTGTGGTTTGGGTCCAAATTTGTATCTGGCAAAAATTGCGCTTGATATTACGGCAAAGCACAGCCCAAATTTCTTTGGTGAGCTTGATGAAGAGTCGTACAAACTTAAGCTTTGGAACCATAAACCTTTGACTGATTTTTGGCATATTGGTGCAGGTATTCAAAAGCGTCTTGTGGCAATGAATATTCACACCATGGGGCAGCTTGCCATGGCTCCTACAGAACCTCTGTATAAAGAATTTGGCGTTGATGCAGAAATTCTTATTGATCATGCGTGGGGCATTGAACCAACTACCATTGCAGATATTAAGTCCTATAAGTCTCAAAGTCATTCTGTCTCAACGGCGCAGGTCTTTGATCACAACAGAGATACAGAGGGCGCACGTCTTATCTTTAAAGAGATGGTTGAGGCGTTGACGTTAGAGCTTGTAACGCAAAAGCTCGTTTGCTCTTCTATTGGTATCTATATTGGCTACTCGGCAACAGAGAGCCAGATGGAAGAACTGAGGCAGACGGGAGATTATAGAAGCTGGAGAAGACATATTCCTTCTAGTAGTGGCACTAAGAAGCTTTCTTACCCTACTAACTCTAGAGATGAACTTATGGCAGAGGTTTTGTCTTTCTTTGACGAGCGAGTAATACCTTCAGAAAGCGTGCATCGCGTTGGCCTTACCTTTGGAAACACTCAAGAAGAAACAGGATCGGGTATTCAGACATCGCTTTTCCAGGACAATTCCGTTTTAGAGAAAGAGCGCCAGCGCCAAGATACTATCAACGCCATAAAGAAGAAGTTTGGAAAGAACTCTTTGCTCAAAGCTATGGACCTACTTCCCGAAGCAACTGCACGGCAGAGAAATGCTCAGATTGGAGGACACCGTAGTGGAGAAGAAACCAATGAAGCCTAGACAGGGTTTCTCGCCAGCAGAAGATGGTGCAAAAGAGGAGGCGTTTGCATCGCAGATGCACTACGGACACCCCCGCATGTCACGAGCAAACAGAGCAAAAATATTTATGCCCTTTGATGCGTTGAAGGGTTTAAGAGAGGCTTTAGCAGAAAGAGAACAAGAAGCTCAAGACCATATAAAAGACTTTCATGACTTACCACACTGGTCATAGGTTTATACGATAAAATAGACAGGTCGTATAAAGAAATCGAGGAGGTTTCATGAACCCCAAAGCAAAAATTGCCATCCCAGCAATTGTGGCTCTCATTTTTATCGTCATTGATTTTGTTGCACCAGTTCAGTATCTCAGCTATTTCCACACGGTATTTAACTTTGCAACTCGTCAGACAAGTCCAATTTCCCTGATACTTGCACGTGTCACCTACATTGTTTTCCTGTGTTACCTATTTGCTGCGGTTTCAGGTCTTCTGAGGGGCTTCCGTCCTCGTCTTAGGTGGGGTCTCTCTATTCTCTCTGTAGTTGGTTTAACTTCCGCACTTACAGAGCTCTCTGTGATGATTTCTATCAGCCAGGCAGTGAACTTCACCACCCTTATTCTTAACGTCATGATTGTTACCTTCCTGCTCTTTACCGCTCTTCTTGCACTTCTCATTTGGGTTCGTGCTAAGAAAGAGTTTGACCAGCGTCAGGCTGATCTTGAGGAGGAAGAGGTTGTTGTTGCTCCAATGCCTCTTGCTACTGAGGGCGCAGAGGTTGCTCCTGTAGTTCCTGTAACTGCAGAGGCTACAGCAGCACCTGCTTCAGAAGCAACTGTCACAACTGTCGCACCTGAGGCTCCTGCAGCTCCAGAGGCTCCACAGGAGTAGCTCCTCACGCACACCTCTTCTTGTTTGGAGGAATTCTTACTTATAGGAGAACCGTATGTCTTTTGTTGAATTTAAAGAGGTAACAAAGACGTATACCATGGGCTCCGTCAAGGTACACGCTGTCCATGACATGAACTTCTCCATAGAAGAGGGCGAGCTTTGCGTAATTGTTGGCCCATCAGGTGCCGGTAAAACAACTGTCTTAAATATGCTCGGAGGTATGGATACCTGTACCTCCGGGTCTATTTATTTAGACGGAAAAGAAATTGGCGGGCTTTCGGAAAAAGAAAGAACGCTCTATCGCCGTCATGACATTGGCTTTGTTTTCCAGTTTTACAATCTTGTTCCTAATCTCACTGCAAAAGAAAACGTTGAGCTTGCTTCTCAGATTTGTCTTGACCCTATGCAGCCAGAAGATGCACTTCGAGCTGTTGGTCTTGAGCATCGTATGGATAACTTCCCAGCTCAGCTCTCCGGTGGAGAGCAGCAACGCGTTTCTATTGCACGCGCTTTGGCAAAGAATCCGCGTCTTCTGCTCTGCGATGAGCCAACAGGTGCGCTGGATTATAAAACAGGAAAGCAAATTCTTAAGCTCTTGCAGGATATGTGCAAAGAGCAGCATAAGACCGTGGCTATTGTCACGCACAACTTTGCGTTCACTCAAATTGCCGATAGGGTAATCCACGTTAAAGAGGGTCAAGCTCAATCGGTAGAAATTAATCAACACCCAGCTGACGCGCTTACTGTCGAGTGGTAGTTATGCCCCGCGCTCTTTTTACCGAGATTACTCGGACCATCAAAGGGTCTCTCGCCAGATTTCTTGCAATTGCAGGAATTGTTGCGTTGGGCTGCGGCTTCTTTGCGGGACTCAAAATGGCAAGCCCTGACATGCAAGAAGCGGCTCATACGTTTTACGAAAACCAGCACCTCTATGACCTTCGCGTCATCTCAACGCTTGGATTAAGCGAGAAGGACGTTTCCGCCCTGGCGTCAGTTGAGGGTGTTGAAGCGGTTATGCCTTCTCGTACGGTAGACATTATGGCTACACTGACGTCGTCGCAATCTACTGCTCGTGTGAGTTCTTTTAGACCCGGTGAGCTTAACCAGCCAATAGTGGTTGAAGGAAGACTTCCTCAAGGGCCTTACGAGTGCGTGATGAGCGCGGATCCCAAGAAACGAGCAGATATTAGCCTTGGTCAACAGATTGAGCTGCCAGATACTTCAAACGGAGTTCATTTAAAGGGTGGTTCGTACACGGTTGTTGGCTTTGTAAATGCACCAACCTATCCGTATGTAAGCAATTTTGGTACTACATCGTTAGGCAATGGCATTGTGCAGCAATTTGTGTATGTCACTGAAGATGCTTTTGCAAACGATGACCCCTATACCGAAGCGTATCTAACGGTTCAAGGTGCTACCAGCTATAAAAGCGGCTCATCAGACTATCAGAGTGCCGTTGATAGCGTTGCAGAACGCATTTCGCAGATGAATCCGTCACTTGCTGTTCTTCGTTTGCAAGAGCTCAAAGATGATGCTCAGGCTCAACTTGATGAGGCTCGTCAAAAGCTGGAGCAATCAAGACAAGAGGCCGCGGATAAACTAGGGGATGCCCAGAAGAAGCTTGATGATGCGGAAGCACAAATTTCCGCTCAGCAGCAAAAGCTGGATGATGGTCAGAAGCAATATGATGCAGGACGTCAGCAGCTTACAGCTTCTCGCTACAGTGCTGAACGGCAATTTGCTCAAGCGGAAGCTCAGATTACAACTTCAGAGGCTCAGATAGCCCAGGGAACAGCTGAGCTTAGTGCAGGAGAGGCTCAGTATCAGGCTGGCCTTGCTGCTTTCAATGCAGGACAAGCAACGTTTACACAGCAAAAGAGTGCGTTTGAAGCGGGTAGAGATGCGTTTCTTGCAGGACTTGCTGCGCAAGGAATTACGGCTTCTACACTTGAAGAAGCACAGCAGCAGCTCAGTGCTTTAGGTCTACCAACCTCGCAAGTAGACGTTCTTCTCGCCACACAGGCGCAGATTAGCGCTGCAGAGACAGAGCTGGCTTCCCGGCAGCAGGCTTTAGCAGCCGCGCGAGAAGAGCTAGATCAGCGCACGGCTCAACTGCATGAGGCAGAGTCTCAGGTAGCTCAGGCGCGCCAGGACTTGAGTGAAGCAAGAAGCGCTGCTGCAGACCAGTTGTCTGCAGCTCAGGAAAAACTCGCTGCGTCGCTTAGCCGCCTGAACGCAGGACAAACAGCTCTCCAAAATGCAGAGACTCAGACTAACGAGGGAAGACAAAGTCTAGAGGATCAACGCGCTGAGGTTGAAAAACAGCTTGCTGATGGCCAGGCAAAAATTGATAAGGCTCAAAAGAAAATTGACGAGCTCAAAGAGCCCGATGTGTATGTGCTTGATCGCACAAAAGAGATTGGCATTGCAGCGTATCAAGCAGACTCTGAGCGTATCAACGATATTGCCAATGTGTTCCCGCTGATGTTCTTCTTGGTGGCTGCTTTGGTGTCACTTACCAGCATGACGCGCATGGTATCTGAAGAGCGTACGCTCATTGGTGTTCATAAAGCGCTTGGCTATTCAACTGTTCAGATTGCGACAAAGTACCTGTTATATGCCTTGTCTGCTTCGCTTTTAGGCGCTGTTATTGGCATAGCATGTTTAAGCCAGGTGCTGCCAGGCGTTATTGTCTCTGCTTACGGGTCTATTTACACCATCCCAAATGGGGGAGCTCCTTATCCTATCCAGCTAGATAGTGCGCTGCTTTCGGGACTTTCTGGTATAGGCATCACGCTTCTTTCAACCACAGCTGCCGTCTTATCCTCACTGAAAGAAGAGCCTTCTAACCTCATGCTTCCAAAAGCTCCAAAAGCGGGTTCAAAGATTTTTCTTGAGCGCGTTAAGCCTCTATGGTCCAGATTGTCTTTCTCGTGGAAAGTTACAATCAGAAACCTTGTCCGTTATAAGCGACGTTTGATTATGACGCTCGTGGGAATTGCTGGCTGTACTGCGCTTTTATTAGTGGCTTTTGGCCTTAGGGATTCCATTAGCGACATCATTGATAACCAATGGCCAGCTATATCGCATTATGACTACATTGTGGGAATGACCTCTGATGTTTCAAGTGAGGAAGCAGATCAGATTAATGCAGAGCTCAATCAAGTGGGTGCTACAAACATTCATCGCATAACAAGAGAAAATGTTCTTCTTGAGTCACCTACACAAAAGGCAGGCTCGCTTACAAGAACAACTATTATGACCAGCAATTCTCTTCAAGACCTCACCGGTTTAGCAACCCTGCGTAATCGCCTTTCTGGTCAAGCAATAGAGCTTGGAGAAGACTCGGTAGTAATTACAGAGAAGCTTGCAAAACGACTTGGTGTAGGTGTGGGAGATACCATTCAGGTCTATGCTCAAGACAGAATTGGAAACGCTTCAGGTGAGCCAAGTACGCTTACTATTACAGGAGTTGCCGAGAATTACGTTGGGTCGTATCTGTATGTGGGACCTTCTGCATGGCATTCCCTGGGCATTCAAGACGACGCCACGGACGGCTGGTATGCAACGCTTCCTGAAGATCAAACAACAAGAGATGCGTTTGGAGAAAAGCTTATTAACCAGGCAGGAGTTGCAACAGTAGATGACGTCAATGAGGCTATTCATACCTACAAAGAATCACTTGCCGTAGTTAATCGCGTGGTAGCCATTCTTATTGTGGCCGCAGCTCTGTTGGCTTTTATCGTCTTGTATAACCTCACTAACATCAATATTGAAGAGCGCATTAGAGAGATTGCCAGCCTCAAAGTACTTGGATTTACGCGTCATGAAGTTGATGCTTACGTTTTTAGAGAGATTGCTTTGCTGGCCGTCTTTGGAGCGCTTTTTGGACTTGTTCTAGGAACGTATCTTGAGGGATTTGTAGTTCAAACTGCTGAGATTGATCTTGTTATGTTTGGTCGTGCTATTCATGCGCCAAGTTATTGGTTTGCCTTTGGACTCACGCTTGTTTTCTCGCTGTTAGTGTATGTTGCTATGCGGCCAAAGCTCAAAAATATTGATATGGTGGAGAGCTTGAAGAGCGTTGAGTAGGCATCTTTTGCGCGCCCCAGGAAGGCACATTTTAGATAAGATAGAAGATAGTCGAGATTGCTTATTTATAAGGAGTTGGTATGCCTAAGGTTTCTTTTGTAATTCCTGCATACAACATCGAATCGTACATTGGGCGTTGTATTCAAAGCGTAAAGAATCAGACGTTTGGTGATTTTGAAGCAATTATTGTTGATGACGCCTCAACAGATTCCACTCCAGAGAAAATCGTTACGGCAGTAGGGGATGACAAAAGGTTCAAAGTTGTTACTCATGCAACTAACCAGGGACTTCATCTTGCACGTAAAACTGCTGCAGCTCACACAAAAGGCGAGTGGGTCTTTTGCCTAGACGGTGACGATGAAGTTACTCCTGATTTTCTTGAGCAGGTAGTTGCTCGTATTGACCAAAATCCTGTTGATATTCTTCACCTGGGTATTACCGTTATTCCAGAAAATGGTGTTGACCCAGCTGATGCAAAGTCTTTTGAGAACTACATTAACCAGCAATCAGACTTTACTCAGGGTGACGATATCCTACGCATTATTTATGATGAGGGCTATGGGCAAAAGCTTGACTGGCGTGCTACGCAACGCTTGTATCGCGGAGAACTTTTCCGCTCTGCCTTTGCAGAGATGACTTCGGAGCGCCTCGTAAGAGCAGAAGATGCCTATGAGGTATTTATCCTGGCAGATAAGGCTCAGACTGCCGATGGTTTTGAGTCTTGCAGAGGCTTTTTGTACCACTATGGCATCGGAGTAACTGGTGCTTCTCGTATTTCTTTAGATAAGTTCGGAGAGTTCTGCTATCAGTTCTTAGACAACATTGATCAAGTAGAACTTTATATTGGCAAGTCAGATAACATTGCTCATCTTAATTCGTTTAGGGGCATGAAGCATAGATTGCTGGAGCTTTTGAGTGCTGAGTGGAGATTCCGTCTTGCCCCTGAAGATCAAGAGGCTGCTCTTGAGCCTTTTGCCATCCTCTTTGGACCATCAGTAGCAGCTCGAGAGCTCTATCGCTTTGTAAGGGATATTGCGTACGAGGCCATTGCTACTGGAACCGAGCTTCCAGAAGACAGTGATGCCTATCGCTACAGGACGTATGCAAAGAAATATGCTGCTCTCATGCATCAGGATGAGGGACTGTCGTTTGATAGGGCAGTTCGCATGAAACAGATTGCCGATGAGCACATGGAATATCTAGAAAGAAAGCACATGGTAAAGATGTTTGAGCAGCAGCCTATTCGCATTCTTATCACTTCTCATAAAGATGTTGATGTTCCCGCAAGCAACTACCTTCAGCCTATTCAGGTAGGACCAGGTCAGAAGAGTAATCGCTTTACGTATATGCTCCATGACGATGAGGGCGATAATATTACCGAGAAAAACCCAATGTACTGTGAGATGACTACACAGTATTGGGCATGGAAGAACATCGCCAATGCTCGCTATGTTGGCTTTGGCCATTATCGTCGCTACTTCAACTTTACCGATACGGTTTATCCAGAAAATCCGTTTGGTGAGGTTATGGATGACTTCATTGATGAAGACGCCATCAAGAAGTATGGTCTTGATGATCAGACCATTGCTCAGTGCATTGAAGGCTATGACCTTATTACCACGGGAGTAAAGGATATTCGCAAATTCCCTGGAAGCGCTAACACACCTCTTGAGCAGTACCATGCTGCTCCACTGCTTCATCCAAAGGATATGGATACTATGGCTGCGCTTATTATTGAGCGTCACCCAGAGTATGCAGAGGATGTGAACGCTTTTCTCAACGGTCATCAACAGTGCTTCTGCAACATGTACATCATGCGCAAAGAGCTCTTTGATCGCTATGCAGCATGGGTATTCCCACTTGTTGACGAGTGGACTGCTCGTACTGATATGTCTACGTACAGCAAAGAGGCCCTAAGAACTCCAGGTCATCTGACTGAGCGCCTCTTTAATATCTGGCGTATGCACATGCTTCGTACAGAGGGCAAAAACTGGAAGGTAAAAGAGCTTCAGTGCATTCACTTTACCAATCCAGAGCCTCGTCAGAAGTTCATTCCTCTCTTTGAAGAGAAGCCTGAGATTGCAAGCCAGAACGTTGTTCCTGTTGTCTTTGCAGCAGATAACAACTACGTTCCAATTCTTACCTGCGCTATGGGTTCAATGCTTGAAAACGCCGACCCTAGCCGCTTCTACGACGTAGTTGTCCTTAACACCAATATTGGCGGCTCAAAGCAGGAGATGGTTAAGAAGTACTTCTCGCGCTATAAGAATGCTCGTATTACGTTCTATAACGTGTGGCGTATGGTTAAAGACTACAAGCTAGATACTAATAATGCTCACATTAGTGTGGAGACATACTTCCGTTTCTTGGCTCAAGACATTCTTTCTGGTTACGATAAGGTTGTCTATCTAGACTCTGACCTTGTGGTCAACGGTAATGTTGCTGAACTTTTTGATGTAAGAATGGGCAACAATCTTATTGCCGCAACGCTTGATATTGATTATCTGGCAAACCTTAACGTCCGCGGTGGAGACCGTATGAAGTACAGCCTTGACGTGCTTAACCTCAAGAATCCTTATGCGTACTTCCAGGCGGGAGTTATGGTCTTTAATACCGCTGAACTGCGCCGCTATCACACTGTTCCAGAATGGTTGCGCATTGCATCCAATCCAATCTTTATCTACAACGATCAAGATATTCTGAACAGTGAGTGCCAGGGTCGCGTTGTCTATCTCCCTGCTGACTGGAACGTGACACACAACATTTTTGGACGTGCCGAGAAACTCTATCCAATGGCGCCAAATAGCGTCTTTGATGACTATCAGGCAGCACGTCGTGCTCCAAAGATTGTTCACTTTGCTGGTGCTATTAAGCCTTGGCAGAACGCTAGCTGCGACATGGCTTCCTATTTCTGGAAGTACGCGCGCAACACTCCGTTCTACGAGGTTATTATTCAGGACATGGTGCCAGGCGCTAGAAATGACGCCGATGTCACAGAGTTCCACGAGCGTGCGCTTTCTGATGCAAGCCCTCTGCGCAAGATTATTGACCCTATTGCACCATATGGCAGCGCAAGGCGAGAAGCCCTTAAGGCCCTTGGTAGAACCTTAAGAGGGCGCAAATAAATACCTGGTAGGTGCAAGATTTCTTGCACCTACGTTTTTATGTTTGGAGTTGTAATGGCAGCACTTTCGCCAAAAGATGTCGCTCGTGCGGCAGAGCTCAATAGAATCTTGAACCATGCGGCATACGCCTACTATGCCCTTGATAATCCAGAGCTTACTGACGCTGAGTTTGACCGCCTTCTTATTGAGCTTCAGCAGCTTGAGGCAGCATATCCAGAGCTTGTAACTGAGGATAGCTATACCCAGCGCGTAGGTGGTTACGTTTCTGAGCAGTTTGAGCCTGTCCAGCATGCCGCGCGCATGTATTCCATGGACGACGCCATGAACTTAGAGGAGCTGGATGCATGGCTTTCCAGGACAGATGAGGCTCTTGGTGCGTCACCTACAAACCCTGTGGCATATACCTGTGAGCTTAAGATTGACGGCTTAGGTGTTGCGCTCACGTATCGTGACGGTCAGTTTGTACGTGCTGCTACACGAGGTGATGGTAGTACGGGAGAAAACGTTACGGCAAACGTTTTGACTATCTCTGACGTACCAAGAGAACTTGCACTTGCAGGACTTGAGCAGGTTGAAAATAGGGGTCTTAACCAGAGCATTGAGGTGCGTGGTGAGGTCTATATGCCCAAGCATTCCTTTATTCGTTTGAATGAAGATGCGGATGCTGCAGGTAAACAGCCTTTTGCTAACCCAAGAAATGCGGCCGCTGGATCTTTGCGTCAGAAGGATCCAAAGATTACCGCTCATCGAGACCTCGAGACCTTTATCTACGCAGTGGCCGATGAGGGTCCTCTTGACGTTCACAGTCAGTGGGAGTTCTTAAACTGGCTTCGTAGCTGCGGCTTTAATGTTAATCCTCATGCCCGCCGTTGCCTGAGTGCTCAGGAGGTTCACGATTTCTGTGCGCAAGCTCTTGAGCAGCGAGGAGACCTTAACTACGACATTGATGGCGTGGTGGTAAAGGTTGACTCTTTTGCGAGCCAGGAAGCTCTAGGATTTACTTCTCGCGCTCCTCGTTGGGCTATTGCATTTAAGTTCCCACCAGAGGAAAAGCAGACCGTTTTGCGAGAAATTCGTATTCAAGTTGGTCGTACAGGCGTACTCACACCTGTTGCTGAGTTTGATCCCGTCACTGTTGCGGGTTCTACCATTGCGCGCGCAACCCTCCACAACCTTGACGAGATTCGTCGTAAAAACGTGCGCGAGGGTGACACCATCATTGTCCACAAGGCAGGAGATGTTATTCCAGAGGTTGTAGGACCAGTTTTGAGTCTTCGACCTGCAGATGCTGTTGAGTTCCAGATGCCAACTACCTGTCCAAGTTGTGGCAGCCCTGTTATTCAGGAAGAAGGAGAAGTGGCTTTCCGCTGCGTCTCTATTGATTGTCCTGCTCAGGCAGTTGAACGCCTGATTCACTGGGGTAGCCGTAAGGCTATGGACATTGACGGCCTTGGTGACGAGCTTATTAATCGTATGGTTGAAGAGGGCGTCCTCTCTGACGTTGCTGACTTCTACGACAAACTCACTGAAGAAACGCTGGCAAACATGCCTACAGGTCGTGTCTACGATACCGATACTGCAGATCACCTTTCTGGCGACAGCATTCCTGTGGGTCACACTATTGCTAAGAAGGTTATGGCAAAGGTTGAGGAATCAAAGACGCGAGGTCTTGGACGCGTACTCTTTGGTATTGGCATGAGGCACGTTGGTGCTAACGTCGCAGAGCTGCTTGCACAGGAGTTTGGCTCTATTCAGGCGCTTGCTACAGCACCTGTCGAGAAGATCGCTGAAATCCCAGGTATTGGTCCCAAGATTGCAGAATCTGTACACGAGTTCTTCTCGATACCAGAAAATGTTGCCGTTATTGAGCGTCTTCGTCAGGCAGGCGTAGTGCTAGAGGAAGAGAAGTCAGAAAACGAGCTTCCTCAGACACTTGCTGGACTTACGTTTGTTTTAACGGGAACTCTTGAACACTTCACACGTGATGAGGCTGGTGCTCAGCTCAAAGCTATGGGAGCAAAGGTTTCCGGCTCTGTATCTAAAAAGACTAGCTTTGTAGTAGCAGGAGAAGCCGCGGGGTCTAAGCTTACTAAGGCTGAGAGCTTGGGTGTTCCTGTACTTGATGAGGCTGCGCTCCAGCAAATTCTTGAAACAGGTCAGGCACCTGCATAAATGTGCATGGTTAGTAACAAGGTGTTGATTTATAATGCTTCGTTACCGTCAGTAAAAAGGAGGCGACCAAATGAACCTACTAAAAAGTAAGTATGTTTCTCTTGGAATGATGTTTTTGATTTTAGCAATCATCCTGGGCGCAGCATCAAACGTTAATGACCTATTTATCGGTATGATTTATGGCGTTTCTCTAGGAATATTGATTTTAGGATTGCTTGTAACTCAAAAAAGATTGCCTTTATGTAATCGATAATTGATCCAAAGGGCACAGCCATGGCAGATAAAAACATTTTGGTTCTTTGCTATTCTCGCTGCACTACCTGTAAGAGAGCTCTTAAATGGCTTGATGAACACGGTGTTTCTTATACACTGCGCGATATTAAAGAGGAGAATCCAACTGCAGAAGAGCTTGCTGAGTGGCACAAGCTGAGCGGTCTCTCCATCAGGAAATTCTTCAATACTTCAGGCATGGTGTATCGCGATAATAACATCAAGGAGCAGCTTGATGCAGGTATGAGCGATAGTGATGCCTATAAGTTGCTTGCCACTACAGGCATGCTGGTAAAGCGCCCCTTGGTGGTTGCAGGCAATACTATTTTGCTTGGATTCAAGGAGCCTGCGTGGGAAGAAGCACTTCTGTAGAGTCGACCTCTATGGTATGTGTTTTTATAGCATGCGCTTTTACAGCATGCGATAGATTGTAGATAAGCGTTAGTAAAAAAGGCAGCTACTCAAGTAGTTGCCTTTTCTCTTACGTGTTTGAATATGCAACGCCTTTGGTGTTTTGCTGCAAGTTAGTCCTCGTCATCAACCATTTCTACAACAGGTTTACCCATGTAATTGATGCCATCAACAAGCTCTTCCAGGGTGATTCTTTGACCTAAGATAGTTGCCTGAACAAGATCTTTGTAGAACTCACGAGCTTCATCCATAAGATCAAGAATGCTTTCAGTCTTGATCTCTCCTGTGTAAGGCTCTTTCCAAGGTAGACGCTTGAGGTTTGCCGTAGGGAAGTCCTCGGTTTTAACAATACGATGGGCCATTGCCGCAACGTACGAATTGTTTGAAGGACGCATGAACTTCTCGGTTTTATACAAAACGTCAGGAAGCTTGGTGGTGTACTTAGGATCAGTGCGCTCTACAGTGTGGTAGATGCGAGCGTAATCCTGAAGGGCCTTCTCGTACTCACCAACGCCAACATTAAGGTCAAATACCTGAAGCGCTACTTGCGAGAAGAGCGCGCCACCAACGTGCTTGGTTGATTCAATTGCTTCAAGCACCTCAGCTGGGGGAAACGTTTCAACGGTAGTATGGCGCAAGTGCCAGAGAAGGTATGAGTCTAAATCTGTCTCGATAATAGGATGGAGTTCTCTGTAGGCATTCTTGAGAGATGGTTCCGCCTCAATCAATGCATCTTGCTGGGAATACACAAATGGATGGACAATTCTATCCAGGGCGTAGTGTGCTAAGAGGCCAAGCGCAAACGCACGACCAGCGGGCATGTCGCTCTGCGGTAGGCGAGAAACACCATCGCGAATAGAAAGAAACGCGTCAACAATATGACCCGCATGCATACGACGATGTAGTCTATTGCAGGCAAGCGAGTGGTTTGGCCAGGCAAGATGACGTGCTAGGAAGGGATCAGGACCCTGGTTTCCAAGCAGGAATGCATTGACCTCTGCATCAGTTGCAACAAGTTCTTGCGGTAAATCATGAACCACCTCTGCGCCAAACAGATAGTGGGTTATTAAAGCAGGCATAAGACTCCTCGTAGTTTTTCAATATAAGAGTAGCCTAAAACAGCTTACAGGCGTTAAAATTTCTCCTTCGTGTTACAAGATTTAATGATACCTGGGAACTGACACATGGGTCTACTTGAAATTTTAATGCTGGGTGTGGCGCTTGCAACAGATGCGTTTTCTGTCACTATCTCTAACACCTTTGCCTTTGATGACCATAGGTTTTCTCGTCTTATGCGTATGCCGCTATTCTTTGGTCTCTTTCAGTTTGGCATGCCTCTTGCCGGTTATTTTGTTGGTGGCATTGCAGCAGAGTTGATTGAGAAGTACGCAGGTATTGTCTCGTTGGTTATTCTTGGCTTCATTGGTTTAAACATGCTATACAGCGGCTATAAGGCGCTCAAAGAAGATGCTTCTGAAGAAGATGAGGAAGAAGCTCAGCAAGACGCTCAGCAAGGCGCTACAACACTCTCTTATGGCAAGCTGGTATTTCAAGCTGTTGCTACGGCAATTGACGCATTTGCTGTTGGTGTAAGTTTTTAGGGCACATAGCGTAGACATTTTGGTCGCCTCAGTACTCTTTGGCATTATTACTGCAATTCTCTGTA
This sequence comes from Atopobium sp., assembly GCA_015259155.1. Lineage (GTDB taxonomy): Bacteria > Actinomycetota > Coriobacteriia > Coriobacteriales > Atopobiaceae > Lancefieldella. The sequence goes on along the minus strand of JABZGY010000001.1, from coordinate 43,788 downwards.
CCATTGCTCTGTGCATTGGCAAGAAACTCGGCTCGCTTTTGGGCGACCGCGCCGAGATGGTCGGTGGTGCGGTGCTTATCCTGATTGGACTAAAAGCCTTTTTTGGATAAAATCTGTTTGACCAGACGGATTATGTAGCAGGTAAGGAGGTAGCGTGAAGTTTATCCCAGATTGTCTGCGCCAGAAGATGCATAAAACTTTTGGACCAAAAGACCCTGACGAGAAGATCACTCCACCAACTGCCACTTCTGTTACAAGAACCTCATTTATTATCCTGGCTGTCTCGGCGGTTGCTGCACCTGTAATAGCTACGGTAGCAAATGTTTTGAGTCCAGGAATTTCTTATGTTCAGCAGGAGCTTCTTCCTCCACAGCTTAATTCAAAAGTTCCAGGCTACGCTCGAGCGCTTATTCAACTTGCACAGCGAGAGGGCTCCCTCAATCTTTTATGTACTTCCAAAGAAGCGGTAAAACCCCTGGTAGAAACATATTCAAGAATGTTTTCTATGCCTGTTACGGTGGGTGAGGCAACGGAGGAAGAAATTCAGGAGTTTATTCAGCAAACATATACTTCTGGTAAGAGTTCGGAGTCTGAAACTTCTGATACCAAATCTGGTACTGATTGGGGTTTTGAGAAACCCGATGTCATTTTCTTGGCAAGCGAAGCTCTTATGCAAAATTTTGAGACTTCCGCATATTGTCAACCATATGAAGTTTCTTCAACAGACCAGTACGTGCGCCCTGAGTTTTTTGACGCCAACGGACATTGGTATGCCTACGCTGCAGATCCATTGGTTTTACTGGTAAATCAAGAACGCCTTAATGAGAAAAAGATTTTGCGTCCTCACGAATGGACCGATCTTCTTACAGATGGCCTGCGTGGAAGGTATGTTATTCCTGACCCCGCACTTACGTATGCGGGCAAGAAGTTTGAATCGCTCTTTTTAGGCCAGTATGGTCTGGATAAAGGCGCTCAGATTATCCAAAGTTTGTTTGAAAATGTTGACGCATTTTCTGAGAGTACCTATCAAGCTATTAGAGACACAGGATTTGGCAGGTACAGGGCCTGTGTGTGTCCGCTGAGCGCTGCTTATAGGGCAATTACTAAAGACGATTTTGATAATCTTTCAGTTATTCTGCCAGGCACTTCTTATTTCTCTACGATAAGGTCATTTGTATGCCAGGGGTCAAAACATACGTATTCAGCGTATTTATGGCAGGAATTTATTACTAAGCGAGATTCTGCTGAACACATGGGAGAAATGGACTCGTTCTTCTCGCCAGTTATTGAGGGAACACCAACGCCTTGGTATGCAGGTCGTCTGAATTTGACAGCAGTAAGTGAATCAATGCAGATAGCTCCTGCTCCAACCGATGCAGAAGGCAATCTCATCAAGCTTGAAGACGTCCACGCTACCTACAGTAAGTTAATCAACGCATAGCTCTTTCTAAACGTTAAGCATTTGGACACCAAAAAACGGCCCAGGTAAACTGAGCCGTTTTGCTTTAAAGGTGGGGTGGCGAGAAGACCGGTTTTCTCGCCAAGAAGCTCTGATGAAGCACTAGACGTAGAAGAGCATCTTGTTGTAGCTAGGAACTGGCCACCAGTCGTGACCGCAGATGAGCTCCATGGAGTCAACAGCGCTACGCAGGCGGGCCATAGCAGGAAGAACCTCATTGCAGTAGTATTCGCACTGCTCCTGAGGTTGATCTTTCATCTGGTGAGCTGTGGTGTTGATCTCATCAAGACTGTTGGTAGCTGCGTAAATCTCGTCAATACCTGCGGTGAGTTTCTCGACAATCTCTGTCTCAGCTGCACTCTTAATGCCAATGGCCTGCTTAGCAGCAACTGAAGAGGCAACATCACTTGAGTAGGTAAAGAGGGCAGGCAGGTACATGTGGCGCGTCATATACAGCATGGTACGAGCCTCGATGTTAAGGACCTTGGCGTACTGCTCAGCCTTTGCAATGTAGCGAGCCTGTGCTTCTGCTTGAGAAAGAACGCCGTAGCGCTCAAAGAGCTCAATGTTCTCTGGAGCAACCATTGCAGGGAGTGCCTCAGGGGTGGTGCGGAGGTTTGGAAGACCGCGCTCCTCAGCAAGTTTCTCCCAATCGCCTGAGTAGCCATTGCCCTCAAAGAGGATGCGCTCGTGAGCTTTGAAGGTGTTAATGACCCACCTCAAGGCTTCCTTAGTGAAGTTCTTCCCAGAAACGTTTTCAAGGTCATTTGCAAAGCGGTCACACTGCTCAGCAACAATGGTGTTCAAAATAACATTAGGGTCAGAAAGATTCTGCTGGCTGCCACACATGCGGAACTCAAACTTGTTACCAGTAAACGCAAAGGGGCTGGTACGGTTTCTGTCTGTGTTGTCCCTAAGAACTGCAGGAAGTGTTGGTACGCCCAGATCCATACGAGTGCGCTTTGCGCCGTGGACGTCGGAACCTGTGATGAGGTCATCAACAATTACGGAAAGTGCGGCGCCTAAGAAGACGGAAACAATTGCAGGTGGAGCCTCATTTGCGCCAAGACGGTGATCGTTTCCAGCGGATGCAACAGACATACGCAGAAGGTCTGCATGTGAGTCAACAGCGGCTACAAGGCAGGCAAGGAAGACCAAGAAGCGAAGGTTCTCGCCAGGTTTATCACCAGGCTCAAGTAGGTTCTCATTGTCTGCAGAAAGCGACCAGTTATCGTGCTTACCAGAGCCGTTAACGTACTCAAAGGGTTTCTCGTGCTCAAGGCAGGCAAGACCGTGATGAGTTGCAAGAAGCTTGAGCTTCTCCATGGTCAGGAGGTTGTTGTCAATAGCGAGTGCACCTTGCTCAAAGACAGGTGCAAGCTCATGCTGGCAAGGAGCAACCTCATTGTGCTTGGTCTTTGCAGGGATGCCCAGCTTCCAGAGCTCGTCATCAAGCTCTTTCATGAAGTTGTTGACGGTTGGACGAATGGCACCAAAGTAGTGCTCGTCAAGCTCCTGACCTTTGCTTGGTTCGCAACCAAAGAGGGTACGACCACACAGAATAAGGTCAGGACGCTGCTCAAAATCTTCCTCTTTGATAAGGAAGTATTCCTGCTCTGGACCAATGTTTGTGACAACGCGAGAAGGCTCTTGTCCAAAGAGTGCAAGCACGCGTTTAGCCTGCTTTTCAAGGGCAACCTGAGAGCGAAGTAGCGGAGTACGCTTGTCTAGAGCTTCTCCGGTGTATGAAATAAATGCTGTTGGAATGCAGAGGACTTCATCTTTGATGAAAGTTGGGCTTGCAGGATCCCAAACCGTGTAACCGCGAGCCTCAAACGTGGCGCGAAGTCCACCAGAAGGGAAGCTTGATGCGTCAGGTTCGCCCTGTACCAGCTCTTTTCCCGAGAAGGACATCAAAATAGTGCCGTTTCCCTGAGGAGTCATAAAGCTGTCGTGCTTCTCTGAAGTAATGCCTGTGAGAGGCTGGAACCAGTGGGTGAAGTGAGTAGCACCTTTTTCTAGCGCCCACTCTTTCATGGCATGCGCAACCTCGTTTGCAATGTCGAGATCAAGCGGCTTGCCGTCCTGGATGACACTACGAAGTTTCTTGTACGTTGGCCTTGGCAGGCGTTCTTGCATGTCTGCGTCGGTAAAGAGAAGTGAGCCAAATTCTTGAGAAACTTTGTCGTGAGCCACAGCCCCTCCTTGTGGGTAAATGCTGGCAGTTAGTCTGTTTTCTCGCGTGCTGAGCACATTATATCGCTTGTATTTTCGCACGTTTGTCAGAGTCAGAGTGGCGAGGATACGAACAGAAACATAACGATTACAAAAATTTTAGCTACTGCTCAAATGAGATGTGGGCTTTGTTTCCGTGGGCTCTGGCGCGCATAAGCGGAGGAAGTCTTAGTACAATAGAAGTACACAAACTACGAGGAGCAGGTATGTCTGATACTACTATGCCAGTTGATACTACAGATCAAAACGAGGCCGCATCAACCAAAGAAGGTGCAGCTAAACCACGTAGGACCATTGCTGTTATTGACGGAAACTCGCTCATGCACCGAGCATTCCATGCAATCCGTCAGCCTATGGCAGCACCAAATGGTACGCCAACCGGAGCGCTCTTTGGCTTCTTCAACATGTTTATCAAGCTTGTTGAGTCCTTCTCGCCAGACGGTGTCATTTGTGCCTTTGATAAGGGAAAACCACAGGTTCGCATTGATATGTTGCCTCAGTACAAGGCTCAGCGTCCTCCTATGGATCCTGCTTTGCACGCACAGTTTCCCATAGTCAAGGAGCTGCTCAAGACGCTGGATGTTCCTGTCTGCCAGCTTGAAGGCTGGGAGGGCGACGATATCTTGGGTACCCTTGCCCGCCGCGGTGAGGCAGAGGGCTATCAGATGCTGCTCTTCACGGGTGACCGCGATATGTATCAGCTCTCCACAGAAAACGTCAAGATTGTTTCTACGCGCAAGGGCGTCTCTGACGTCTCAATTATGACGCCAGAGACTGTGGCAGATCTCTATGCAGGTATTACGCCTGAGCTTGTCCCAGATTTCTATGGCCTTAAGGGAGATTCTTCCGACAACATTCCGGGCGTTCCTGGAATTGGCCCCAAGAAAGCCGCTGCGCTGATTGTGGAGTATGGCTCGCTTGACCAGGTCATTGCTCACGCTGACGAGGTTAAGGGCAAGGTGGGAGAAAATCTTCGCGCTCATATTGATGACGCGCTGCTCTCCCGTAAGGTGGCAACTATTCGCACCGATGCGCCGCTTGATATCAACCTGGACGACGCTCAGTTCCCAACATTTGATCCAAATGACGTGGTCAAGGCCTTCTCAGCTTTGGGCTTTACGGGAATGACCTCAAGGCTTGCTCGTATGGCTGGTGGGTCTGCCGCTGGCGCAGTTGCACAAACCGCCTCTGCTACACCTGCGCTTCCTATTCCGTCAGAGTATTTGCAGGCAGGAGACGCATCTGCTGCTCTGACCGCTGCACTTGAGAACCAGGAATGGATCGGCGTTGCAGAAGACTCTGCCGCCGATGCTGGCGCGCTCTTTAGCCTTTCTCGTACACTTTGGGTGTCTACAGAAAAGGCACTCCTCAAATTTGAGGGAGAAAATGCCACCGCAGCACTTTTGCGTATTTTGCGAGAAGCCCGTATTGCTGCAGACGATGTTAAGGCGTTGCTGCACGAAGTAAGTCCTGTTGATTCGTCCGAGCCACAGAAGATGGATATTGAAACCATTGATTCTGACCGTCTCTTTGATACGGGTGTTGCCGCGTATCTACTTGAGTCTGATCGTTCAAGTTTTGATATTAATGGCTTGGTTGAGCTGTACTTTGGCTCTGAGCTTCCTGAGCCTACAGACGATATTCCTGCAGCAGCATTAAGGGCAGTAGCTGCTAAAGCCCTTGTTCCTGTACTGACTAAAAAGCTTGAAGACGATGGCTCATATGAGCTGTTTGCTGCGCTTGAAATGCAGCTTCTACCGGTCCTTGCCGCAATGGAGCGTCGTGGTCTCTACGTTGATCCTCAAGAACTTGCTCAGCAGTCTGCCCAGCTAGCGGAAGATATTGCGCAGCGCGTGGCAAGCATTCACCAGACAGCAGGCGAGGATTTTAACTTGGATTCTCCAAGCCAGCTTTCACATATCCTGTTTGACGTGCTTAAACTTCCAACTTATGGCCTCAAAAAGACGCGCACCGGGTTCTACTCCACCAACGCAAAGGTGCTTGGAGACCTGGCGCAGGAGTACCAGATTGTTGCTGACGTCCTTGAATATCGTGAGCGCGCCAAGATCAAATCAACTTATCTCGATGCGCTTCCTTCGCTTATTCGTGGCGATAAGCGCATCCACACCACATTCAATCAGACTGTTGCTGCAACAGGAAGGCTTTCCAGCTCTGATCCAAACCTGCAGAACATTCCTACCCGCTCTGAGCTGGGACATCGTGTTCGCACCGCCTTTACCGTTCCCGAGGGCAGCGTTTTTCTCGCCTGCGACTACTCCCAGATTGAGCTGCGCTTGCTGGCACATCTTTCAGCTGACGAGCACCTGGTAGCAGCATTTAACTCTGGTGCTGATTTCCATGCCGCAACTGCTGCACGCGTCTTTGGCGTGCCTGTTGAAGAGGTCACTCCAGCACTTCGTAGCCGTGCTAAGGCAGTTAACTTTGGCATTGTCTATGGTCAGCAGGCCTTTGGTCTGGCAACGTCTCTGAAGATTTCCCGCAAGGAAGCGCAAGAGATGATTGACCGCTACTTTGACGCATATCCTGGCGTTCGTGCCTATCTGGATGATTCTGTCCGCACTGCTCACGAGACTGGTTATGCGGTAACCATGTATGGGCGTAAGCGCCACATTAGAGAGTTCAACCAGTCAAATCGCCAGCTTATTGCCTTTGGCGAGCGCACCGCTATGAATCACCCTATGCAGGGAAGTGCCGCAGACATTATCAAAATTGCAATGATTAATGTCGAGAAACGCCTGCGTGATGAAGGTCTTGCGTCAAAACTGATTCTTCAGATTCACGACGAACTTGATTTGGAAGTTCCAGAGTCAGAGATTGAGACAGTCTCTGCGTTGGTAAAAGAGACCATGGAAGACGTTGTTACCCTGCGTGTTCCTCTCATTGCCGATGTCAGCTATGGTTCCAATTGGGCTGAGGCAAAGTAAACACGTAAGAGGCGCGTTCTAGAGGAGATTTGGTATGGAGGCAGCGACCTCATACATGCACGTCACGGTCTATACAGACGGTGCATCTCGAGGAAATCCTGGTCCTGGTGGCTATGGGGCCGTGCTTCTGTACACCGATCCCTCCGGCCAGCAGCACACCAAAGAGTTCAGCCAGGGTTATAAAACTACTACGAATAATCGCATGGAGCTCCTCGGCGTCATCGTTGCACTTGAGGCTCTTAAGCGCCCCTGCCAGGTAGAGCTTTATTCCGATTCTAAGTACGTTGTTGATGCGTTTAATCAAAAATGGGTCTCGGGATGGATTAGAAAAGGCTGGAAGACAGCATCAAAAGAGCCTGTCAAAAACGTTGATCTTTGGAAGCGTTTGCTTTCCGCCATGGAAGACCATGAGGTAAGTTTCAAGTGGGTCAAGGGCCACGCCGGTCATCCACTTAACGAGCGCTGTGATCAGCTGGCCACTGAAGCAGCAGACGGTTCTAATCTTCTTGACGACACAGGCTTCTTCGCGGATCAGCCATTGCTATAACCCCAGACGCGTAGGGCGAGAAGATCTTCTCGCTACACATACTCTCTACAAGAAAACAGCCGCCTGAGTGGGCGGCTGTTCTTAGTTGCATGGGGTATCGAATTTTTAGTAACCAAATACGGTATAGCCAACAAGGCCTGGTCCTGTATGAACAACAAGGTCCGAGCCAGCCTCAACATACCTAAAGTCGGTGACATTGGGGATTGCTTCTTTAATCATTGCCTCCATTTCGGAGTAAATGATATTAGGAGCAGAGCAGCAAATTCCTACATGAACGTGATCAAACTGTTGAGCAAAAGCTGCTCCCAAAGAAATTTGTCCTTCAAGAGATTTATGCCAACCTCGAGTCTTTTTAGCAATAACGTACTTACCGTTTTCATCGCAGGTAAGAACTGGTTTGATGTTTAGTATGGAGCCAATACGATAGATTGTCTCGGAAATACGACCGCCTTTGCGCAGGTACTCAAGACTTGGAACAGAGAAGTACACACGTGTGTTACGAGAGGCTTGATCAAGTTTGGGACCAATCTCTTCAAGAGAAAGGCCTTGTTCAATAAGGCGTTGAGCCTCAATAACAATAAGGCCAGAAGCAATGCCAATGTTTTTGGTATCAACAACATAAATAGGGAAGTCTGTAATGGACTCTGCAATCATGCGAGCAGTATCGCAGGTAGCAGAGAGTCCAGAGGAGATAGCAACGTAAACAGCACCCTCGTACCCTGCTGCTTTTGCATCATCAAAGGCAGCTTTAATTCCTTCAGGAGAAGGAAGTGAAGTCTTAGGAACTTCTTCTTCAAAGCGGGCAACAAGCTCTGCTGGCGTAATGGTAATACCAGACTCATAGGAAGAGCCATCAGAATAGTTAATGCGAAGTGGGGTGATACGAATATTGTGTTCAGCAACAAAATCAGGTGGGACATTAGTTCCTGAGTCTGTGATGATGGCAATTCGCTTAGTGTCCATTATCCGCTCCAAATATATACGTGCTACAAGTAGCTAAACGTTGACTTTCTATTACCCACATTTTACATAGAGATATACCCTGTTTTCTTGAGATATGACAAGTTGCCCTCAACGGTAGGTAGACGGTACACTAGGCATATACATCGAGAAAAACTTGCATAGCTAACGGTCAATACCATTTAGATAAAGAGAGAACGGCAGATAATGTCTAGTATTTATAGAGAGCCCGCAGTTGTAAGAAGAATTAGTCAGCGCTCTTCTCTAAAGAAAATCACCTCTAACAGCACTATTGCAGCAGCAGTCATGGTGCTTGCAGCTCTTATTGCACTTGTAGTTGCCAACTCACCTGCTCATGAGGTGGTTCGAGAAATTCTTGAAGTCCAAATGAGTTTCTCGCTTGGAATGATTCATGCACATATGGCTCTAGAAACCTTTGTGAATGACTTCCTTATGGCAATCTTCTTCCTACTGGTGGGCATTGAGCTCAAGTATGAAGTAACTGTTGGCCAGCTCAGAAAGCCAAGGCAGGCAATGCTCCCTATGCTTGCTGCTGTCGGTGGCGTTGCGGTTCCTGCCATCATTTATTTGGCGCTCAATGCAAGTACTGCTCCTCATGGATGGGCAACACCAATTGCAACCGATATTGCCTTTGCGTTGGGTGTCATGTCGCTGTTGGGCAACAGAATTAGTCCGCAAACCAAGGTCTTTTTCCAAACACTTGCAATTGCTGATGATATTCTGGCTATTGTGGTCATTGCGCTTTTCTATGGTCACACGCCAGATATTGCCTGGTTAGCAGCTTCTCTTGGTGTTCTTGTTATTTTGTGGGGAATGAATCGCTTAAAGATTTATTCTTCCGGTCCTTATTTGCTTGTTGGTTTGGTTCTCTGGGTCTGCATGTACCACTCGGGAATTCATGCAACCCTTGCAGGTGTCCTTCTTGCTTTCTTCTTGCCATCTCACTCTGATGTTCGCTTGAGCAAGCTGGGAAGCTGGCTTTCAAGACGCGCTCGTGAGCTTGACGATCACTACGATGACGAGCATCACGTTTTGGGTCAGCATGACTTTACACATGGCGCTAACTCTATTGAGCAGGTTATGCACCACGTAACTCCACCGCTTCAGCGTGTTGAGCACTATATTTCTGTTTTTGTAAACTTTGTTGTTCTGCCTATTTTTGCCTTTGTAAATGCACAGATTACGTTGGTGGGGGCTGATTTTGGTGCGCTTCTTAGCAGTAACATTGCTCACGGCGTATTCTTTGGCGCCGTTCTTGGAAAGCCATTGGGAATTATTCTTGTGACATTCCTGTTGGTAAAGGTTAAAATCTGCAAACTTCCTGCAAAGGTTGACTGGGTTCAAATTGCAGCCGTTGGTCTGATGGGTGGCCTTGGCTTTACCATGTCAATTCTTATTTCTAACCTTGCATTCCCAGACGCAGGGGAGATTCTTGCAGCTAAAGTAGCCGTTCTTGCTGCATCGTTTGCTTCTGCAATCTTGGGCCTGCTTTTTGTACACCTCGCAGAGTTCTATAAGCACCAAAGGCAGAACAATATAAAGGAAGATTAAGACTACTCGACCGTGCCGTAGGTAAAGCCCCAACCGTGCGCCGTAACAATTGAGTTAATCTGATCGCAGAGGCGAGCACGGACATATGTGCCAGAGGGAATCAACTCAATAACTTCTTGCAAATCTTCTTCAAGATCGTCTACTTCGGCTTGAATCAGCACGTCAACCTTAGTAACTGTGCCTGAAGGTTTGCGCTTATAAAGGTTGTCAACAAGGTGCTGGAGCTCGCCATATGCCTCCGAGCGCATGCCAGGCTGTGCAGAATTTGCCATGATTCTCCTTGTCGCGTTGATTTTCAAATCACCTATACTTTGTATCACGCAGAGACCGAAAAGGGGAGTGTCATGTTTGAGCTAGTTTCTCGCGAGCTGTTCCAGCCAAAATCAACCTCTGAGCAAAACGCTTATCAGAAGATGAGCGACGCTGAGCTTAACCAGGCTCTTGAGCTTATTGGACAAGAAGCTCGTGCACTTGGCGAGAAAAACCTCAAGCTTGATATGGCTCGTGGAAAGCCAAGCCCTGCGCAGACGGCGCTGTCTAAGCCTATGCTTGATGAGCTTAACTCCAGTTCTGACCTGACTGACGGCGGCTCTTTTGCAGACAACTACGGAGACCCCTGGGGTCTTCCTTCTGCACGAGCCTTTGCTGCGGAGCTCACCGGTGTACCTGCTGATCAGGTCATTGTAAATGGCTCTTCAAGCCTCAATCTTATGCACGACATTATTTCTCATGCCGTAACCCACGGTCTTGCTGGTCAGCCTTCTTGGGCAGAGCAGATGGCGGCTACAAAAGCTCAGGGCACTACACTCAAGTTCCTGTGCCCTGCTCCAGGCTATGACCGCCATTTTGCCATTACGCAGCATTACGGACTTGAAAACGTTGCCGTACCTATGACTGAAGATGGTCCAAATATGGACGTGGTCAAGGAGCTTGTTGAGAACGACAGTTCCGTTAAGGGAATTTGGTGCGTACCACGTTTTGCAAACCCTACCGGTATCACCTATTCAGATGAGGTTGTCCGTGCGTTTGCAAACCTCAAACCTGCAGCCTCTGACTTTAGAATCTTCTGGGATAACGCCTATGCAATTCACGCCTTTGTACCAGAATCTGAAGCACCTCAGCTCCTCAATATCTTTGATGCACTTGCAGAGGTTGCTGCAGACGATGCTCAAAAGAACCTGGTTATTGCTTTTGCCTCAACGGCAAAGGTAACCTTCCCAAGCTCAGGCATGGCATGGGTTGCCGCAAGCCCTGCGGACATTAAAGAAATCCAGAGCGCGCTCAAGGTTGCTCGCGTTTCTCCCGAGAAGATCTCTCAGCTGGCGCATGTACGTTTCCTCAAAGATACGCACGGCATTGAAGCTCATATGCAAAAGCATGCTGAACTGCTTAGGCCACGTTTTGATCTGGTGGAACGCAAACTGCAGGAGGGTTTGGGCGATTTAGCCGTTGCAACGTGGTCTCATCCTAAGGGCGGCTACTTTGTCTCATTTGATGGCCCTGTTGGCTCTGCGCGCGCAATTGTTTCTCGCGCACATGAGCTTGGCGTTACTATGACACCTGCAGGTGCTACGTGGCCAAGTGGCAAGGATCCCTTTGATACTAATATCAGAATTGCTCCAAGTTACCCAACGCTGGAAGAGCTTGATGCAGCGCTTGATGTCTTTATTGTTGCTGTTAAACAGGTAAGTGCTCGACTAGCAAAAGTTGATCGTGGTCAGAGCGTCTGGGGATAGCTTGTGTAACTTTGGTATTTACTTTGAAAGTAAACCCATTCTGCCGTATCTTGATTAACTATGTTTAGAAAAAGCGATTGGATGTTGAATGCCAACTAATACTTCAAAGCCAGAACTTACACCAGAACAGAAGGCAGAAAAAGAGCTGGTTGCTATGGCAAACCAGACCGCAAAAAAGAAGGCAAAGGACCGCAAGCCCGATGAGGCTCCTAAAAAACCAGGTCCTTCTACAGGCATGAAGATTGCTATTGGAGTATTCTCGCTCTTTATTGCTATTTCTATGATGTTGCCTTCCCTGGCCAGCATTTTCTCTAACTCTCAAAAGCAGAATCAGAACCATCAGAATTCTCCTGAGGCCATTAACCAGGTCTATCAGAAACAGGCAGAAGAAAAAGAGTCTGCTATTCAGTCCAATCCAGATAATCTACCAGCACATCTTGATTTGGCTCGTACGTATCTAGGCTGGGGAATGGCACTTAAGAGTTCCTCTCAAGATGACTCTGTTCAGAAGCAGTCTTTACAGCTTATCAACAAGGCAATTGCCGAGTACGATACGTATCTTGCTTCAAATGATTCTGATGAGGTTCGTGTTGATAGGGCTATTGCGCAGTTCTATGCGGGAGACCAAACGGGTGCCGTTGAGGCGCTTAAGGCAGTAACAGATCGCTCTCCAGACTATGCTAACGGTTGGCTTAATTTGGGAATGATGTATCGTGTTACTGATCAAGTAGATCTTGCAAAAGAGGCACTGCAGAAGGCAATTGAGAAAGATTCCGATAATAGCGCCGGTGTGAGGGATAATGCACAGAAAGTTCTTGATGCATTAAACGGAAACACCTCTACCTCTTCAAATAACACTAAGTAAGGAGGAGTTATGGCACTAGAGATAAGCTCTGAAATTACAGATGAAAAGGCCATTATTCGCATTGAGGGCGAGGTAGACGTATCAAACGCCTCTGAGCTTCGCGATGCTTTGGATACCGCGCTCGCCGATGGAGCAAAAGAAGTTGAAGCTGATTTTGCTGAGGTAGCTTATATTGATTCGACGGGCATTGGCGTTTTAGTGGGTGCCGCACATCGAGCACAAGAGAGTGGTTCTGTGCTTGTTGTTGCAAATCCTCAGAAAAACGTGGAGCGTGTCTTTTCGCTTCTTGGGGTTGATAAAGACCTTAACGTTCGCAAGTAGGTTTGGTAACTTGCAAGCTCTTTGAGAAACGGTTCAAAGAGCTTGTTTATGTTTGTTCCAGAAAGGTATTGCTTGTGTTTGGCATTGGAGAAACAGAGCTCGTACTAATTTTGCTCTTTGCATTTTTAGTATTTGGTCCTGATAAATTACCTGGTATGGGTCGCACACTTGGTCGTGCTCTTAGACAGTTCCAGAACGCGCAAGAAGGCTTTAATAAAGTTGTCCGTGCAGACTTACTTGACCCTGCAGCGGACGCACTTCACGAGAAGCCCAAGCGCTCCGAGCAGCTCAAAAATGCTGCATCTGATGCTGACCGCGAGGATACTGACCATCAGGAGACCTTTGCTGAGCGTCGTGCTCGCCTCAAGGAAGAGCGTGAGGCAGCTGAGAAGGCTGCCGCTGAGGCTGCTGAGCAGATCCAGGAGGCTGAGCAGCCAGAGGCCGCTTCTGCTGAAGAAGCTCCTGCTGCTGCACCACAAGCTACGTCTTCTGTTGCTTTCTCCGATGATTCTACAGAGGTAACTAAGCACGTGGCACCTAAGGCTGCAGAAGAAACTCCTGCTGCAGCTCCATCTGCAAAAGACCTCTATAACCTTGGATCTGCACGTTCTTCTCGCTCTATGGCAGAAGACAAGAAAGAAGAAGTTGCTGGAGAGGAGGGAGAAAGCCAGGACGCATAAGTCCAGCTTTCGTGTGTAATGCCTATTACTCCAGCTCGTATGCCACTTTTTGATCACCTGGGAGAACTCCGTCGCCGCGTGACCATTGTGGTGGTTTCGCTTTTTGTTACTGCAATCATTATTTATTTTGCAACACCTGCATTGATTGAGATCTTGATTGACCCTATCAGAGAGTTTTTGACCGATGGTAAGCTTACGGTTATCTCGGTCCTTGGCGGCTTTAGTATCAGGTTTAAGGTAGCTTTCTTCTTCTCGGTGATTATCTGCACACCTATCATCATCTGGGAGATTATGGCGTTCTTCTTGCCTGCGCTCAATGCTAAAGAGCGCAAGTGGGTTGTTCCTACCGTGGCAGCCATGATTACCTTGTTCTTCTTAGGTATGCTGTTCTGCTACTTCATCATTTTGAACACTGCAATTGGTTGGATGATTGGTCAGTCGCAGGAGTTTGCAGGAACTATTAACGAAGCAAGCGATTATCTCAACATTATTATGATGTTTGAGATTGGCTTTGGCGTTGCGTTCCAGCTTCCACTAGTTATCTTCTACCTGGCTATTCTTCACCTTGTTCCTTACAAAGATATGCGTGAGCAGTGGCGCTATGTCTATGTTGGCCTGATGATCCTTTCTGCAGTAGTCACTCCTGACGCATCGCCTGTCACCATGATTTTGATGTTTGCAGCTCTTATCCTGCTGTACGAAGTTGCTCTGGCTGTTGCTCGCTACGTCATTATTGCCCGCGATGGTAAAGCTGCTCTTAAGTGGAGCCGCGAGGACTACGAGCAGCATGAGCTAGACAAAATCTAATAGTTTCATTTTTACTTTGGAGAGTGTTGTTCTTTGATTCTAGTTGTTACCGAGAAAAACGACGCAGCGCAGCAGATTGCTCGCCTTCTGTCTGAATCGGGTAAGCCTGAGACAGACAAGGTATACAACACTCCTGTTTATCGTTTTAGACGTGGCGGAGAAGATCATGTTGCCATTGGTCTTCGCGGCCATATTCTGCAGCCCGATTTTCCTTTAGCTCTCAAGTTTGACAAGGAAGAGGGCTGGTACGGAGAAACTGCAGAAGGGGAGCACCTTCCTGCAGACGTTCCAGATGGTCTTGAGCGTCCTCCTTACAAGGTTAAGCGCAAGCCTTTTATGGCAGATGGCGTTGACCTTAAGGGCTGGAAAATCCCCAGCTTGCCCTATTTGATTTGGGCTCCTGTAGATAAACAGCCTGCAGAAAAAGAAATTATTCGAGCTCTCAAGAACCTTGCTAAGAAGGCAGAGTCTGTCATTATCGGCACAGACTTTGACCGCGAGGGAGAGCTTATTGGCTCTGATGCGCTGGCACAGGTTCTCTCGGTTAATCCTAATCTGGCAGTATTTCGTGCACGCTACTCTGCCTTTACTAAGACAGAGATTGAGACTGCCTTCAATAACCTGGTAGACCTTGATTACAACTTGGCTGCGGCAGGCGAGTCCAGACAGTATATCGACCTCATTTGGGGTGCTGTACTGACCCGTTACCTGACCACTGCACGCTTTGGCGGTCTGGGCAATACGCGCTCTGCTGGTCGTGTTCAGACTCCTACGCTGGCACTTGTTGTTGAGCGCGAGCGTGAGCGCTTGGCATTTAAGCCAGAAGATTATTGGGTTATTTCTGGTGTTGCTGCTCCAGAAGATGATGCGGATGCAACCTTTAAGATGGTTCATCAGACCGCAAGGTTCTGGGATCAAGCTGAAGCAGATGCAGCTTACGCAGTTGTTAAAGATCAGACGCAGGCAACGGTTGTCGAGATTGAGTCTCGTAGCAGAAAGCAGCAGCCACCAGCTCCGTTTAACACCACGTCGCTGCAGGCAGCTGCAGCTGCAGAGGGTATCTCGCCAGCTAGAACTATGCGTTTGGCAGAGTCTCTGTACATGGACGGCTTGATTTCATACCCTCGTGTTGATAACACGGTCTACCCAAGTTCGCTTGACTTGAAGGACTGCGTTCGTACATTATCTGCAGTTCCTCAGTATGCTCCTACCTGCAAAAAGCTTTTGGGTCAGCCAAAGCTTCATGCCACTCGTGGCAAGCAGGAGTCTACTGACCACCCACCAATTTATCCAACAGCAGCAGCAAATCCAGATGCTTTGCAGCCTGCAGCTTGGAAGCTCTATAACTTAATTGCTCGTAGATTCCTCGCAACTCTTATGGGTCCGGCTACTATGAGCGGCACTAAGATCACGCTTGATGTTGCTGGTCAGCCCTTTGTTGCAAATGGAACCGTACTGGCTGAGCCAGGCTTTAGAGAGATTTATCCCTTTGGCCTTAAGAAGGATGACCAGATTCCTGATGTCGGCGAGGGAGAGATTGTCTCCATTCAGTCTTTGTCGCTTGACGCTAAGCAGACAGAGCCACCTGCTCGCTACAGCCAGGGCAAGCTTATTCAAGAGATGGAGAAGCGAGGCCTTGGTACAAAGTCCACGCGTGCCTCCATTATTGATACGCTCTACCAGCGTAAATACCTCAAGAATGATCCTGTTGAGCCAAGCCAGCTTGGTATGGCAATTGTTGATGCACTTTCGCAGTTTGCGCCACACATTACCTCGCCTGATATGACGGCAGAGCTTGAGTCCGATATGACAAGCGTTGCTGAGGGCAAAGACACGCGAGATGGCGTTGTTACACACTCAAGAACACTGCTTGCAGGCATGATTGATACGCTTATTGACCACAAAGAAGACCTGTCTGAGGCCATTGCTGATGCAGTTACTGCTGACGCAAAGGTGGGAACTTGCCCTAAGTGCGGCAAAGACTTGGTTGCTAAGAGCTCTCTGAAGACTCGTGGAAGCTTTGTTGGCTGCATGGGTTGGCCAGACTGCGATGTTACCTATCCACTGCCTCAGGGACGTGTTGAGCCGCTTGAGGGAGAGGCTGGTGTCTGCCCAGAGTGCGGTGCTCCTCGCGTAAAGGTTCAGCCGTTTAGACAGCGTGCGTATGAGACTTGCATCAATCCTGCTTGTCCTACAAACGCAGAGCCAGATCTTATTGTGGGTGAGTGTCCAACCTGTAAGGCCAATGGAAAGCACGGGGACCTGGTGGCCCACAAGTCAGAGCGTACGGGTAAGCGCTTTATTCGCTGCACCAACTACGAGGAGTGCGAGACCAGCTATCCTCTGCCTGCTCGTGGAAAGCTCGAGAAGACTGATGAGGTCTGCCCAGATTGTGGCGCTCCTATGGTGGTTGTTACTACCCAGAGGGGTCCTTGGAAGCTCTGTCCAAACTACGACTGCCCTGGTAAAGAAAAGAAAACTGCCTCGCGTAGAGGCGCTCGTAAGAGTACTAAGAGCACCAAATCCACCAAGGCAGCAAAAAAGTAAACGTATGACGGTGCATCGAGAGGTGCACCGTTTTTGGAAGAACGAGCGTCCCTCTCCAACGCCCGCTCCATACGTATTTTTACCCATTTTTGAGCGCTTTTCATGTGGAAATACGTAAAACCTTTAGAATATTCATGGCGAGAAACACAATCTGCCTGTATCGTGAGATAGTTAAGAGGGAGGGAAGCATGAACAAAGACGCACGTACATCACAAGGCTTGTTTATCACGCTTGAAGGCGTTGATGGCTGTGGCAAGTCAACACAAGCTTCTCTTCTGCGAGAAGATCTTGAAGCTCTTGGCTTTGATGTGGTCTTTGTTCGTGAGCCCGGAGGCACTGCTATTTCTGAGCAGATTAGAGGCGTGGTACTTAATCCAGAAAACGGCATGATGTGCGATGAATGCGAGCTGTTGCTCTATGAAGCAAGTCGTGCCCAGCTGGTAGGAGAGGTTATCCGACCAGCTCTAGCTGCGGACAAAGTTGTCTTGTGTGATCGCTTCTATGACTCCACCTTTGCCTATCAAGCAGCTGGTCGCGGTCTTGATACAGACCTCGTGCACCGTGCTAATCGCTTGGGAAGCTGTGGGGTTTCTCCTGATAGAACCCTTGTCTTCATGCTTGAGCCAACGGTTGCTCATGCGCGTGCTACGCAAAATGACGCCGATAGACTAGAAGCAGAAGGCGTTGCCTTCCAGGAGCGTGTTTTTGCTGGTTATAAGCAACTTCTGCAAAATGAGCCAGAGCGTGTAAAAGCTGTCGATGCAGATGGCACAATTGATGAGGTTCGTGCACGTACTCGTCAGCTGTTAGCAGATCTTATTCCTGGTATTTGTGAGCTTGGTGAGTGACGCGTTTATGACTCAAGAGAGCACACATACTACTCATAGCACCTATCCACTTCCTCAGGCACTTACCCGTCTTCAGGATCAACCTCAAGTTCAAAATCTGCTTGCACGCGCACTTCATGAGCACAAGCTTGGCCACGCCTATCTGTTTGTAGGAGCTCCTGGTTCCGGTAAAGGTCTTGCAGCTAAAGCTTTGGCGCAGTGCGTGCTTTGCGCTCAAGGCGGTGACGCTGCCTGTGACGACTGCATTCGTATTTCTCGCGGTACTCACCCTGACGTTCACGTACTTACTCCAGCTTCCGCAAATGGCTACCTCATTGAGCAGATTCGTCAGCTCATCGCTGATGTTAGTCTGGCGCCTATGCGCTCAACTCATAAGATTTACGTGATTGACCGCGCTGATTTGCTCAGAGAAAATTCTGCAAATGCACTGCTCAAAACTATTGAAGAGCCACCTGCAGACACCATTTTTATTCTGTCTGCACGTTCTTCTTCTGCGGTGCTTCCCACCATTGTTTCTCGTTGTCAGGTAGTTGCGTTTAGAACACTCACTGACGCTGCTGCTAAAGCCGCTATTATGCGAGAGATTTCCGCCACAGAGCAGGAGGCTCGTATTGCGCTTGCAGCAACAGGAACCCCTGGTAGAGCTGTGGAGTTTTTGCAGTCTTCTACACGAAAAAACATTCGCAGACAGCTCATTGATGTTTTTGGCAATCTGCTCAGAAATGACTCGTGGGATGTACTCACTTCCGCAAAAGAGCTGATAGAAGCTGCAAAAATTCCTCTTGGTGACGTAAGACGTGCCCAAGAAGAGGCGCTTGCTCAAAATGAAGACTTTCTTACCAGCGCTGCGTTAAAGCAGGTTGAGGCGGCAAATAAGCGAGAACTCACAGCGCGCGAGCGTTCGGGTATCATAGAAATGTTGGCAATTCTGGAATCGCTTCTTCGCGACGTACTTTTAAATTGCGAAGCGGTTGATGAAGAGATAGTAAATACGGATGCAGCAGGCATTATTGACCGCGTTGCATCTCAAACTCATACCCAGGGTGTTTTGGGGGCTCTTGCTGCGGTGCAAGAGGCTCAATACAACCTGGACCGCTCTGTTTCTCCCCAGCTAACCCTTGAGGTTATGCTGCTGCATATCAAGGAGGCACTTACATGCCCACCGTTGTTCCGGTGAAATTTGAATACGCCGCGCGCGACCTTTGGTTTGATCCAAAGGAGTCCGGCGTTCTTGAAGGTGACCACGTTATCTGCCAGACCGAGCGCGGTCTAGAGATTGGTCTTGCTGTTGCTGACCCTCGTGAGATTTCTCAGGAGGAGTTTGAGTACAAGACAAACAAAGCCGAGCTCAAAGACGTTGTTCGTGTAGCAACTGAAGAGGATCTATCTCGTGCAGAAGAGCTTGCCGCTAAGGGCGAGGCTGCGCTTCCTGTGTTCAGGAAGTTTGCTGTTCAAGAAGAACTTGAGATGAAGCCTATTGGTGTCGAGTACCTTTTTGATGGCGAGAAGGTCGTGTGTTACTTCTCGGCTGATGATCGTGTGGACTTTAGACAGCTTGTCCGTGAGCTTTCTCATGAGCTTCACGAGCGCATTGATATGCGTCAGATTGGCGTTAGAGAAGAAGCGGCGGTCATTGGCGGCTATGGTCACTGTGGACAAGAGCTCTGCTGTAGAAGGTTTGGCCTCTCTTTTGAGCCAGTTTCTATCCGTATGGCAAAAGAGCAGGATTTGCCTCTGAACTCTACTAAGATTTCTGGTGCGTGTGGACGCTTAATGTGTTGCTTGCGCTATGAGTTTGAAGCTTATCGCGATTTTAAGAACCGTGCTCCAAAGCGCAATGCTGTCATTGAAACTCCTCTAGGCATGGCAAAAATTGTTGAGTACAACACGCCAAAAGAAGAGATTGCGCTTCGCCTTGAGAGTGGCAAGGTGGTACGTATTCCTCTTGCTGACATGGACACATCTCCTGCGGCTCAGCAGAAGTCGGAAGACCTTGGCTGTTCTTGCAGGCCAGACAGCGTTTCTCGCACTGCACTTGAGCGCCTTGAATCTGTTGAGGTTCAGATGGCTCTGGCAGAGCTTGATAGGGCAAACGGTCTGATTGTTGATGAAGAGCCAGAGATTAACCCTGATCTCTTTGTCACAGAGACTCCAAGGCGCAAGCGTGAACGCTTTGAGCAGAACTCTGCAAATAAGCAGGAAAACACTAGGAACTCTGGAGCAAGAAACGCCCGAGAAGAACAAGGCGCTCAAAGTTCTTCTCGCACCCGTCGTGTAAGAACTTCAAAGAATGCTCAGGTCAACCCTGGTTCCAGTACTTTTGATGCTGCAACAGATACGCTGCGTCGTACCCGCCGCCGTCATCACGCAACAGAAGAGGGCACTACAAATACTCAGGCTCCTCAGAAAAATGAGCAGGGTACAGCTTCTGCGCAGAAGCAGCCTCAGGGTAAGCGTTTTAGAAGGACAGATGCTCCTCAGGCACTACAGAAAGCTGATGAGGCACAGGCGCCAGTTCGTGCAAAAAGGACTCGTCGTCCAGGTGATAGGGCGGGCATGAAGACCCAGAACGCCCCACAGAATGCTTCTGGTTCTAACGGTGCATCTAGAGATGCTCAGCCACAAAATGCTACGCGTCGTAGACATAGAAGAACTGGACGCGATGATCGCGGTCGCGGTTCAAAGGACAACGCGTAATGTATACGCTTAAGACTGAATATGCCTTTGACTCAGCACATTTTCTTACCAACTACTATGGCAAGTGTGAGAATCTGCATGGTCATCGCTGGCATGTGACTGCCTACATTTCAACTGCAGAGCTTGGTGAGTCTGGTACAGAAAAAGATATGGTTATGGACTTTGGCGTTTTTAAGCGCAAGGTCCGTGCGCTATGTGATTCCCTTGATCATACGTTTTTGATTGAAGAGGGTTCTCTTTCTGAAAAGACGCTGACCTGTCTTAAAGAAGAGGGTTTCTCGCTTACCATTTTGCCTTTTAGAACAACAGCAGAAAACTTGGCTAAGTATCTCTTTGAGCAACTTGAAGCGGAAGGCTTAGCTGTCTCTTCTGTTGAGGTTGATGAGACACCCAACAATTGCGCCATTTATTCAAAAAATATGAAGTAACCTGTTGTTTTTTAAAGCTCGTGCGAGCAACGTAACCTCGATGGGTATACTCTACGTATGTAGAGGTTTTATCTTTTGGCGAGGTGGAATTTCATGGCTCACGGAGCGTTGCGGGGTGTCAATTTAACTGGTTGGCTTACGCTTGAACCGTGGGTAACTCCTGAGCCGTTTGCACGCACAGGGTGCGTTGATGAGGCTCAGCTCATTAAAGCGCTGGGCGTTGAGGACTACCACGCTCTTGTTAAAGCGCATCGTTCTTCATTTATTCAGAGTTCTGACTTTGTCAGCATTGCCGCTCGTGGTTTTAATGCGGTAAGAATTTCTGTGCCTTGGTACGTTTTTGATGAAGAAGCTGCAGGAACTCCATATGTTAGCTGCATTACCGAGCTTGATAGAGCTCTTGAATGGGCAGAAGAGCTTGGCCTGCACGTTATTTTTGTACTGGCAGTAAATCCAGGTTTGCCTGATGGCTTGAATGACCAGCCAGGCGGTGCTCCGCGCACTAGAATTTCTGGGGAGAAGTCGCTTTCTATTCTGCATAAGCTTGCCCTTCACTACGCTCACCGCAGCGGTTTTTATGGCATTGAGGTAGCCGATGAGGTTAAGCCTCGTGTGCGCAAGGGCTTTAAGCTCACAGATGGTATTCCTGGTCACTCGCTTAGAAACTATTATCGCCGTGCTTATGAGACCATTAGATCTGTGGCAGGAGAAGAGCCTGTGGTCATTCTTCCAGATGGTGGTTGGCCTCAGGGATTTAGGCGTTTTATGAGCCAGCAGGCCTATCAAAACGTTTGGCTTGACGCTCACCTTGATAAACCCTGCGAGGGAATTGATTGCTCAGGTCCTAGGGGTGTACAGCAGCTTATTGATAAAAACGAAGCGTATTTGAAGACTTCTGCTTCAGGCGGTCTGCCGGTCATGGTGGGTAAGTGGTCAGCATCACTTCCAAGCATTGACGGCGCTATGACGGCAGAGGGAAGAATTGCGCTTGAGCGCATTTACACTTCTGGCCAGCTCAAAGTGTACAATACGTGTCCTGCATGGTTCTTCCAGACCTGGAAGACCTCTGCATTTTTAGCTGCATGGGACGCACGCGTTGCGCTTGCAACGTTTGAGAGGGGAATGCTCGAGTAATGACAGAATCTACTCTTTTAGCAGGTAAACTGTCTATTGTGGGCACGCCTATTGGTAACCTTTCGGACGCGTCACCGCGCGTTAAAGAAACGCTTGCAGCAGCAGATGTCATTTTATGTGAGGACACACGCGTGACCTCAAAGCTCCTCTCGGCATTTGACATTCATGTGCCATTGCAGCGCTGTGATCAAAATATTATTGAGTCGCAAATTGAGCCAACGCTTGAGAGGCTTCGTGCAGGTCAGCGTGTTGCGTTTGTGTCAGATGCCGGTATGCCAGGCATCTCTGATCCGGGTCAGCATTTGGTTGATGCGGCGCTTTCAGAAGGCCTTGCAACGGAAGTTATTCCGGGTCCTTCTGCGGTGACCTGCGCGCTTGTTGCATCGGGCCTGGCAAGTGAGCATTTCTTTTTTGAAGGATTCTTGCCCAGAAAGCACGGACAGATTGTTCAGCGCTTGCAGCAGCTTGCACAAATTCCTGGCACTATTGTGCTGTATGAGTCTCCGTTTAGGGTGCTTGCAACGGTTGAGGTCATAGCCGAGGTGTTTCCAACCAGGCAGGTGGCTCTTGTCAGAGAGCTTACTAAGCTGCATGAAGAAGTAGTGCGCGACGTGGCTCCTTGCCTTGTTGAGACACTTGCAGCAAAAGAGAACCTTAAAGGCGAGTGTGTTCTGGTCATTGCAGCTCCCACAGAAGAAGAGCTTGCTTCTGCATCATCGCAGGCAGAAGGAGAGTCTCAGCCCTTGCTTGAAGATGCAATAGAGGCTGGCCTTGCTGCTGGTACTAGAAAATCAGCCCTGGCCAAGGAGCTTGCTCAGAAGTTTGGTATTGCGCGTGATGAGGCATACCAGGCAATTCTTGCTCACGAGGCATAATCACCATACCAACACAAAGAACGCCCAGCATTTGCTCTATACTGGATAAGTTATTGCAACTTACACAGAGGGAGTCATTATGCCCGAGGCCAAGCCGTCATACTTTATTACCACCCCAATTTATTACGTCAACGCAAAGCCACATCTGGGAACTGCGTACTGCACTCTGCTTTGCGATATCCAGGCTCGTTTTAGACGCGCTGCTGGTTACGACGTCTTTTTCCTCACCGGTATGGACGAGCATGGCGAGAAGGTCGCTCTTGCTGCAGCTGATCACGGACTGTCTCCACAGGCATGGTGCGACTCGCAGGTTCCTTTTTTCAAGGGACTCTATGAAGAGCTCAACATCTCATACGACGACTTCATCCGTACTACCGATGAGCGCCACGTAAAAGCTGTCCAGTATCTGTGGGAGCGCATGCGTGAGGCCGGCTTCATCTACAAAGGATCCTACGATGGTTGGTATTGCATCCACGAGGAGACCTTCTTCACCGAGACCCAGGTAGAGAAGGCAGACGAAGAGGCTGGTTGCAAGGGCGCACACCTTTGCCCAGATTGCCATCGTGAGCTTGAGCGTGTCTCTGAAGAGTCTTGGTTCTTCAAGCTCTCTGCATTCCAGGATAAACTGCTTGAGCTCTATGCTAAGCACCCAGATTTCATTGAGCCAGATTTCCGCGCCAACGAGGTTCGCAGCTTTGTTGAGTCTGGTCTTCAGGATATTTCTGTATCCCGTACCAGTTTTGACTGGGGTGTTCCAGTTCCTTTTGATGAGTCTCACGTAACCTACGTCTGGTTTGATGCTCTTCTCAACTACTACACCGCTGTTGGCTACGGTGATGACAGCCCAGAGGCTGCTGCAATGAGAAAGCGCTTCTGGCCAGCTCAGATGCACGTTGTTGGCAAGGATATCATCCGCTTCCACTGTGTCATTTGGCCTGCAATGCTTATGGCTCTTGGCGAGGCTGTGCCTGAGCACATTTTTGCTCACGGCTTCCTTAACGTCCGTAATTCTGAGACCGGCGTTGTTGAGAAGATGAGTAAGTCTCGCGGAAACGCCATTGCACCTAAGGACGTTTTGGACCTGCTGGGTGTTGAGGGCTACCGCTACTACTTCATGACCGACGTCACTCCTGGTGAGGACTCTGGCATTTCCTTCGAGCGAATGGAGCAGGTCTATAACGCTGACCTGGCAAATAGCTGGGGTAACTTGGTTTCTCGCGCCCTTAATATGAGCGATAAGTACTTTGAGGGCGTCACTCCAACTTTTGATGGTTCTTCTGTTGCTGCAGACCATCCTCTGCGCAAGCTGGCTGAGGGCATCTATGAGCGCTACGCTGCTTGCATGGAGAAGATGGACTACGTGGGCGCTAAGAACATCATCATGGAGCTTGTCCACGCGGCTAACCACTACATTGAGGACGCTGCTCCTTGGACGGTGGCAAAAGATCCAGAGCGCGCAACTGAGCTTGCAGAGATTATTTATACGCTGCTTGAGTCTATCCGTATTTGCGCACATCTCTTTATGCCATTCATGCCTACCACATCCGCAGAGGTTCTTCGTCGTATGAGCCTTGATGAGGCAGAGATTACCTCTACCGATACCCGCAGCGAGTGCGTATGGGGCAAGCTTCAGGGTGGCCTGGCTGTCTCTAAGGGAGACGCTCTGTTCCCACGTCTTGCAAGCAAGTAATCGTGTCGGAGCACGCATCGCATCAGACATCGTGGCTTGCTAATCAGCGCGCCACTAAAGAAACGCTGGAACGTTTTGGCCTTGCCACCAAATACAGGCTGGGTCAAAACTTCCTGGTACAAGACCATGTTATCGAGAAGATTGTTCAGCTTGCAGAGGTTCAGCCTACCGACGTGGTCGTTGAGGTTGGGCCCGGTTTGGGCACCCTTACGGTGGCCTTGCTCGACAACGCCCGTGCAGTGTGCTCGCTTGAAGCAGACTCTGAGCTTGAGCAAGTCTTAGCGCTAACCTGCAAGGAGCCCCATCCAGACTCGTTTGCGCTGGTTATGGGAGACGCTCTGGCAATTACGCCGCAGAAGCTTGCTGAGGCTTACAACACGCTTCCGACCGTTGCTCATGATGCAGTGACGAGCGCTCCGATGCCAACAAAGTTTGTATCCAATCTGCCGTATCAGGTGGCAGCTACGCTGATCCTCAAGTTCTTCCAGGAGCTTCCTTCGCTTGAGCGAGCGGTGGTCATGGTACAGGCTGAGGTGGCCGACAGAATTTCCGCTAAGCCTTCTACCAAGGCATATGGTGCCTATACCGCAAAGCTATCTTTGTTTGCCCAGGTTACTGGCAGATTTGAAGTGGGCCCTGGCAACTTTATGCCTCCTCCACGCGTCAACTCTGCTGTGGTCCGTCTTGATCGCACCCAGGCGAGAAACCCAGTGTCCTCCAAGCTTCTTTCTGAGGAAGAGCTCTTACATACCATGAGGGTCATTGACGCTGCTTTTGCACAACGCAGAAAGACCATTCGTAATTCAATGAGCGCCTCTGGTTTTGATAAAGACAAGCTAGACCAGGCGTTTCTCGCCACAGGAATTGCGCCTACCGTGCGCGCAGAAGTTTTGACCAGCCAAGATTTTATTTGTCTTGCAGCTGCTTTGGAGCCTTTGAGTGAGTAAGAAAAAGCATCATCTACCAGCAGAAGAAGTGGAAGCACTTTCGTTTTCTGACGGTCAGTTATTCCACGATATTTACGGTACGCCTCGGCCGACACCGCTTGTTTTGGCGCCTGTTGCCGATACCCATGGTCATTTGGGCAGTCTTCACGAGTACACCGCTGCAGAGTCTCTTGCACGAGCAGCAGCAGCGGGCGTGCGCATGCTTATTGTGCCCGTAGACATTGCAACGGAGTTCCCTCGTAAGTGGGCAGATACCAGCGCTTTTATTGCATGGTTTGAGGATTCTTTGAACCAGGCTCGCGCTGCTTATACAAAGCTGGCTGAGGCAAATCTCTGCATACCCTGCGATTTACCTGCAGAGTATTTGTTTGAGCACACGTATTTTGTAGTTGGTGCTCATCCCTATAGTGCACCAGACTATAACCAAGAGGCTGAAAAGCGCTTGTTTGAGTTACTTGAGCACCCTCTTTGTGTTGGTGTGGGAGAGATTGGCCTTGATTTTGGACCATACTGTGAGGTTTCAGAAGAGGTCCAGCGTAAAGTCTTTGAGCGACAGCTCTCCATTGCGCACGAGCACAATCAACGCGTTGAGCTTCACTTACGTGATGGTGCTGATACTACGCACGCTCATGATTTGGCGTTTGAAATACTAAACCGTATGGGCGTGCCTAAGGCTGGCTGTGACCTGCATTGTTATACTGACGGTCCTGAGGTCATGAAGCCTTTTGCAGATCTTGGTTGTTTTGTTGCCTTTGGTGGCGCGGCAACGTTTAAGCGCTCTGATGATATCCGAGCTGCAATGATTTCCTGTCCAGAGTCGCAACTGCTCTCAGAGACTGACTTTCCCTACATGGCTCCAGAACCTTTGCGTGGAGGGGAGTGCACGCCAGCGATGGTGGTGCACACGGTTGAGCGCTTGGCGGAGCTTCGTTGGCAGCGACTTGATATCCCCAAAGAGAAGACGTATACCATACTGTGGGAAAACGCCCAGCGCTTTGTAGGACTTGCATAGCACAGCAGGAGGTGAGCACATATGACAAAAATCCTGGTAGTAGAGGATGACCATCAGATTCAGCAAGAGTTGGTGCTCCTGCTACAAAGAAACGGCTTTGAGGCCCAGGCTCTCACGTCTTTTGAGTCTGTACCTCAACAGATTATTGCCGCTCATCCAGACCTGGTTTTGTTGGACCTTAACCTTCCTGGCATTGACGGACAACAGATTTGTCGAGAAGTACGACAGCTCTCAAACGTTCCTATCATTGTAGTTACCAGCAGAAACACTGACCTTGATGAGCTTATGGTGCTCTCGTTAGGAGCAGACGATTTTATCGCCAAGCCCTATAACACCCAGATTTTGCTTATGCACATTACTTCGGTTTTGAGGCGTGCAAACAGCGATGTCACAACAGGAACAAAGCTTTCACATGCAGGTGTGACGCTTGATTCTTCTTCCTGCAAAGTTTCTGCAAATCAGAAGAGCGTTGAGCTGACCAAAAACGAGCTCAGAATACTTTCACTTTTGATGCAAAATGCAGGAACGGTTGTTTCTCGCCAACGTATTCAAGAGGAGCTGTGGCAGTCGGACGAGTTTGTTGATGACAATACGTTGACGGTCAACATTAGCCACCTTAGAAATACTCTTGCAAGCATTGGCGTTGAGGATTTTGTTATGACACGCCGCGGACTTGGCTACGTTATTGAGTAGGCTGTCATGTCGTTTCTCAAGTATCTAAAAAATCGAACTATCTTCTTTCTTGCGCTTATAGCTAGCAGCACGTTAATTGGCTTTATGCTTAAAGGTGTTGGACTTAACGCGTTTGCTATTGCCTACTGTATTCTGGTTTTATGGGTAGTGGGAGCAGCCGCACTATTAGCCGATTATTTTCATCGTCGTTGGTTTTACCAGCAGCTTGCTGAGAATTTAACGGCAACTGATAAAGAAAGCTATCTGGTTCCTACCATGCTGGACACGCCCTCAACGCTGGAAGAACGGCTTTTTAAAGACGCACTTTCAAGCATGTCAAAGTCTATGATGGACCAGCTTGCTGATGAGCATATGCGATCAAAGGAATATCGAGAGTACATTGAGATGTGGGTGCATGAAATTAAGACTCCCATCGCCGCAGCTCATTTGGTTGCTCAAAATAATCCATCGCTACCTATGGATGACGTGCAAACACAGCTTACCAAGATTGAATCGCTGGTAGAACAGGCGCTCTTTTATGCTCGCAGTGCATCTGTAGATCGAGATTTTTCTATTAGAGACGTCAATTTGCAGTCTATTGTCAAAGATGCCCTTAAAAACAACGCACGTGTTTTCATTGACGCTGGTGTTTCTCCGCATTTTGATGACTTGGCCCACGTGGTCAAGGCTGACCCAAAGTGGCTTGAGTTTATTTTGCGACAGCTCCTAATTAACGCTGCAAAGTACTCAAATCCAGAGTTTTCACCTGGCGAGAAGAACGTTTGGATTTCTGCCTCTGTCTCAGAGCCACGTGAAGGAACTACTTCAACCACTCTCTTCATTAAAGATAATGGCATTGGTATTCCTGAAGAAGATCTTGCCCGTATTTTTGATAAGGGATTTACCGGTCAAAATGGTCGCAAGTACGCCAAATCTACCGGTATGGGTCTCTATCTCTGCTATGAACTCTGTAATAAGATGGGTCTTAAGCTGGCTGTGAGCAGTACAATTGGTAAAGGCTCCACCTTTTCTATTACGTTCAACCAGTCTTTTACGGATTTACAATGAAACTAATTAATAATGAAAGTACGAGCAAAGCAGACTACATCGTAGCTGCTTTGCTCGTACTGAATACAGCAATTCATTTTTATCCAGAAGTATTCCCTTATTCACAGCAGATAAGTGCATGCATTTTTGTCTCTATCTTCCTCTTGCAAATTTTTAGGATAGTCAAATTTAGAGAAAGAAAAGTAAGTACCTATGTACTTTTGGCTATGAGCCTTTTAGCAGCAATTGTGCTAGTTCTATATTAGAAGTTCCCACAATTCATCCGTTTGAGGATCGCTTCCTACTGGGAAGGTATGCTGACTAAAACGCTTGAATCCCCAATGTGAATAAAATGCCTTAGCAGGCTCATTGTGTTCCCAGACACCCAGCCACACGCGCTTTTTACCCTTCTCTTTTGCTAAATCAAGGGCAAATTTCATGAGCTTTGATCCAAGGTGTAGGCCTTTGAAACGCGGAAGGATATACAGGCGTTCAATTTCAAGTGAGTCATCGCGCTGACCCTCGGTTTGCTCATAACGCGTATTGAGCTTCAGGTAACCAGCTACTTGACCTTCTACTTCAACAAAATAGAAATATGAGTGTTTAGCAGCAAGCTCACGGGCAAGCTTTTCTGTGTTGTAGAGCGAGTCCATGCAACTTGCTAAATCATCTGCTGTATTTGAGTCAATAAAAGTGTCTACAAATGTCTCAACGCTAAGCTTCTGCAGTGTGCGCAAATCGGTTGCTTCAAGAGGTCGAATAGACACAGTAGCATCATCAATACTGACCGCATTTCTCGTCTGACGATATGCATCAAGGTCAAAAGAGAGCACATGGTGGAGGACGCCAAAGTGATCAAGCACCTTAGAAGATGCCTGCGTAAATCCAGCGCGCTCGTAGAAGGGCTGAGCTTTGAGTTGTGATTCAACTAGCACCTTGGAGGCGCTACTTTCTTGCGCCAGGTAATCAAGGGTATCGTGCAGCAGCTTTGAGCCAATACCAGCACCTTTGTTGCTGACACATACGCGGCCAATAAGAGGGGAGTTATACGACTGTCCTGCATCAATAATGCGCAAATATGCAGCCACCGAGTCAGTATCCTGATAAAAGACATGGGTAGAAACTTGATCAACGTTATCAAGATCGTTGTACATAATCTGCTGATCAACAATAAACGTTTCTGCTCTTAGAGAAAGAATTTGATATAACTCTTTAGCGGTAAGCTGCCCAAATCTTTTAATTACCAACTTCATAGCATGCCCCTCCCGTATGCTTGATAGTGATATTTTGACACATCAAAGTGAGAAAAGCGTAAGGTTTCCGTAAGGTCAATCGATGGCAACGTGAACGGTAGTGACGGAGTATATATCTCAAGATTTACACGCTCTCAATGAAAGGACGCAACATGGCAGCTACTCAAGTAACTCCAACTCAGCCAACTGTTGTGGCTGGACAATCTTCAGCACTTACCCCTCACACCGTCTTGGTTTGCCAAAACCTCGAGAAGTACTATGGAACTCGCGGAAATATCACAAAGGCACTGGACGGCATTAATCTTTCTGTAGCTCGCGGTGAGTTCATTGCCATCATGGGGCCTTCTGGTTCTGGTAAAACTACTCTTTTGAACTGCATCTCTACCATTGACCAGGCATCTGCAGGCCACATCTTTATTGATGACCAAGAGCTTTCCAGCCTGCGTGGAGCAGAGCTTTCTGCCTTTAGGCGTGACCGCTTAGGCTTTATTTTCCAGGACGCAAACTTGCTTGACAGCCTTACTGCTCGCGAGAATATCGCGCTCTCTTTAACCATTGGCCACGTCCGCGCGCAGGAAGTTTTGAAGCGCGTAGAAAACGTTGCCAAGCTGCTTCAGATTACTGAGGTGCTGGACAAGTTCCCTTACGAGATGTCCGGTGGCCAGCGTCAGCGTGTTGCTGCTGCTCGAGCAATTGTCACTAATCCTTCGTTGGTCCTTGCAGACGAGCCAACCGGCGCGCTTGACTCAAAGAACGCCCGCACGCTCCTTGAAAGCCTTGAGAACCTCAATCGTAATGGTGCAACTATTGCCATGGTTACTCACGACTCATATGCAGCTTCTTACGCTCATCGAGTCATTTTCATTAAAGATGGTCGTATCTTTAATGAGATAGTTCGTGGCGAGAAACCCCGTAAGCAGTTCTTTGACCAGATCATGGACGTTGTTTCATTCCTGGGAGGAGAGGGTGCTGATGTACAGTAAAATCGCGCTTGGTAACGTCAAGAAATCACTGCGCGATTTCAGCATTTACTTTCTGACATTGGCAGTAGGCGTTGCACTATTTTATTCCTTCAATTCAATTACTCAACAATCTATGGTGTTGAATCTTTCTGAAGATCAGAGACGCATTGTTCAGCTCTTAAGTAATACCATCTCTGGAGTAAGCGTTTTTCTTGCCGTTATTATGGGATTTCTTGTTGTCTACGCTAATCAATTTCTGATTCGTCGTAGGAAAAAAGAATTTGGTATGTATCAGATACTGGGCATGACCAAGAGAAATGTCTCTAAGATTATGAGTATTGAGACACTGTTTGTTGGTTTTCTCGCCCTGGTAGTTGGCCTTGTTGCAGGTATTTTTATCTCTCAATTTATGATGTTTGCAACGGCCCACATGTTCAACACAACTCTTGATTCATTCAAATTTGTCTTCTCGCAAGCTGCGTTGATTCAAACGGTTATTTACTTTGTGGTCATGTTTGTGGTTGCTCTTATTTTTAACGTCACCACGGTGTCCCGCTATAAGCTTATTGACCTTCTTAACGCAGACAAAGTAACTCAGACCGTCAAGGTAAGGAATCTTACTGTCTCAGTGCTGCTCTTCTTGGCCTCTCTTGGAATCATTGCTTATTCCTATATCCTGCTTCAGCACAATGGTTTAAAACAGATAGATGACGAGTTTGCCATGGCTACTGCTTTGGTATCTGTGGGCACAGCACTCTTTTTCTTCTCAATCTCTGGTTTCTTGCTCCGATTTATGCAGATGCAGAAGGGCTTCTACTACAAGGGTCTTCACTCATTTATCCTGCGTCAGTTCAATGCCCGCGTTAATACTGCTTGGGTTTCTATCTCTCTAGTCTGCGCTATGCTCTTTGTGGCAGTCTGTGGACTTGGTACGGGCTTCTCGCTTGTTGACTCTATGAACGCCAGTTTCTCTAAGCTTAAAACGTACGATGTTTCTGTATCAATCAATCCAGGCTCAGAGCGCAGTTATACTCCTGGTCCAGCAGATTCGTACGACTACCTTTCTGTAGTGCAGAAGCTAGATCCAGAGTGGGATAAAACTATCAAAAACGCCTTCCAGGTAGATACGTACTACGCTCAAAGTGATCCAACAACGCCTAGTTTTACGTATGGCTCTATTGATGCTGTAACAGGCAAGCGCTTTAGTGATTACTTTACCGGCTATAGTGGCCAGGAAGATCCTGCGCAGAAAAACGTAACTCTGATGCGAGCTTCTCAGTACAACAAACTGCGCGTTGCATCTGGGCTTGAGCCTGTTGACTTTGGTACTGACGGCTATATGGTTTGGACGCTAGATACTAATCTCACAAAATACTGGCAGGATTCTCTTGCAAACAATCCCGAGCTCACCATTGAGGGCCACAAGCTTCATGCTGTTGGCGGAACGCTCGACATTGCGCAGACACAAGGCGGTCCTGCACTTATGCCAGCAGCTGGAATTGTGGTTGTTGCTGATCAAAGTTTCCCTTCAAGCACCGTTTTGACCAACTCTTATATCTTAGGTAACTACCAAACTCCAGGTGATGCTACTGAAGCTCAGTTCCGAAATCAGATGAAGCAGTACTTTGACGATGGTGGCCTAACTGGCAACGATTCCGACCCATATTCTTTAATGTTTGTGGTCACTGCTTCTCAGTACATTCAATCTACTGTTGGACTCTCTGGTATTGTGACGTATTTGGCACTGTATATTGGTTTGGTACTCTTCATTGCGTGCGCTGCTATTCTGGCACTTCAACAGCTCTCCGAGGCATCTGACAATGCTCGTGCGTATCAAGTTCTTGCAGAGCTTGGTGCCGAGAAGGGCCTTGCAAGTCGTGCGCTCTTTGTTCAGATTGGCGTGTACTTCCTGTTCCCACTGCTTATGGCAGCTGCGCACGCTACCTGCGCAATGTCTATTATGGTTTCTGTCATCAAGTCGATTGGCAACTTTGATGTAGCTAGCAGCATTGGTGGAGTAGTTGCAGTCGTAGCTGCTTTGTATGGTGGATACTTCCTGGTTACCTATTTTGCTGCACGTTCAATCATCTTCAGGGGAGCAAAGAGGATGCAGTAAATTGCACTTTCGTGTTGTAAATTCGTGAAAGAAGGACGGATGTTCCTCTGTGGGGCATTCGTCCTTCTCGCTTAGGTAAAATAAAAATGTTATGTCAGATGGTATCTGTGCAGAGCACATACTCAAGGAGGCGTCATGGGTCTTTGGTCAAAGGTTAAGAATGTGTTTGTTCCTTCTAACGGAACAGAGCAGCCTCAGAAGGCTACATTTGCTACCAGGGAAGACACTATCTATGCACCAGTTTCTGGTGTTTTGGTAAGCGTACAAGAGGTCCACGATGAGGTAATCTCAAGCGGTCTCTTTGGCCAGGGCTATGGCATTTTGCCTGTTGGCCTTGATTGCGTTTATGCTCCTTGCAACGCTCGCGTTACCGCAACTAACGTAACCAACCACTCAATTGGCCTTACCACAGATACTGGTATTGAGATTTTGATTCACATTGGTGTTGGCACCATCGAGATGAACGGTAAGGGCTTTACCCGTTACGTTCACGCTAACGACGAGGTCAAGGCCGGCACTCCACTGATTTCATTTGATGCTGCTGCCATTGAAGAAGCAGGATATGAGAACGTTGTAGTTGTTACCGTTGTTAATGCAGATCAGTATGAGCGCATTGACCTCATTGGTGAGTCCGGAACACTGATTGGTGGTCGTCCACTGGTTAAGATTGGCGACCCTCTGATGTGCGTCAAGCACTAGGGTTTCTCGCCAGCAAAACATCTGCAATAAACGAGGTTTTACATGCTTAGAGTTACTAAGGCAATTCTTCACGTCTTTGATTTTGAGACGGGAACTAAATACTTCTCTCAATCTACCTTGGATTTAGAGGATCGTCAGACAAAGTCATACGTACAGCGTAGACTGCGTAAGATTACGGCAAATCCAGAGTCCAGGCACGGAGAGTTTGCTCCTACCAGCAACTTTGCTGGAGGTCTTCAGGAGTATGCCCACGGAGATGTTGAGTTTGTAGAGTTTTCTCACCAGATTGCTCAGTGGTTCTGGGAAGAGCTTCGTCGCGCAGATGACGTTGAGCAGTGCGATCTTCTTGTGGCGGACTACATTGATACCGATGCTGGCCAGGCGCTTGCTAGTGCTGCTGCAGACGATGAGGATGCTCAGACTGAGGCATTTGAGGGTGAGGGAAGACGTCTTTTTGCCATTGTGCTTCTTCCACGCAAGCAGGCCTTTATTCATGACGTCAATGGCTCTGCAAATGAGATTTTGCGCCAAGATGCAACACTGCCTTCTCCTACGCAAAAAGTTGATTCGTATGCAGTCATCGACCTGGATACTGGTGCTATTGATTTCCACGATCATGATCGCTCTGTAGCAGGAGAGGGAAAGTTCATCATCCCAGAACTCTTCCTTGAGTGTACGTCAGAAGCATCAAGCCATGAGGTTATTGGCGAGGTAACTGTTATTGTTCAAGACTTGGCAGAAGAGTATGGACTTGAGCCTGCTGTTGAGGTGTCTCGTGCTAAGGCTGCCGTTGCAGAAGCAGCAGAGGCAGAAGAGGTAGTAGACCCTATCAAGGTTGGTAAGCGTATCTTTGAGGAGCGTCCTGAGATTCAGGAAAAGTACGAGGCTCAGGTGGCAAGTAGAGAGCTCCCCGAAGAAGTTCCTGTTAAACGCGGTATTGCTAACAGAATTGCAAAGAATCATAAGATTCGCACCGATACGGGAATTGAGATTTCATTCCCTTCAAACCTAACGGATCGTCCAGGTTACCTAGAATTTTCTCACGAGTCTGACGGCAGGATTACCATTTCAATAAAAAATGTTGCACATATTGAAAACCGCTAAATCCTATCTCTGACCTCACAATTTAGAGCCAAAACTCCCCGAAATTTGTTTTGGGGAGTTTGTAAATTACGTATCTTTTTGAATATCATCGTGTATCTCGGGTAGAATAGTCTCTCAAAGGTCACACCGTACTACTAAACGTTCTAGGAGACCCTTATGAGTTTAAAGAAACAGCAAGGCACAACCATTGAGGAGCAGAGCGCTGCTCTTTTCAATCGTCGTGATGCTCTTAAGATTTTTGCCGGCATGGGCATTGCTGCCGCTGCCGTTACTGCATCCCTGATCAACACCCGTCCTGCTTTTGGTGTTACCCAGGCTCAGATTGATGCTGCTCGTAGCGATTACGATGCTGCTCAGAAGCTGCTTGATGAGATTTCTAATGAGGTCTCTAGCATGCAGGCAAGCCTCAATGACACTAACTCTCAGATTGGCGCTATTTCTGATCAGATTGCAGATAAGCAGAATCAGATTGATGCTAAGCAGAAAGAGATTTCTGAAAAGGAAACTCAGATTGCCGAGAAGAGAAAAGAACTTGGCGCTCGTATGT
Organism: Atopobium sp.; assembly: GCA_015259155.1. GTDB lineage: Bacteria > Actinomycetota > Coriobacteriia > Coriobacteriales > Atopobiaceae > Lancefieldella. Next base: position 9,083 of record JABZGY010000001.1, on the reverse strand, counting down.
CCAGCAACTACAAGGCTGGCCCAGCTGGTGCTTTGGAGATGATTCTTTCTTCTGCAAGCTTTGAGGAGCTCACTTCTAATATTTACTACCTCGACAAGATTTCTGAGTCCGATCAGAAGATGATTGAGGAAGTTAAGAACCTGAAGGCCGCTCTTGAGTCTGATAAGGCTGCTCTTCAGTCCGAGAAGACCGAGCTAGAGAATAAGAAGGCTGAACTTGAGAATCTCCGTGCTTCTCAGGAGTCTCAGCTTAATGATATTTCTGCTCGTCAGGCGGACGCTGCAAACGTTGTTGCAAATCTTGATGACAACGTCAAAGAACTTATCGCTCAGCGTGATTCTGAACTTCTTGCCGCTCAGCAGGAGGCAGAGCGTGTTGCTGCTCAACGTGCTGCTGCATCAAGCGACAGCGGTGGTGGTAGTAGCTACTCTGGTGGCGGTGGCGGAGGAGGAACCTCTTCTGCTGGTTCTGGTTCTGCTGCTGCAGTTGTTAATGCTGCAGGCTATACTGGATCTACCGGTGCTGGCTTCTGTGCTGCTTGGGTTTCTAATGTCTTCTCAAACGCAGGTGTTGGCACCTTCTATGGCAACGCTTGTGATATGTACTATTCCTGGTGCTACTCTACTGATCAGAGCGCTATTGAGCCTGGCATGATTATTGCTGTTCCAACCCTTGGTGGTTCTGCTGCAGCTCTGATTTACGGCCACGTTGGCATTTACATTGGTGGCGGCATGGTCAGGCACTGCCTCTCTGGTATTGTAAGAAGCCAGAGCTTGAGTTCTTGGATTTCTCAGCTTGGTGCTTTGAGTACTCCAAGGTGGGGTTGGCTTGGAGGAGTTGTCCTAAGCTAAGGTATTGGCCCCTCATAACTTGTTATGTAAAAGAGCTTGGTTGCATGCAACCAAGCTCTTTTGTTGTCTATTTGGCGCAAAAAAGCAGGGTAAAAACCTTGAAAAGCTTGAGAAAATTCTTGAGAAGCTTGTATGTAGAGAAGAACTTCCAAAATTTCACTACGTACGGCACATGATGATGCTTTCTCAATGCACCTTAAGGCGTCAGCCATGGTAATGTACTGGGTTGAAACCTTGTGCGAATGGTCTCGCCGTGGAGGTGCCAAAGCAGACCGTGCACTCTTACAGACAGTTGCTGGAGAGACGGATGCGGCAATTGCCACTGTGACGAAAAGTTATAAGTGACAATAGAGTTGTAGCCATGAAGTTTAAGAGCGTATGATACGCCATCCAGCAGCTTCCCGGCGCATCTCGATAAAGCGCCGGTAGATACCAGCCTCCTTCATTAGCTCATTATGTGTACCACGCTGAACGATGCGCCCGCCGTCGATCACAAGGATCTGGTCAGCATCGCGCACCGTGTTCAGGCGATGTGCAATGGTAACAAGGGTCTTTCCTCGTGTCAGTTCCGTTACTGCCTGCATAAGCAGGTGCTCGTTTTCCGGGTCGACCGAGCTCGTAGCCTCGTCAAGGATGACAATCGGCGCATCCTTCATGATGGCGCGTGCAATGGATACTCTCTGGCGCTCTCCACCGGAAAGGTTTGCCCCACCTTCCTCAAGCACCGTGTCGTAGCCGTCAGGAAGTTCCATAATGAAATCATGGCAGCGTGCGCGTTTTGCTGCGGCGATGACCTCTTCGCGCGGTGCATCGGGGCGACCAAAGCGAATGTTATTCTCGACGGTGTCATTGAACAGGTATACGCTCTGGAACACCATCGATATGTTTGCAAGCAGGCTTTCCGCCGTTCCCTCGCGGACATCAATGCCGCCGATGGTAACGTGACCCTTATCGACATCCCAAAAGCGCGCAAGCAGATTCACCAGCGTCGTTTTACCCGAGCCGCTCGGGCCGACAAGTGCGCAGGTTGAGCCTTCGGGAATAAAAAGCGTTACTCCGTCTATGACACGACGACCGTCTCCGTAGCCGAATGAGACATCTTCCATGGCCAGGGCAAATCCGTCGGGTGAGAGCGTCTCATCCGTAAGGTCTTGCTTTGGCACTGAACATACCTCGTCAATGCGGTTAAGCTCTCCTTCGATCTTCTTGGTGAGAAACGCACTGTTGTTCGCGCTGATAAGCTCTCCGTAGATCATAAAAGCGGCAACCAGCAGCGTGAGCGCCCATGAGAGAGACAGAGCGCCTGTCAGATATAGTGCGCATGCGGCGAGAAGAACTCCGCAGCTTGCAAGGTTGAACACGAGCGCATAGAGCTTGAGGATACCTTGTGCCGCCTGCTCTTGATCGTAATCTGCCTGGCGTTTCCGCTCAAAGGATGCCTTTGCTGCGGCAAGTGCGTCATCGGGTGTCGCGAATGCCCGCAATACAGCCATGCCGCAGACGTATTCGATCACCTTGTCAGTCATTTCCTCCTGTGCGGCAGTGACCTCCCGTGTGACGGCGGTCGAGCGTCTTCTCAGCCAATCCAAAACAATAAGGCCTACGGCAATGCCGACAAAGGTAATGAAGGCAACCGGTGGCGCTTGAAACAGGAAGAACAGACTCATGATCACTGCCATGGCTACGCCGCCCGAGAGTCCCGTGAGACAGATGGTCATGAACTCTTCGAGTTGGTGCACCGTGGTAGTGAGTGTGGTGGTTATCGCCGAGAGACGCTGCTCTGAGAAGTAGCCCATGGGAGCGCCTTTTAAGCGGTCGCCCACCCGTAGCCGCAGATCACGGAAGATGTGGAACCCCTCGGCGTCCATCTGTATGTCCACGAGATATTGGAAGGCAAACTGACCCGCTACGCTGATGGCGAGGATCCCTAAACATTGTAGGGCAACTCCTGCGCTCAGGTGACTTCGCATCTCAAGGGCCCACCATACCGCTATGAGCATTCCGGACATGAAGAACGCTTTAATGACATTACAGACCATGCCTGCCATGAGGCTGCGGCGTGATGCCGGTGAGAAGCTTCCGGCCAAGTCAAGGATGCGTTTCATTATTGCAAACATGAGGGTTCCTCTTCTGCGTTGACGGTAGAGCTCATATGTTCTTTCCACATGCGAGCATACAAAGGACAGGTTTTCAGCAATTCACCGTGACGTCCGCGCGCAACGATGCGTCCGCCGTCCATGACGAGGATCTGGTCGGCGCCTGTGATCGTTGATAGGCGGTGGGCGATAGTAACAAGTGTTTTTCCTGCTACAAGCTTGCTCAAGGCTCGCTCTACCAAAGCTTCGTTTTCAGGATCGGCATAGGCAGTGGCCTCATCAAGAATGACGATGGAAGCATCTTTTAAGATGGCGCGGGCAATGGTGATGCGTTGGCGCTCGCCGCCGGAAAGCCTTGCACCTGCCTCACCGGCAGGAGTGCGATACCCTTGAGGAAGCCGGCTGATGAACTCATGAGCGCCGGCTGCACGTGCAGCAGTCTCGACCTCTTCATCGGTTGCATCCGGCATGCCCATGCGGATGTTGTCGGCGATGGTCCTATCAAACAAAAACGTGTCCTGTGCCACATACGAGACGTGCTCCATAAGCTGCTCGAAGGGAATGTCTCGCACATCGGTACCGCCGAATGAAATGCATCCGGAACGTACATCCCAGAAACCGGCCATAAGCTTAGCTACCGTTGATTTGCCCGATCCGCTGGGTCCTACGATAGCCGTGATCTGCCCCGGCTCCGTCTTAAAGTTGATATCGTGCAACACCTCCGTACCCTCATGATAAGAAAAAGAGACGTTCTCAAAAGTGAATGACTTGCCGTCAAGCATTACGCGCTCACTTGGCCGTGAGAGCTCAGGCTCTCCTAAAAAGTCCCAGACTACGTTCAGGCAGGTATCCATACGTGAAATTTGGCCTGCCGCCTGGGAGAACTTGAGTATTCCTCCGATGAATCCCAATGGGATGGTGATGCACACCATGAAGGCAGGTAATGTGATCCGTCCGACCGAAAGCAGCCAAACGCCGAGCGGTAACGAGAAGAGCAGCGTACAGGGGACGATAGCCCGTATCGCCGCCATCCATATCCAGCTTTGGTGAAACCATGCAAGCGTGGAGTCGTGATATTCGGCTACCGCCTCGGAAAACGAGCCGTATGAGGATGCGGTGCGTCCGAACGCTTTGATTACCTGGATACCGTTGACATACTCTACCAGCGTTGAGTTCATCCGCTGTTCGCTCGCAATATAGCGGGCCATTTTGGGCTTATAGTCCCGCATCATGCCAAGATAGAAGAGCAGGCATAAGGGGATCGTGGCAATCCCGGCAAGTCCCATACGCCAGTTGATGGCGAATACGATGATCATTGCCAAAAGCGGCGCAAATACCGTGCTTGGAAGCTCGGGCATGAAGTGCGCAATGGCGTCCTCAAGTTGGTTCACGTTGTCTACGAACCGGTTCTTGAACGTGCCCGTCGGCGTGTCGACGATGGTCCCCATGGGCACACGAGCCATCTTCTCTGCCATCTGCTCACGCATGGTGCGTAGAGCCTTGAAGGCGATCCCGTGGCTGATCATGGAAGAGCGCCAGGTGAACAGGAACTTTGCAATCTGGGCCGCTGCTGCTGCGGCTGATAGGAGAGCAGCTGACTCAAGCGTGAGCGTCCCTTCCGCCAATCCCGCGGCAAGTAAGGCAACGACAATATAAGGAACCATGCCTGCCGCCTCGCCTATGCATGCTAGAAGAAGCGAGAAGAGCATTCGATTCCTGTCGGGCCGCATAAAATAGAAAAGCTTTGAAAATGCACTGGGACGTGCCGTCCGGTCTTTTGGCGTAATGTGACTCATGGAGACATCAACTTCTTTTCTGCAATGACAAGTCAACGATGTAATCGCCTGCCAGTTGCGCCAACAGTTCGTCGTGCGTTATAACCACAACTGCTTTTTTCTCGGATGCAAGTTTGCGGCACCAATGCACCACCTCGTGCATCCCGTGTCCGTCAAGTCCGCTTGTGGGCTCGTCAAGTACAATAAGCTCGGCATCTGAGCAGTATGCCGTTGCAAGTATGACGCGCTGCTTCTGCCCGCCGGAAAGACTGGCCGGATGTCGGTCGGCCAAATCCGTCAGACCAAAAGCTGTCAGTGCCTCCCAGGCGCGTGCCTTGAGTGCATCATCCACCTGTCGGCCAAGCACCACTTCGTCCGCTACGCTGCCGGCATACAGCTGATAGTCAACGTCCTGCATGACAAAGTAGCTGAGGAGGCGGCGTTCTTTACGGGAAAGATGTTTCCCGTTTCTGGCGACGATGCCTCTCTGCTCTCGAGCGGCTCCTACAAGGACTTTTGCGAGCGTAGTTTTGCCTGTTCCGTTTTCACCACATATGACCGTTACGGATCCGAATGGAAATTCAGCGGTAATGCCCTTGATTCCGCGTTTTGTTGAAGGGTATAGATAGGTCACATCTGTCATGTGCCAACCGTCCGCATCCTTTGCGGGATAGGATTTGATTTCAGAGTCGGATTTCATGTCGGGGTGTCGAAGCCCAAACTTTGCCGTTTCGTGTTCGGAAAGAGACGTGAACTTCTCGACATCCCACCGAGCGGCTATGCGTCCTTCCTGAAGATATACAAACTCATCGGCTACAGGCAAAAATTGATGGAGTCTATGCTCGGAGATGATCAGTGCCACGCCGTTTCTTTTAAGCTCTCCGAGGATCTTGATAAGCGACTGAGACCCCTCTGCATCCAAATTTGAAGTGGGTTCGTCAAGTATCAGGATCTGCGGACGGTTGGCTATTGCAGCCGCAAGAGCGACGCGCTGTTTTTGTCCGCTTGAGAGCTCGGTGAGCTTCTCGGCAAGAAGTCGGCTGACACCGCTGAGTGTTGCCGCCTCTTGGACAAACTTGATCGTATCTGAGGGATCAGTACCCAGATTTTCCAGGGAAAATGCAATTTCGTCGCCTACCGTCCCCATGAAGAATTGACTTCTCGGATCTTGTGTGACTACGCCTATGCTTTTCGTGCGATTGCGCGGGGACAGATCAAACACGTCCGTTCCGTGTACAAGGACCACTCCGCTCTTCTCGCCGGGAAAGAAGGTTCCTGCGAGGCCGTCGATCAGGCGCAGAACCGTTGATTTTCCGCTGCCGGAGCGTCCGCAGAGCACGGTGCATGAGCCTGCCGGGATGTTGAGGCAGATATCCTGTACACAGCTTTCCGTAGATTCGTATCTGCCGGCTGATACCTCACTATCAGCTGATGTTTCATCTGAAAGCTCAGACTCGTCGAGGTAGTAAAACGAAACGTTCTTCAAAGCGACGGTTTCCGTACCTCTCACAAAACCGCCTCCAACGCATATATGCCGGCGACGGCTGCAGTTACAACAAGAGCGCACATTGCGTCGCGCAAGGTGAATCCCACGTGATATACCGACGTTCGTCCTGTACCTATCCCAATCCCTCGCAGTTCGGCCGATGCGGCGAGTTCGTTTGAGAGTCTCAGCGAGCGCATGACAAGCGGCGTGTAAAAGCATTCGTATGCGAGTGCGGGGTGTCTCACAATACCCAGTAAGCTGGGGAAGATGCCCCGCATGCGGATTCCGCGAAGTATTGAGCGCATCTCAAACGGAAGGATCGAGGCAAATCTGAATATCATGCAGATCCCAACGAGGAATTTTTGCGGGAGATGCCACCGGTCGAGTGCGCACATGATCGCCGAAGGAGAAAGCGAGAAGAACGCGCAGCCGGTCGTAAACGGGGGAATCATGTGCAGCATGCTTACAAAAAGAACTCCGTACAGCCCTGGGAGGGGAAGAAAGCTCAGGCCGCATATGACTATGAAGCTCACACAGGTCCTTGTCGCACTTCTCGTCCGTCCGTTTGCGGCGAGATAAGCTGTAGCGAATGCCTGTAAAAGCACCGTCTCAAGGAGGTTCACTATCAGCATGGATACGATCCCCACAAGAAAGAACGACAACAGATGTGTTCTTGGATCAAGGCCGAGAAGACCGCACTTGATGTCCGTCTCTTCCATGTCGTTCATGCGATTTTCGCTTTACGGACGTGTTTTTTCAAGAATTTTGATCCAATAAGGCCGCCAACGATCGTTCCCGCTGCAAACAAAGCCATCATCAGAAGGATCCAGGGGAGTTCGGTATATTGGGCGATCATCGCGGTAACGTCGGCGGCATTGTAGTAGGTTTCCAACTGTTTCATGTAGGCTTCTCTGAACAGTACATACGGTATGATTCCATAAAAACCAAACGTCACCCAATAGACGATATAGCCGCCGATGACGCGTTTGATATCGTGATAAGAATCTTTACCCCACATAACCAGCTCGCCTATGACTGCGCCCACAATAGCGACCGGTGCACAGTAGGGTCCGCCCATGAAGGTGTAGAGGACACCAAATATGAGGATCGATCCGGAAAGTACGCCACGTTTGCCGATGCGATCGGCCATGACGAGATAGAACGGTGTTGCCAGTAACGGAAACAGCCATGATCCGACGAAGAACGTATTTTGTGGTGCCAACAGCATGTCTTCGACTACTTTTGCCACCGTGATAAGTATCATGATGATGAGATTGAATATTACAAATGTAAGGACGTCGCGCATGACCCACCTGGTATTTTTGGAGCTTTCAACTTCTGCTTTCATAGATGATCCTCCTTACTGTCGACTCTTTATATCGATGCACATCGATCGATTCGCCGATCAATTGTTAGCTATAGGAAACTCTGCTTTATAATGGATAAACAGCATGTTCCTGACAACTGCATTGATGAGATGCGTCCCTATACGGAATGAGAAGGCCTGATCAAGGAAGAAGCCTGGGAACCGGACGAGCGGAAAGGAAGGAAGATGAAAAGTATTGAGACAGATCTTTACCGTGGGGCGTTTCAGGGATGGGATCTCAAGCCTTTGAAGGAAGTTCGTGGTTATGGCCCTGAAGGCGTCCTACACACCTTTGAAAATGAGCTGGGATCCGGTGAGTACTGGGCGTACTTTCGCGGAAGTCTTTTTGCCGTGAATGCATTCAGGATGAACTTTGCAAAAAGCGGGATCATGCGGTACCGCTGTACCGAGCACATCTGCCTGGGATGCTACGATGATGTCAAGGGTATGGTGCAACGTCAGGGTGCGCCGCTCGCTCCGGGGGCCATCATGGTATATCTTGGGGGTGAGAATGAAGAATATGAGATGCGATTCTCAAAAGGGGCCGTAGCAAGGGCTTCGTCTATCACTATTTCTCCCGACTACTATCGGGATTATCTACAAAGCAGGTTTGGGGATATCAGAGATGTCCGGGAAGCCTTTATCAAAGTTGACGGAAAACATGATCTTCCCGAACTTGTCGATCTGCTCCGCAAGGCACGTGCGTATCAGGGCAAGGGAATTGCCGCGGTGCTGTTCTATGAGGGCGTGATTGCAGAGGCTGTCGCTCTTGTTATGGAATACGCTACCCGAGAAGATGGAAGCGAAGAACATAAGGCTCTGTCTCAGGATGATACACGCGCTATCTGCCATATCAGTGCCTACATTGCCGACAACCTGAGTGGAGACCTCTCCTGTGCACGGCTTGCCTCAGAGCTGTACATCGGGCAAACCAAGCTGAAAAGGCTGTTCAAAACCGCGACGGGGCTTTCACCTTCTGCGTATGTCATACGGGAACGAATGGAAGAGGCTGTTCGGCTGCTCAAGGAAACCGATCTTCCGATTGCAAGCGTCGGTAAGGCGGTCGGTTACCGCAAACCGGGTGCGTTCACGGAAGCATTTCGAAGGAACAAGGGCTTCTCGCCGGTGGACTTTAGAAAGAGCAATGGTGTTCAGTGAACCCTCACTGCGGTTAATCCTTCGAAAATCATCAATGTAATGGCTCGAAAAACATAGTTGAGTTAGCTCGAAAATCATAAATGGAAATCCTCGAAAATCATAAATGAAGAGTTGAATTTGTGCTATCATCAGGCATTACAATAGTTCTTACGAGGAAGGGGGTCTTATGAGATATTCAAAGTTTAAGCCGGAAACATACATTCCTCGTATTATTGATTCACAGGTGCAGGTCCTTCTGGATACCTTTGGTGGTATAGAACTTTGTGGTCCTCGTTGGTCGGGGAAATCCTGGACGGCACAGTCATTTGGCGAGAGTGTGACACGTGTGGATGAATCCGAACAGATCTATAT